>NZ_JBFAWA010000005.1:0-470406 GCF_040680035.1 Nonomuraea sp. NPDC052116 | reverse complement strand
GGCATGTCCATCGAGATGCGCGACACGGACGAGGACGTCTTCCGCGCGGCGGAAGAGCTCGGCATCGACCTGTCCCGGCGTGAGCCGAGCAGCGTGGAAGAAGTCTGAGGGGGAGATCGCACAAAATGCTGGACGTCAACTTCTTCGACGAGCTCAGGATCGGCCTCGCGACGGCCGACGACATCCGTCAGTGGTCGCACGGCGAGGTCAAGAAGCCCGAGACCATCAACTACCGCACCCTCAAGCCGGAAAAGGACGGGCTCTTCTGCGAGAAGATCTTCGGTCCGACCCGCGACTGGGAGTGCTACTGCGGCAAGTACAAGCGCGTCCGCTTCAAGGGCATCATCTGTGAGCGCTGTGGCGTCGAGGTGACTCGCGCCAAGGTGCGTCGTGAGCGGATGGGCCACATCGAGCTGGCCGCGCCGGTCACGCACATCTGGTACTTCAAGGGCGTCCCGTCGCGCCTCGGCTACCTGCTCGACCTGGCCCCGAAGGACCTGGAGAAGGTCATCTACTTCGCGGCCTACATGATCACGCATGTCGACACCGAGATGCGTGAGCGTGACCTGCCGTCGCTGGAGGCGAAGATCTCCGTCGAGCGGCAGCACATCGAGCAGCGCCGTGACGCCGACGTCGAGACCCGGCAGAAGAAGCTCGAGGCCGACCTGGCCGAGCTCGAGGCCGCCGGGGCCAAGGGCGACCAGCGCCGCAAGGTCCGCGAGGGCGCCGAGCGCGAGATGCGTCAGCTCCGCGACCGGGCCCAGCGCGAGCTGGACCGGCTCGACGAGGTCTGGAGCCGCTTCAAGAACCTCAAGGTCCAGGACCTCGAGGGCGACGAGCTGCTCTACCGCGAGATGCGCGACCGCTTCGGCCGCTACTTCAAGGGCGGCATGGGCGCGCAGGCGATCCAGGACCGCCTGATCAGCTTCGACCTCGACGTCGAGTCTGAGAACCTGCGCGAGACGATCCGCAGCGGCAAGGGCCAGAAGAAGGCCCGCGCGCTCAAGCGGCTCAAGGTGGTGTCGGCGTTCCTCAACACCACCAACTCGCCGCGCGGCATGGTGCTCGACTGCATCCCGGTCATCCCGCCGGACCTGCGCCCGATGGTGCAGCTCGACGGTGGCCGGTTCGCGACCTCCGACCTCAACGACCTCTACCGCCGGGTCATCAACCGGAACAACCGCCTCAAGCGTCTGCTCGACCTCGGCGCGCCCGAGATCATCGTGAACAACGAGAAGCGGATGCTGCAGGAGGCCGTCGACGCGCTGTTCGACAACGGCCGTCGCGGTCGCCCGGTCACCGGTCCCGGCAACAGGCCGCTGAAGTCCCTGAGCGACATGCTCAAGGGTAAGCAGGGTCGTTTCCGTCAGAACCTGCTGGGCAAGCGAGTCGACTACTCCGGCCGTTCGGTCATCGTCGTCGGCCCGCAGCTCAAGCTGCACCAGTGCGGTCTGCCCAAGCAGATGGCGCTGGAGCTGTTCAAGCCGTTCGTGATGAAGCGGCTCGTGGACCTCAACCACGCGCAGAACATCAAGTCGGCCAAGCGCATGGTCGAGCGCGCCCGCCCCGTGGTGTGGGACGTGCTCGAAGAGGTCATCACCGAGCACCCGGTGCTGCTCAACCGCGCTCCGACGCTCCACCGTCTGGGCATCCAGGCGTTCGAGCCGCAGCTGGTCGAGGGCAAGGCCATCCAGATCCACCCGCTCGTCTGCACCGCGTTCAACGCGGACTTCGACGGCGACCAGATGGCCGTGCACCTGCCGCTGTCGGCTGAGGCCCAGGCCGAGGCACGCATCCTGATGCTCTCGACCAACAACATCCTCAAGCCGGCCGACGGCAAGCCCGTGACGATGCCCACCCAGGACATGGTCATCGGCCTCTACTGGCTGACCACCCAGAAGGAAGGCGCGATCGGCGAGGGCCGCGTGTTCGGCTCGATCGCCGAGGCGCAGATGGCCTTCGACCGCCGCGAGCTGGAGATTCAGGCGAAGATCCAGCTCCGGATGAAGGACATCCTGCCGCCGCGCGACTGGGTTGCGCCCGAGGGCTGGGAGCAGGGTGACCCGATCCGGCTGGAGACCACGTTCGGCCGGTGCCTGTTCAACCTGACGCTGCCCGACAGCTACCCGTTCGTCGACTTCCAGGTCGGCAAGAAGCAGCTGTCCACGATCGTGAACGAGCTGGCGGAGACCTACCCCAAGATCGAGGTCGCCGCTTCGCTCGACGCGCTCAAGGACGCCGGCTTCCGCTGGGCGACGCGCTCCGGTGTCACGATCTCGATCGAGGACGTCGTCGCGCCGCCGAACAAGACCGACATCATGGAAAACTACGAGCGCCGGGCCGACAAGGTCCAGCGGGAGTACGAGCGCGGTCTGATCACCGACGAGGAGCGCCGTCAGGAGCTCATCGAGATCTGGACGCACGCGACGGCCGACGTCGAGACCGACATGGTCAACGCCTTCCCGGCGACCAACCCGGTCTGGATGATGGTCAACTCCGGCGCCCGTGGTAACAAGATGCAGGTCCGGCAGATCGCCGGCATCCGCGGCCTGGTGTCCAACACCAAGGGTGAGACGATCCCGCGGCCGATCAAGGCCTCGTTCCGCGAGGGCCTGTCGGTGCTGGAGTACTTCATCTCCACCCACGGTCAGCGGAAGGGTCTGGCCGACACCGCCCTGCGTACCGCCGACTCGGGCTACCTGACCCGTCGTCTGGTGGACGTGGCGCAGGACGTCATCGTGCGCGAGATCGACTGCGGCACCGACCGCGCCGTCCCGCTGCACGTCGGCGAGCGCGACGCGTCGGGCAACCTGGTCAAGGCCGAGAACGCCGAGTCCAACGTGCACGGCCGCATCCTGGCCGAGGACGTCGAGGTCGACGGCAAGGTCATCGCGGCGGCGGGTGTCGACATCAACGACAACCACGTCACCGCGCTGGTCCAGGCCGGCATCGAGACCGTCCGCACCCGCAGCGCGCTCGTCTGCGAGGCCAAGATCGGTGTCTGCGCGACGTGCTACGGCCGCTCGCTGGCCACCGGCAAGCTCGTGGACGTCGGCGAGGCGGTCGGCATCATCGCCGCCCAGTCGATCGGTGAGCCCGGCACGCAGCTGACCATGCGTACGTTCCACACCGGTGGTGTGGCCGGCGCCGACATCACCCACGGTCTGCCCCGTGTCACGGAGCTGTTCGAGGCGCGCATCCCCAAGGGTGTCGCCCCGATCTCCGAGGCCGAGGGCCGGGCTCGCATCGACGAGACCGACAAGACCAGGAAGATCGTCATCACGCCGGACGACGGCTCGGAGGAGATCGCCTACCCGGTGTCGATGCGCTCGCGCCTGCTCGTGCAGGACGGCCAGCGGATCACGGTCGGTCAGCAGCTCGTCGCCGGTGCGGTCAACCCCAACGAGGTGCTGCGCATCCTCGGCCCGCGGGCCGTGCAGCTGCACCTGGTGGCGGAGGTCCAGCAGGTCTACCGGTCGCAGGGTGTGTCCATCCACGACAAGCACATCGAGATCATCGTGCGGCAGATGCTCAAGCGCGTGAACGTGCTCGAGTCCGGTGACACCGACCTGCTGCCCGGCGAGCTCGTGGAGCGGCCGCGCTTCGAGCTGATGAACCGCGAGACGGTGGCGGAGGGCGGCTCGCCGGCCGCCGGCCGTCCGGTCCTCATGGGCATCACCAAGGCGTCGCTGGCCACCGAGTCGTGGCTGTCGGCGGCCTCCTTCCAGGAGACGACCAGGGTGCTGACGGACGCGGCGATCCACGCCAAGTCCGACTCGCTGCTGGGCCTGAAGGAGAACGTCATCATCGGTAAGCTCATCCCGGCCGGCACGGGCATGCCCCAGTACCGGAACATCCGGGTGGAGCCGACCGAGGAGGCCAAGGCGGCCATGTACACCGTGGGTGGCTACGACGGCTCCGCCGCCGACTACACCTTCGGGACTGGCAGCGGCGAGGCGGTTCCGCTGGAGGAGTACGACTTCGGTCAGTACAACCGGTGATGTTCTTCTAGTCGCCGGGTGACGCGCCCGGGCTCCCGATCACGGGGGCCCGGGCGCGCTGCTTTCCGGGGCCATTTTGCTTTCTGGGGCATTTGGTGCGGCGGCTCAGGATCATCCGTTACGGCGGTGCACGGTGGGCGCCACTCGCCGTACGGGGCTGATGGCCCTCCAGGAGACGGCCTCTGACCCTTCACCGGCTGACCGCCGCTACGGCGCCCGCTTGACCGTCTCCGTGGCCCCCACCCCACCCACCGCACGCCCCACACCGTCCGCCCACCGACCGCATGCCGAGCGCATGCCGAGCGCATGCCGAGCACCGAGCGCATGCCGAGCACTGTCGGCTCACCGAGCGCATGCCGAGCCTCGGGGTGGTTATGTGGGTGAGGGGGTCACGGGGATTACCTCGTTGGTGGTGGTGTCCGGGGTGGTGATCCAGTTGACGGTGATGAAGATCTGGGCGATGTCGTCGCGGTGGAGGCGGATGCCGTCGCGGTCGACGATGACCCGGCCGTGCTCGTTCATGCGTTCCAGGTACGCCATCACCTCGGGCTCGGAGCAGGCCGTGCGGAGGGGGACGCCGGTGCGTTCCTGGTAGAGGCGGGCGTCCAGGCCCTCGGCGGTCGTCAGTGCCTGGGACAGGAAGTGGAGGGTGAGCTGTGGGGAGTGGGCCGGGGCGTTGACGTCGAAGGCCAGCGGGTTGGCGTTGTAGTGGGCCAGCTTGCCCTTCTCGTAGCTCAGGTAGCGGCGGCCGACCAGGGAGTTGGCACCCGAGCCGAAGCCGATCCAGTCCATCCGGAGCTGGTAGTACGCCTCGTCCGACTGGCAGCGTGGGTGGCCGAAGTAGGACATGGCGTATTCGGGGAAGCCTGCCCCTTCCAGCGGCTCCCTGGCGATGCCGTACGCGTGGAGCTGGAGGTTGAGGTCCAGCTGGGCGCCCCGGTGGACCTGCTTGCGCAGCACCGTGCCGGGGCTGGCCCGGTAGGGGTAGATCGAGAAGTGGTTGATGGGCAGGGTCAGGGCCGTACGGGTCGCGCGCCGGCGATCTCGGCGTGCAGATGAAGTTTGATGAAACCGGAAAGCAGTGCGTCGAGCGCGAAACCGTGGGACGGGTCCCACATTCCGCTCTCGTGGAGCATCCGGAGATAATCGCGAAATGGCGTGAACGTCGTGAACCGATAACACTGGAAGCCGAGTTGCGGATCTTCGCAGGCTCTTCCGATCGTTTCTTTGTCATAGGTGTAGAGTGCTCGGAAGAGTGGATACTTGAACACGAGCGTGAACAGCTCGCAAGAGAACTCCGAGAGTCGCGCGACGGCAGGACGAAGCATCGCTATTCGCGAAATGTCCTGGCAGACTCCGACCATTTCCTGAATGACGAGCGTTCTTATGAGATCGTCTTTCGTGTCCCAGCTGAGATAGATGGTGCCCTTGCCGATGTCCGCCCGGCGGGCGATCTCGTCCATTGTGGTCCGCTTGTAGCCGGAACGCAGGAGCAGGCTCCTGGTGACGTCCATCGTCCGGCGTACGCGATGGTCGCTGGTCCTGGCACCCGTGCTGCGCGTTGAGACAACGCTCATGGCTCGATGGCCCCTTCCCCGTAAGAGCTGGTGCGCATTAAGCCGGTATTTCCTACCGGCTAGGGGGATTTTCGTTTGAGATGTGCCCCGATTTCAACAGTCAGGTGCCCCCTCCCTGGCCGGCTGACCGATTTTCGATTTTAGTCAGACATTTCGGATTCTTGACCCTGTTCCATATGTACACCTAGCGTCGGCGATGTCGCAAGGGTGTTCCCATACCAGGCGATGACCTCCGTGCGATGCGCATCCGTGCGTTTGCCTGGAATGTCGATGGGGCGTTTACCCCCGGAAGGAGAGTCCGCATGGACCTCGGCGATCTGCCCATGGACGTCTTCGAACTCACCGATGACGGTGTTGCGGTCGAGTCCCTTACTGCTGGTCACGGCATGACCGAAGTGGGAGCTTCGTGTAACTGCTTCTGCTACATCTGCTGCTCCTGCTCGAGCGCCCGCGCCTGTTGTCTTTTGGCGCCAATAAAGCGAATGGGGCTCATGTAATGACGGTTATTGAGCGGGAAACGACGGCCCGCCGGTCGCTGTCCGCACATGCGGGGTCGCGGCCGCTGAGCTGGAATCCCTGCGTTGGGACGAGTCCTATGCGCTGGTGACCCGGCTGCTCGCCGAGACCGCCCGGGTGGCGGCGGACGGGCGGCGGCTGGCCGTGGCGCTCGGTGTCGTCATCGGCGAGCTCGGCGCGTCCGGGCCCCGGCCCGCGCTCGTGGGGCTGCGGCGGGCGCTGCACACCGGGCGACTTCCCGCCTGGCGGGAGTGGGGACCCGAGGCCGGGGCGGCATTGCCATATGTGCTGAGGGGTGAAGTGGAGGAGTGGGTACGGCGTGCGCGCGAGTGCGCCAGGCTGCGTGCCCGTCTGCCCGAGGTCGTCGCCCGGGAGTCCCTGGAGAAGGAGGAACGGCTGCGTGCCGCCGCGGCCGAGCCCGCCTTCCGGAGGGGGCTGGCGCTGGCCGGTGGCGAGCTGGCGGCCGACCTGGAGAGATGGCTCGCGGACCCTGCCCGGCGTCCGAAGCCGCAGAAGCTGCTCAGGCTGGCCAAGTACCTGGTCAGGGCCGCCGTGAAGACCAGCCCGTACAGCACGTTCACCAGCACCGGGCGGGCGGTGTGGGGCGGTGCCGAGCGGCGCCTGGAGGGTGTGGTGCCGGTGCTGGAGGTCGATGGTGTCCGGACGTTCTCGGATGACTGGGTCAGGGTGAATCCGTCGGTCGCCGTCGCGGGCGGGATGGCGGAGTTCATCGGGCCGGCCGGCGGTGCCGGAGTGGCCGGTTCTGTCCAGGTTCGCCACGCTGCGGCGCGAGGGGGAGGCGCTGGTCGTCAGCTCCCCGCTCGCCTGGTGCGACCTGTACGTCCACGATCCCGGCCTGGTCGGCGACGTGGTCCGGCCGGGCGGCGAGGTCCTGGCCGACCTGGCGTGGGCCGGGCTGGCCGTGCCCGAGGGAGCCGAGGAGCGGGAACTGCGGTTCCGGCAGTGGGCGCCGCACGAGCTGGAGTTGCACGATCGGAGCCGGGTGGGTCACCGCGGTTACCTGGGCGACGGGTTCGGCGGGACGTTCTGGGCCCGCGGCCGGTTCGCGACCCGCTGCCCGCACGGTCCCGGCCCTACCCCGGCCGGGCGATCGAGCTGCCCACGCCCGACCTGGACGAGCTGCGGCTCAAGGACCCCTCGCTCACAGACGTCCTGGAGGGCCGCAGGTCCGTACGCGAGCACGACGACGCGCGCCCGATCACCCTCGACCTGCTCGGCGAGCTGCCGTACCCCACGGCCAGGGTGCGGGAGTGCTGGACGGCCGACGGCGTCGAGTACACCCGCAAGCCGTACCCCTCCGGAGGGTCCGTCTACGAGCTGGAGATCTACCCCGTCGTCAGGAACGTGGCCGGGCTCGAACCCGGCATGTACTACTACGACGGGCACGACCACGTGCTCAGACCGGTACGCGAGGCCGGCCATCCCGCCGTACGCCGGCTGCTGACCGTCGCCGGGCACGGCGCCGCCACCGGCCGCCGACCCCAGGCCCTGCTCGCGGTCTCCAGCCGCGCCGGCCGGCTGCTGTGGAAGTACGAAGGCATGGGGTACGCGCTGACGCTCAAACACGTGGGCGTGCTCTACCAGACGCTCTACTGCGTGGCCACGGCGATGCGCCTGGCGGCCTGCGGGCTCGGCAGCGGCGACTCGGCCGCGTTCGCCGAGGCGACCGGGCGGGACCCGCTGGAGGAGTGCGCGGTCGGCGAATTCATGATCGGAACCGCGGGTTACTCGGCTGAGGAAGCGCTGGTCGCAGGGCTACTGGACCACTGCGCGGCGCTGGCCGGGTTCGGCGGTCCGCTGCCGCCCGTGGACGTGGGCGGCGCGCGGGCGGCCGACGACGAGAGCGCGCGTTCGGCGGCGCCGCTGGACGCGATCGGGCTGCCGTACCAGGTGCTGGACGCCACCGGCCCGTCGGGCGTGCCCGTGTACGCCGGGACGCTCGCCGGGCGGCGGGCGTCACGCCCTTGGCCGCGCTGCGGGCCACGCTCGAAGGGATGCTGGCCGCGTACCAGGGCATTCCCGGCTCCGCGCCCCTGCCCGAGCTGTGCCCGGCCGTCGCGCAGGAGCCGCCGATCGTCATCGACACGGAGGCGAGGGGGCTCGGCGCCGGTGAGCTCGCCGCCGCCCTGGCCGGCGCCGGGCTGCGGGTCAGCGCCGTTCCGCTGGATCACGACCGGGAGGTACACGCGCTCATGCCGCACGTCGTCCGCGTCGTCACGGAGCCGCTCCATGGCTGAGGTCATGGGAACGGGCCCGCTGGCTGAGGAGATCACGATCGCGCTGAAGGACCGCGACGGGCAGGAGGAGGTGACGATCACCGCCTGCGACGGCTGGGCGCGCGGCCCCCGGCGCGACGGGGCCGCGTGGCTGCCCGTGTGGGTCGAGTACGGGGTCGCCGTCATCGGGCCGCTGCAACGGCCCGGCGAACCCGGCTGCCTGACCTGCTTCGAGACCCGCCGGGACCGGGTCAGGACCGACGGCGCCGATCGGGCCGCCGTCCTGGCCGTCCACGGCCCCGAACTCGCCGAGCGGGCCTCCCCGTGCCTCGGCCGCCTGGCCGCCCGCACGATCGCGGCCCTGGCCGCGCATGCCGCCGAGGGTCCCGGGTGCGCTGTCTGGTACGTCGACCTGTGCACACTCACCGCCGAACGCCACACGTTCCTGCCGGAGCCCCACTGCCCCGACTGTGGCGGCCTGCCGGACGACGACCGCGCTTCCGCCGTGTTCGAGCCCGGCGCCGCCCTGCGACCTCCCGGCTACCGGGTCAGGGACGTGCCGGCCGAGCACGACGGGCTGCTCGACACGTACGTGGACGGCGAATGCGGGCTGATCAGGCCCCTCGTCCGGGACACGCTCGGCGGCCTGGTGATCGCCGGGGCGATGCTGCCCCTGCGGTTCGAGGGCGGTTCGAGGGCGGTTCGGAGCCCGGCGTGGGCCGCACCCGCGGCTACCGGGCCAGCGAGGTCACCGCCGTGCTCGAAGCGCTCGAACGGTGGGGCGGCGTCGAGCCCGGCGGCAAGCGCACCCGCGTGCGGGCCTCCTACGCGGAGGCGGCCGCGGACGCGCTCGACCCGCGAACGCTGGGCGAGCACGACACCTCGTCCTACGAGAGGGAGGGGTTCGCGTTCCGGCCGTTCACCGAGGACGCCGTCTGGGACTGGGTGTGGGGGTACTCCTTCGGCCGGCGGGCGCCGATCCTCGTGCCGGAGAGCCTGGCTTATTACTACGTACGGGGGCGGGAGCGGCCGTTCCTGTTCGAGATCTCGAACGGGTGCGCGCTAGGCGGCAGCATGGCCGAGGCCCTGCTCTACGGGCTGCTGGAGACGGTCGAGCGGGACGCCTTCCTCATGACCTGGTACGGGCGGCTCGCGGCCGGCGCCGAACTCCGCGTCGTCCCCACCGTCGCCGAGGCGGGGATCACGGTCAGGGCCGCGACGGAGGAGGCGGCGACCCGGGCCGTCGCCCGCGTCGCGCCTGGCGGAGGAGACGGCGGGAGCCGGCGTCATCGTGGTCTCCAGGGTCCCCCCGGCGCGAACGACCCCGCCGCCACCGCCCTGGTACGCCGGGCCCACGAGGCCGCGCTCGGCACGGTCGTCACCGCCCCCGGCGGCTCGGCCTGCGAGGATTTCCCCCTCTACGGCGTCCCTTCCGTCTACTGGTACGTAGGCGCGGCCCCACCCTCCGGCCTGGTCGGACGCCCGCATACCGGGACTTTCCGCCCCGATCCCGTGCCCACGTTGAGGGCAGGGGTCACCGCCATGCAAACGGCTACCCTGGCAGTCCTTGCGAACCCGTCACAGTCCACCCCTCCATCCCGATACCATGGACCCGGAGCAGTAGCCGAGCACTGATGAAAACGGTCTCGGCGTCCTGGAGTGGCAAGGCTTGTCCGCTTTGCCGCGCCGCTTTGACGTGTCGCAGAGGCCTGGGTAGTCTTGAGCTTCGTGCCCGTCTCTAGCGGGCTCTCGACCGTGCGCTCATTGCGAGCGCGGGACGGCTTCCTGGCTCGTAAACCTCGCGGGACGTCTGCGTGAATAGCGCGACACGCCCGAGCGCGGGGGCACCGAGACAAGAAAAATCAGCAGGTCATGACACCGGCAGTACCTGCGAAATGCATCACAACTGACGAAACACCGGCCAAGGCACGAAACGGAGTGGCAGTGCCCACTATTCAGCAGTTGGTCCGCAAGGGCCGGCAGGACAAGGTCTCGAAGACCAAGACTCCTGCCCTCAAGGGGAGTCCGCAGCGGCGCGGCGTGTGCCAGCGCGTGTACACCACGACCCCGAAGAAGCCCAACTCGGCACTGCGCAAGGTGGCCCGCGTTCGACTCACGAACGGCATCGAGGTCACGGCCTACATCCCGGGTGTGGGCCACAACCTGCAGGAGCACTCCATCGTGCTCGTGCGTGGCGGTCGTGTGAAGGACCTGCCCGGTGTTCGCTACAAGATCATCCGTGGCTCGCTGGACACCCAGGGTGTCCGCAACCGCAAGCAGGCCCGCAGCCGCTACGGCGCCAAGAAGGAGAAGAGCTAACTATGCCTCGCAAGGGTTCTCCTGGCCGTCGTCAGCTCATGTCTGACCCGGTTTACAGCTCGCCCCTGGTGACCGCCCTGATCAACAAGGTGCTTCTCGACGGCAAGCGCTCCATCGCGCAGTCCATCGTGTACGGCGCCCTCGAGGGCTGCAGGGAGAAGACCGGCAACGACCCGGTCGTCACCCTGAAGCGCGCGCTCGACAACGTCAAGCCGACCCTCGAGGTCCGCAGCCGCCGCGTCGGTGGTGCCACGTACCAGGTGCCGGTCGAGGTGCGCGCCGCGCGCAGCACCACCCTGGCCCTGCGCTGGCTGGTGCAGTACTCCCGCGCCCGCCGCGAGAAGACCATGACCGAGCGCCTCATGAACGAGCTCCTCGACGCCAGCAACGGCCTTGGGGCGAGTGTCAAGAAGCGCGAGGACACCCACAAGATGGCCGAGTCCAACAAGGCCTTCGCCCACTACCGCTGGTAACCCCGGCGGGTTCGACGAGACGACGAGGACGCGAGAGAAGTGGCCACCACGACCGCTCTTGACCTGGCCAAGGTCCGAAACATCGGGATCATGGCCCATATCGACGCGGGCAAGACCACCACGACCGAGCGCATCCTGTTCTACACCGGTATCAACTACAAGATCGGTGAGGTCCACGAGGGCGCTGCCACGATGGACTGGATGGAGCAGGAGCAGGAGCGCGGCATCACGATCACGTCTGCCGCGACCACCTGTGAGTGGATCGGTCACACCATCAACATCATCGACACCCCGGGTCACGTCGACTTCACCATCGAGGTGGAGCGTTCGCTCCGCGTCCTCGACGGTGCCGTCGCCGTGTTCGACGGCGTCGCGGGTGTCGAGCCGCAGTCGGAGACGGTGTGGCGCCAGGCTGACCGCTACGACGTCCCCCGGATCTGCTTCGTCAACAAGATGGACCGTGTCGGCGCGGAGTTCCACCGCTGCGTCGACATGATGATCAGCCGTCTGGGCGCGACCCCGGCTGTCATCCAGCTTCCCTGGGGCGTTGAGGCCGACTTCAAGGGCGTCATCGACCTCATCAAGATGAAGGGTTACCTCTGGAGCGCCGAGGCGGCCAAGGGCGAGATGTACGACACCGTCGACATCCCGGCCGACCACGCCGAGGCCGCTCGCGAGTGGCGTGACCGGCTCATCGAGACGGTCGCCGAGAACGACGACGAGCTGATGGAGCTCTTCCTCGAGGGCGTCGAGCCCACCGAGGAGCAGCTGGTCGCGGCCATCCGCCGCGCGACGCTGGCCAGCGCCATCAACCCGGTGCTCTGCGGCACCGCGTTCAAGAACAAGGGCGTGCAGCCCCTGCTCGACGCGATCGTCGCCTTCCTCCCGGCCCCGACCGACATCCCGGCCTTCAAGGGCCACGCGGTCGGCCACGAGGACAAGGTCATCGAGCGTCACGCCGACCCGACCGAGCCGTTCTCCGCTCTGGCCTTCAAGATCGCGAGCGACCCGCACCTGGGCAAGCTCACCTACATCCGCATCTACTCGGGCACGCTCGAGACCGGTTCACAGGTCGTCAACTCTGTGAAGGGTAAGAAGGAGCGGATCGGCAAGATCTACCAGATGCACGCCAACAAGCGCGAGGAGCGCCCGACGGCGATTGCCGGCCAGATCGTCGCGGTCATGGGTCTGAAGGACACCACGACCGGCGACACCCTGTCCGACCCGACCAACCAGGTCGTGCTCGAGTCGATGACGTTCCCGGCTCCGGTCATCAACGTCGCCATCGAGCCCAAGACCAAGGGCGACCAGGAGAAGCTGTCGACCGCCATCCAGCGGCTGGCCGAGGAGGACCCGTCCTTCCAGGTTCGCCGTGACGAGGAGACCGGTCAGACGGTCATCTGGGGCATGGGCGAGCTTCACCTGGAGATCCTCGTCGACCGCATGCGGCGCGAGTTCAAGGTCGAGGCCAACGTCGGCCGCCCGCAGGTGGCCTACCGCGAGACCATCCGCCGCAAGGTGGAGAAGCTCGACTACACCCACAAGAAGCAGACCGGTGGTTCCGGTCAGTTCGCGCGGGTGATCATCAACCTCGAGCCGCTGGGTGAGGGCAACGACGGCTACGAGTTCGAGAACAAGGTCACGGGTGGTCGTGTCCCGAGGGAGTACATCCCGTCGGTCGACGCGGGCGCCCAGGAGGCCGCCGAGTTCGGCGTGCTGGCCGGCTACCCGATGGTGGGCGTGAAGGTGACGCTCGTCGACGGTGCCGCGCACGACGTCGACTCCTCGGAAATGGCGTTCAAGATCGCCGGCTCGATGGCCTTCAAGGAGGCCGCGCGCAAGGCGGACGCAGTGCTTCTCGAGCCGATGATGGCCGTCGAGGTCACCACGCCCGAGGACTACATGGGTGATGTCATCGGTGACCTCAACGGTCGCCGCGGACAGATCCAGTCCATGGACGAGCGGGCCGGCGCCCGTGTCGTCACGGCGCTCGTGCCGCTGTCTGAGATGTTCGGCTACGTGGGTGACCTGCGTAGCAAGACGCAGGGGCGCGCGAGCTACAGCATGCAGTTCGACTCCTACTCGGAGGTGCCCCCGGGCATCGCCAAGGAGATCGTCGCGAAGGCCCGGGGCGAATAAGAAGTCCTGGTCCCTGGTGGGGTGGTGAGAGCCACCCCGCCGCCAAGGGGTTCGGGAGTTCCCGGGCCCGAGTGTGTAGACGAAAGTCAGTCAGATTCTCAAGGAGAGAACCAGTGGGCAAGGCCAAGTTCGAGCGGACTAAGCCGCACATGAACATCGGCACCATTGGACACATCGACCACGGCAAGACCACGCTGACCGCGGCGATCACCAAGGTGCTTCACGACCGTTTCCCCGAGCTGAACAAGGCGACCCCGTTCGACAAGATCGACAAGGCGCCCGAGGAGAAGGCTCGCGGCATTACGATCTCCATCGCGCACGTCGAGTACCAGACCGAGAAGCGTCACTACGCGCACGTTGACTGCCCCGGTCACGCCGACTACGTGAAGAACATGATCACCGGTGCTGCCCAGATGGACGGCGCCATCCTCGTGGTCGCCGCCACCGACGGCCCGATGCCGCAGACGAAGGAGCACGTCCTCCTGGCCCGCCAGGTCGGCGTCCCCTACATCGTCGTGGCCCTCAACAAGGCCGACATGGTCGACGACGAGGAGATCCTCGAGCTCGTCGAGCTGGAGGTCCGTGAGCTCCTGTCCGCTCAGGAGTTCCCCGGCGACGACCTGCCCGTCGTCCGCGTCTCCGCTCTCAAGGCTCTCGAGGGCGACCAGAAGTGGGCCGACAGCATCATCGAGCTGATGAACGCCGTCGACGAGAACGTGCCCGAGCCCCCGCGTGAGACGGACAAGCCGTTCCTCATGCCGGTCGAGGACGTCTTCTCGATCACCGGTCGCGGCACCGTCGTCACCGGTCGTATCGAGCGCGGCATCGTCAAGGTCAACGAGCAGGTCGACATCATCGGCATCAAGCCGGAGAAGACGACCACCACCGTCACCAGCATCGAGATGTTCAACAAGATGCTCGACGAGGGTCACGCCGGTGACAACGCCGCCCTGCTGCTCCGCGGCATCAAGCGCGACGACGTCGAGCGCGGCCAGTGCATCATCAAGCCGGGCACGACCACCCCGCACACCGAGTTCAACGGCCAGGTCTACATCCTGTCCAAGGACGAGGGCGGCCGCCACACGCCGTTCTTCAACAACTACCGCCCGCAGTTCTACTTCCGTACGACTGACGTGACCGGTGTCGTGAACCTCCCTGAGGGCACGGAGATGGTCATGCCGGGCGACAACACCGAAATGCGCGTTGAGCTGATCCAGCCCATCGCCATGGAGGAAGGCCTCAAGTTCGCGATCCGTGAGGGTGGCCGCACCGTCGGCGCCGGCCGGGTCGTGAAGATCATCAAGTAGCTAGACCGTCGGGGCGGCGGTCGGCCCCGGACTCGGAGCCGACCGCCGAACCACGTTAGGGACCTCATGTAAGAGGCCGTGATCCAGCAGTTGCTTCGGCCGAAGAGATATGACCGAAGTCACTGCCGGATCACGGAAGAAAAGGCAGATCCACTGCGTCTGCCTCGTGGGGTCTAGCAGGCTTCGACCTGCACCAACACAGCGGCATCAGGCCGCACGATACTTTTTCAGACGACAGCGAAGGACACCGAGGCCACTATGGCGGGACAGAAGATCCGCATCCGGCTTAAGGCCTATGACCACGAGGTCATCGACAGCTCGGCCAAGAAGATCGTCGAGACGGTGACGCGGACTGGCGCGAAGGTCGCGGGCCCGGTGCCGCTGCCGACCGAGAAGAACGTGTACTGCGTCATCCGCTCGCCGCACAAGTACAAGGACAGCCGCGAGCACTTCGAGATGCGCACGCACAAGCGGCTGATTGACATCATCGACCCGACCCCCAAGACGGTTGACTCGCTCATGCGGCTCGACCTCCCCGCGGGTGTCGACATTTCGATCAAGCTCTGAGGGAACACACTGACATGGCTAAGACGATCAAGGGCGTCCTGGGCAAGAAGCTCGGCATGACCCAGGTCTTCGACGCGGACAACCGGCTGGTGCCGGTGACCGTGGTCGAGGCCGGTCCGTGTGTGGTGACCCGCGTCCGCACTGCAGAGAAGGACGGCTACTCCGCCGTCCAGCTCGGCTTCGGGCAGGTCGACCCCCGGAAGGTCAACAAGCCGCTCGGCGACTACCTGCGTAAGCACGACATCACCCCGCGCCGTTACTTCGCGGAGATCCGCACCGACGACGCGAGCGACTACACCCTGGGCCAGGAGCTGCTGGCCGACACCTTCGAGGCCGGCCAGTTCGTCGACGTGACGGGCAAGAGCAAGGGCAAGGGCTTCGCGGGTGTCATGAAGCGGCACGGCTTCGGTGGTCTGGGCGCGTCGCACGGTACGCAGCGCAAGCACCGTTCGCCGGGTTCCATCGGTGGCTGCGCCACCCCGGGCCGCGTTTTCAAGGGTCTGCGCATGGCTGGTCGGATGGGTAACGTCCGCACCACCGTGCAGAGCCTCAAGGTTCACTCCGTGGACGCCGAGAAGGGCCTCATCCTGATCAAGGGTGCGATCCCCGGCGCCAACGGAAGCCTGGTCCTCGTTCGCACCTCTGCCAAGAAGGGGGCTGCCAAGTGAGCACCACTGTTGACGTCCTCGACGCCAGCGGCGCGAAGGCCGGCACCGTCGACCTGCCCGAGAACATCTTCGGCGCCAAGGTCAACGTGCCGCTGATCCACCAGGTGGTCGTGGCCCAGCTCGCCGCTCGCCGGCAGGGCACCCACAAGGCCAAGACCCGTGGTGAGGTCTCCGGCGGCGGCAAGAAGCCGTACCGCCAGAAGGGCACCGGCCGCGCCCGTCAGGGCTCGACCCGTGCGCCGCAGTTCACCGGCGGTGGCACCGTCCACGGCCCCGTGCCGCGCGACTACTCGCAGCGCACGCCCAAGAAGATGAAGGCCGCCGCCCTGCGTGGCGCCCTCTCCGACCGGGCCGGCGGCGGTCGCGTCCACGTGGTCAGCTCGCTGGTCTCCGGCGAGACGCCCAAGACCAAGGCCGCCCTCGAGGCGCTGCGCAAGGTCACCCAGGCTCCGCGCGTCCTCGTCGTCGTCGACGAGGCCGACGAGCTGACGTGGCTGAGCCTGCGTAACGCTCCCGAGGTCCACCTGCTGGACGCGGGGCAGCTCAACACGTACGACGTGCTCGTGGCGGACGACGTGGTCTTCACGCAGGAGGCGTATGACCAGGTCGTCGCTCGCCTGAGCGACAGCGGGAAGGAAGAGGCCTGATGGAGAAGATCGCCGACCCGCGCGACATCATCATCAAGCCGGTCGTCTCTGAGAAGAGCTACGGCCTGATCGATGACAACAACAAGTACACGTTCCTGGTGAAGACGACCGCGAACAAGACCCAGGTCAAGATCGCCGTTGAGCAGATCTTCGGGGTCAAGGTCACCAGCGTGAACACGATCAACCGGCAGGGCAAGCGCAAGCGCACCCGTACCGGTTTCGGCAAGCGTCCCGACACCAAGCGCGCGATCGTGAGCCTGGTCGAGGGCGATCGGATCGACATCTTCGGTCAGATCGGCTAGCAGCGCCATAGAAGTGAGTGCGGGCCGCACGGCCTGTGCGGGGTCGAGACCGTCGCGCTTTCGCGCGGCGGGCTCACCCATGTAACCGACGAAGGATGAACGAAAAAGATGGGCATCCGTAAGTACAAGCCGACGACCCCGGGTCGCCGCGGGTCGAGTGTCTCGGACTTCTCCGAGATCACCCGCAGCACGCCCGAGAAGTCGCTGCTTGCGCCCCTTCACAGCAAGGGCGGCCGTAACGTACACGGCCGGGTCACCGCCCGCCACCAGGGCGGCGGTCACAAGCGCGCCTACCGGATCATCGACTTCCGTAGGCATGACAAGGACGGCATTCCGGCCAAGGTCGCTCACATCGAGTACGACCCCAACCGCACCGCCAACATCGCTCTGCTCCACTACGCCGACGGCGAGAAGCGCTACATCATCGCGCCGACCGGCATCAAGCAGGGTGACCGTATCGAGAACGGCCCCGCTGCCGACATCAAGCCGGGCAACTGCCTGCCGCTGCGCAACATCCCGACCGGTACCTTCATCCACGCGGTGGAGCTCCGTCCGGGCGGCGGCGCCAAGCTCGGCCGTTCCGCGGGCGCACAGATCCAGCTGCTCGCCAAGGAAGGCCAGTACGCCACGCTGCGTATGCCCTCCGGCGAAATGCGCATGGTCGACGTGCGCTGCCGGGCGACGGTGGGCCAGGTCGGCAACGCCGAGCAGGCCAACATCAACTGGGGCAAGGCCGGCCGTATGCGGTGGAAGGGCAAGCGCCCCACCGTCCGCGGTGTCGCGATGAACCCCGTCGACCACCCGCACGGTGGTGGTGAGGGCAAGACCTCCGGTGGTCGCCACCCGGTGAACCCGAAGGGCAAGCCCGAGGGGCGCACCCGCCAGGCCAACAAGGCCAGCGACCGACTGATCATCCGTCGTCGGAGCAAGAGGAAGAAGCGGTAGGAGCAGCCGAAATGCCACGTAGCCTTAAGAAGGGTCCCTTCGTGGACGGTCACCTTCAGAAGAAGGTCGACGTCCAGAACGAGAAGGGCACCAAGAACGTCATCAAGACGTGGTCGCGGCGCTCCATGATCGTTCCCGACATGCTCGGGCACACGATCGCCGTGCACGACGGCCGCAAGCACGTCCCGGTTTTCGTCACCGAGTCGATGATCGGCCACAAGCTGGGAGAGTTCGCCCCCACGCGGACCTTCCGCAGCCACGTCAAGGAAGACCGCCGCAGCCGGCGGTAAGCGTCCCGGAAGTAGGAGAAAGCGATGGAAGCCAGGGCTCAGGCGCGGTTCGTCCGTGTCACGCCCCAGAAGGCCCGCCGTGTGGTGGACCTCATTCGCGGGCTGCCCGCTTCGGAGGCGCAGGCCGTGCTGCAGTTCGCTCCCCAGTCGGCGAGCGAGCCGATCTACAAGGTGCTCAGCAGCGCCATGGCGAACGCTGAGCACAACTTCGACCTCGACCCGCAGACGCTCGTCGTCAGCCGGGCGTGGGTCGACGAGGGCCCGACGCTGAAGCGGTTCCGCCCGCGTGCCCAGGGTCGTGCCTATCGGATCAACAAGCGGACGAGCCACATCACCGTGATCGTGGAGTCCCGCGAGCCGAAGGGAAGGACCCGATAGTGGGCCAGAAGGTTAACCCGCACGGGTTCCGCCTCGGCATCACGACCGACTTCAAGAGCCGGTGGTACGCCGACAAGCTGTACAAGTCGTACGTCGCCGAGGACGTGGCGATCCGCCGCATGCTGCAGAAGGGCATGGAGCGGGCCGGCATCTCCAAGGTCGAGATCGAGCGCACGACGGACCGCGTGCAGGTGGACATCCACACCGCGCGTCCCGGCATCGTGATCGGCCGCCGCGGCGCCGAGGCGGACCGTATCCGTGGCGACCTGGAGAAGCTGACCAAGAAGCAGGTCCAGCTCAACATCCTCGAGGTCAAGAACCCGGAGATCGACGCGCAGCTCGTCGCGCAGGGCGTTGCCGAGCAGCTGTCCAGCCGTGTCTCGTTCCGCCGCGCCATGCGCAAGGCGATGCAGTCGGCCATGAAGTCCGGCGCCAAGGGCATCCGTGTCCAGTGCTCCGGTCGTCTGGGCGGCGCCGAGATGTCGCGGTCGGAGTTCTACCGTGAGGGCCGCGTGCCGCTGCACACCCTCCGCGCGGACATCGACTACGGCTTCTACGAGGCCCGTACGACCTTCGGCCGCATCGGCGTGAAGGTCTGGATCTACAAGGGCGAGGCTCCGACCAGCCGCGCCGAGCGTGAGGCGGCCGCCGCCGGCGCTCGTGCCGGCCAGCGTCGCGAGCGTGACGACCGTCGTGGTGGCGGCGGCGACCGTCCGCGTCGTGGTGGCGGCGACCGCCCCCGTCGCGGTGGCGGTGGCCGTGGCGACCGCGCCCCCCGCACTGAGGCGGCCTCGCAGGCCGCCCCCGAGACCGGCCCGGCTGCGCAGCCGGGTGCTGAAGGGAGCTGACCATGCTGATCCCGCGCAGGGTCAAGCACCGCAAGCAGCACCGGCCTGACCGCAGCGGAGCCGCCAAGGGCGGCACCAGGGTCACGTTCGGCGAGTTCGGCATCCAGGCGGTTGAGCACTCCTACGTGACCAACCGTCAGATCGAGTCCGCTCGTATCGCCATGACCCGTCACATCCGCCGTGGCGGCAAGGTGTGGATCAACATCTACCCCGACCGTCCGCTCACCAAGAAGCCTGCCGAGACCCGCATGGGTTCCGGTAAGGGTTCGCCGGAGTGGTGGATCGCCAACGTCAAGCCCGGACGCGTGATGTTCGAGCTGTCCGGCGTGGCGGAGCCGATCGCCCGCGAAGCGCTTCAGCGTGCGATTCACAAGCTCCCGATGAAGTGCAAGATCGTTAAGCGTGAAGTGGGTGAGGCGTGATGGCTAAGGGCCTGACCGCCGGCGAGCTGAGGCTCGAGGACGAGGACACTCTCGTCCAGAAGCTGAAGGAGGCCAAGGAGGAGCTGTTCAACCTCCGCTTCCAGGCGGCGACCGGTCAGTTGGAGAGCCACGGGCGGCTGCGCGCCGTCCGCCGCGAGATCGCCCGTATCTACACCGTGATGCGCGAGCGCGAGCTGGGCATCGTCACGGTCGAGAAGGAGACGAGCGATGGCTGAGACCGAGACCACTGAGACGAACGAGCAGCGGAACTTCCGCAAGGTCCGCGAGGGCCTCGTGGTGAGCGACAAGATGGACAAGACCGTCGTCGTCGCCGTTGAGGACCGCGTCAAGCACCGTCTGTACGGCAAGGTCATCCGCCGTACGACCAAGTACAAGGCACACGACGAGGCCAACGCCTGTGGCGTCGGCGACCGCGTGCTGCTCATGGAGACCCGCCCCCTCTCCGCCACCAAGCGGTGGAGGGTCGTGGAGATCCTCGAGAAGGCGAAGTAACTCTCCTTCTCGACATATACCGCGCCTCGTGGGGGCTCTGAGAGCCCCCATGACGGCGTCCAAGGACGCGGGGCCACATGCGGGCCTCGCGTCGCCTGCGGTGCGGCGCCTACGGGCGTTGTGGCCGTGGGAACAAGACAACGACGGTTCCGCCAGGCTCAGAAATGAGAACCGGCGCGACTAACAGGAGTTCAACGTGATCCAGCAGGAGTCGCGGCTCAAGGTCGCCGACAACACGGGCGCGAAGGAGATCCTTTGCATCCGTGTTCTCGGTGGCTCGGGCCGACGCTACGCCGGTATCGGCGACATCATCGTCGCCACTGTCAAGGACGCGCTGCCGGGCAGCACGGGCGTCAAGAAGGGCGACGTGGTCAAGGCCGTCATCGTCCGCACGGTCAAGGAGCGCCGCCGGCCCGACGGCTCCTACATCCGCTTCGACGAGAACGCCGCCGTCATCATCAAGGACAGCGGTGACCCTCGTGGCACTCGTATCTTCGGCCCGGTCGGCCGCGAGCTGCGCGACAAGAAGTTCATGCGCATCATCTCGCTCGCACCGGAGGTGCTGTAATGCCGAAGCTGCATGTGAAGAAGGGTGACCTGGTCAAGGTCATCGCCGGCAAGGACAAGGGTGCCAAGGGTCACGTCATCGCCACGCTCCCGCACGAGGACCGTGTGGTGGTCGAGGGCGTCAACATGATCAAGAAGCACTCGAAGGAGACCCACCAGGGTCCGCGCGGCGCCAAGACCGGCGGCGTGCAGACCATGGAGGGCCCCATCCACGTCTCGAACGTGAAGAAGCTCAAGGACGAGAAGCCCGCCGAGAAGAAGGCCGACGAGAAGAAGGCCGACGAGACGGGTGAGGACAGCTGATGACTGCCACGACCACTGAGACCGAGCGCCCGACGCCGCGACTCAAGACGAAGTACCGCGAGGAGATCGCGGCCCAGCTTCGCGAGCAGTTCGGCATCGAGAACGTCATGCAGATCCCCGCGCTGACCAAGATCAAGGTCAACATGGGCGTCGGCGAGGCGGCCCGCGACTCGAAGCTCATCGAGGGCGCCGTCCGCGACCTCACCGTGATCACCGGCCAGAAGCCGGCCGTCGTCCGGGCGCGCAAGTCCATCGCCCAGTTCAAGCTGCGCGAGGGCATGCCGATCGGCGCGCACGTCACGCTGCGCGGCGACCGCATGTGGGAGTTCCTCGACCGCCTGCTGGCGCTGGCCCTGCCCCGTATCCGGGACTTCCGCGGCCTGTCGCCCAAGCAGTTCGACGGCAACGGCAACTACACGTTCGGTCTGACCGAGCAGGTCATGTTCCACGAGGTCGACCAGGACAAGGTCGACCGGCCGCGGGGCATGGACATCACGATCGTGACCACGGCGAAGAACGACGACCAGGGCCGGGCGCTGCTGAAGCTCCTCGGCTTCCCGTTCAAGGAGGCCTGATCCAATGGCGAAGAAGTCGCTGATCGCCAAGGCGGGGCGCAAGCAGAAGTTCGAGGTCCGGGCGTACACCCGTTGCTCGCGTTGTGGCCGGCCGCGCGCCGTCTACCGCAAGTTCGGGCTCTGCCGCGTGTGCTTCCGCGAGATGGCGCACCGGGGCGAGCTGCCCGGCATCACCAAGTCGAGCTGGTAGGTAACCTTGGGGGCGGCCTCCGTGCCGCCCCTGGGTGATCATATTTTCAGAAGAAGACCCGGGCGCTCTCTAAGAGCGTCCATGACCGCGCCGAAGGTCCACCGGCAGAGCGCTGCTTGGCCGACTGGAAACCGCGGCGAGGAAGGCCACTGGCCATGACGATGACCGACCCGATCGCAGACATGCTCACACGTCTGCGTAACGCGAATTCGGCGTACCACGACAGCGTGACGATGCCGTACTCGAAGATCAAGGCGCACATCGCCGAGATCCTCCAGCAGGAGGGTTACATCCAGGCTTGGACCGTCGAAGACGCCAAGGTTGGCAAGAACCTCGTGGTGGAGCTCAAGTTCGGGCCCACCCGTGAGCGGTCGCTCGCGGGCCTGCGCCGGGTTTCCAAGCCCGGTCTGCGGGTTTATGCAAAGAAGGACAACCTGCCTCGAGTCCTGGGCGGACTGGGCGTCGCGATCATCTCGACGTCCGCCGGTCTCATGACCGACAAGCAGGCCGGCAAGCGTGGCGTGGGCGGGGAAGTCCTCGCCTACGTCTGGTAGAGGGGAGGAACACAGCATGTCGAGAATCGGACGGCTGCCCATCCCTGTGCCCAGCGGCGTAGACATCACGATCGCCGGCCAGGATGTCCAGGTCAAGGGCCCGAAGGGCACGCTCAGTCACAAGGTCGCCGAGCCCATCACGGTCGCTCGCGACGAGGACGGCGCCATCGCCGTCTCCCGGCCCAACGACGAGAACAAGGTCCGTGCGCTGCACGGCCTGTCCCGGACGCTGATCGCCAACATGGTGCAGGGCGTCACCCAGGGTTACTCCAAATCCCTGGAGATCGTCGGCGTCGGTTACCGCGTCCAGGCCAAGGGCCCGACGCAGCTGGAGTTCTCATTGGGCTTCAGCCACCCGGTCATCGTGGACGCCCCCGAGGGCGTCACCTTCCGCGTCGAGAAGCCGACCGTGTTCCACGTGGACGGCATCGACAAGCAGAAGGTCGGCGAGGTCGCGGCCAACATCCGCAAGCTGCGCAAGCCTGACCCGTACAAGGGCAAGGGCGTGCGCTACCAGGGCGAACAGATCCGCCGCAAGGTCGGAAAGGCTGGTAAGTAGGCATGGCTCCGAAGACTGCGTTCAGCAAGCACACGGCTGCCCGCACCGTCTCGCGGGCCCGCCGTCACCGCCGCGTCCGCAAGAACGTCGTCGGCACGACCGCGCGTCCGCGCCTGGTCGTCAACCGTTCGACCCGTCACATGTTCGTCCAGATCGTGGACGACACCGTCGGCCACACGCTGGTGAGCGCGTCCACCATGGACCCCTCGCTGCGCGTGCTCGAGGCGGACAAGACCGAGAAGGCGAAGAAGGTCGGCGAGCTCCTCGCTCAGCGGGCCAAGGAAGCCGGGATCACCGCTGTCGTGTTCGACCGCGGTGGCAACCGCTACGCCGGCCGCATCGCGGCTCTGGCGGACAGCGCCCGCGAAGGCGGGCTCGAATTCTGATGGCAACTGAGAAGAGGAACCACTGATGGCTGCAGCTCCGCGTCGCGGTGGCGGCACCGGTGGCGAGCGGCGGGACCGTCGTGACGATCGCCGCGGTGGCGCCGCCGACAAGGGCGTCTCGTACATCGAGCGCGTAGTGAAGATCAACCGTGTGGCCAAGGTCGTGAAGGGTGGTCGTCGCTTCAGCTTCACCGCCCTCGTCATCGTCGGTGACGGCAACGGCCTGGTCGGCGTCGGCTACGGCAAGGCCAAGGAAGTGCCCGCGGCCATCGCCAAGGGCGTCGAAGAGGCGAAGAAGCACTTCTTCAAGGTGCCTCGGATCCAGGGCACCATCCCGCACACCGTGCAGGGCGAGGAGGCGGCCGGTGTCGTCTTCCTGCGTCCGGCCTCGGCCGGTACCGGCGTCATCGCCGGCGGTCCGGTGCGCGCGGTGCTGGAGTGCGCCGGCATCCACGACGTGCTGTCGAAGTCGCTCGGCTCCGACAACCCGATCAACATCGTGCACGCCACCGTGGCGGCTCTGAAGGGCCTCTCGCGCCCCGAGGAGATCGCCGCCCGCCGTGGCCTGCCGATCGAGGACGTCGCCCCGGCCCGCATGCTGAAGGCTCAGCGTGAGGGTCTCGCCGAGGCGGCGGCCGCGAAGGCGGTGAGCTAGTCATGGCACGCCTGAAGATCACTCAGGTTCGCTCGAAGATCGGTGGCAAGCAGAACCAGCGTGACTCGCTGCGCTCGCTTGGCCTGAAGCGAATCGGCGACGTCGTCGTCAAGGAGGACCGGCCCGAGATTCGCGGGATGGTCTCCGTGGTGACGCACCTCGTCGAGGTGGAAGAGGTCGACTAGTCATGACTGACAAGGCTCCGCTCAAGATTCACGACCTGCGTCCCGCCCCCGGCGCCAACAAGGCCAAGATCCGCAAGGGTCGCGGCGAGGCGTCGAAGGGCAAGACGTCCGGTCGCGGCACCAAGGGCAGCCACGCCCGTACGACGGTCCCCCTCGGCTTCGAGGGTGGCCAGGTGCCGCTGCAGAGGCGTCTGCCGAAGCTCAAGGGCTTCTCCAACGCGCTGTTCAAGACGACCTACCAGGTCGTCAACCTGGACAAGCTCGGCGAGCTGTTCCCCGACGGTGGCGAGGTCACCGTCGAGTCGCTGGTCGCCAAGGGCGCTGTCCGCAAGAACCAGCTCGTGAAGGTGCTCGGCACCGGCGAGATCTCCGTCGCTGTGAACGTTCAGGCTCACGCCTTCTCGTCCGCCGCGAAGGAGAAGATCGCCGCTGCGGGTGGCTCCGTTACCGAGCTGTAAGAGCTATTACGAGGCGTGGGGGCTTTGACAAATGCCCCCACGCCCGTAGTGCGTTAGAGTTCGCGAGACGGCAGGCTTCTGACCGTCTCGTCTGACCTAAGACAGACATGGCAGATCCTCGCACCATCGCATACTCACACCGCCGTAAAGGCGCGCAGGAGGGACCGTGCTGACCGCGTTTACCCGGGCGTTCCGGACACCGGACCTGCGCAAAAAGTTGCTCTTCACCCTGGGCATCATCGCGCTTTTCCGTCTCGGCTCGGTTCTTCCGACTCCGGGAGTTCACGTCCAGAACCTCGCCGCCTGTTTCGAGCAGGCCCGTAACGGAGCCGCCGGCAACATCTACGGGATGGTGCAGCTTTTCAGCGGTGGTGCGCTCCTGAAGCTGTCGGTGTTCGCGCTGGGCATCATGCCGTACATCACCGCGAGCATCATTCTCCAGCTACTCGTCGTCGTGATCCCGCGTCTCGAGGCGCTGAAGAAGGAGGGACAGGCCGGTCAGACCAAGATTACGCAGTATACGCGTTATCTCACCATCGGTCTTGCCGTCCTGCAGTCCACCGCCTTCATCGCTCTGGCCCGCACCGGGCAGCTGTTCCCGAACTGCCAGCAGGACGTGCTGCTCAACCCCGACAACATCTTCCAGATCGTGACGATGGTGGTCATCATGACCGCCGGTACGTCCGTGATCATGTGGCTCGGTGAGCTCATCACCGACCGCGGTGTCGGCAACGGCATGTCCATCCTGATCTTCACGCAGGTCGTCGCGGTCTTCCCGTCCGAGCTGGCCAACATCTTCCAGGCGAACAAGTTCACCTTCACGGTCGTCATGGTCGTCGGTGTCTTCATGATCGCCGCGGTGGTCTTCGTCGAGCAGGCGCAGCGTCGCATCCCGGTCCAGTACGCCAAGCGGATGGTCGGGCGCAGGATGTACGGCGGCACGTCCACCTACATTCCGCTGAAGGTCAACCAGGCCGGCATCATCCCGGTCATCTTCGCGTCCTCGCTGCTCTACCTGCCGCAGCTGCTGACGTCGCTCTTCCAGAGCACGGACAACGCGTTCATCCGCTGGATCTCGCAGAACCTGGCCACCGGTGACACGCCGATCTACATGACCACGTTCTTCGTGTTGATCATCTTCTTCACGTACTTCTACGTGTCGATCACGTTCAACCCCACTGAAGTCGCCGACAACATGAAGAAGTACGGTGGGTTCATTCCGGGCATCCGTCCTGGCAGGCCGACGGCTGAATACCTGAACTTCGTGCTCACTCGTCTGACCGCGCCGGGCTCGCTCTATCTGGGTCTGATCGCCATGGTCCCGATCGTCGCGCTGGCGGTGTCCGGTGCGAGCCAGAACTTCCCGTTCGGAGGGACGAGTATTCTGATCATGGTAGGCGTCGGCCTTGACACCGTTAAGCAGATCGAGAGCCAGCTCCAGCAGCGTAACTACGAAGGTTTCCTGCGGTAGTGCGTCTCGTTCTGGTCGGGCCCCCCGGAGCGGGTAAGGGGACACAGGCCCAGTACATCGCATCGAACCTGTCCATCCCGAAGATCTCGACAGGTGACATCTTCCGTGCCAACGTCTCGGGGGGCACGGATCTTGGCAAGCTGGCCAAGACCTACATGGACCGTGGTGATCTGGTGCCCGACGAGGTCACCATCGCCATGGTCCGTGACCGTCTGTCCGAGGACGACGCGCAGGACGGGTTCCTGCTCGACGGCTTCCCGAGGAACGTCGCACAGGCGGAGATCCTGCGCGACATGCTCAAGGACTGGGGCCAGGCGCTCGACCTCGTACTCGAGCTCGTCGTCGACGACGACGAGGTGGTCAGGCGGCTGGCCGGCCGGCGCACCTGCAGCCAGTGTGGCCGTATCTGGCACGTCGAGTTCGACGACAAGAAGGACGACAAGTGCGACGCGTGCGGGGGCGCGCTCTTCCAGCGTGACGACGACAAGGAGGAGACCGTCAGGCACCGCCTGGAGGTCTACCAGGAGCAGACGGCGCCGCTGGTCTCCTACTACGCCGACGAGGGCATTCTCGTGGGGGTCGACGCTACGGGCCCGGTCGAGGAGGTCACCCAGCGGGCCATGGAGGCGATCCGCCCGTTCATGGGATAGCTCCAGTTACGAGCGATTTGCGGAGGTGGCACGGGTTTCCGTGCCACCTCGCGGCTATTGTGGGGGGAATTGGGCCCCCATTGTGGCCCGTTGAAGACCCAGGGGGGCAGAAGATGTTCAAAAGGAACAGACACGGCATCCAGATCAAGTCGCCGGAGCAGCTGGAGAAGATGCGGGCGGCGGGCCTGGTGGTCGGGCGCACGCTCGACCTGCTGAAGCGCTCGGTCGAGCCCGGCATGACGCCGCTCGACCTCGACGTCATCGCCGAGAAGGCGATCAGGGACGAGGGCGCGATCCCGTCGTTCAAGGGCTACCAGGGTTTCCCGGCGACGATCTGCGCGTCGGTGAACGACGAGGTGGTGCACGGCATCCCGACCGACGCGAGGAAGCTGCGCGAGGGCGACGTCATCTCCATCGACTGCGGCGCGATCCTGGACGGCTGGCACGGCGACTCGGCCGTGACGGTCCCGGTCGGCGAGGTGGACCCGAAGCTCACCGAGCTGATGCGGATCACCGAGGAGGCCATGTGGCGCGGCATCGCGGCGCTGCGGGTCGGCCGCCACCTGTCCGACATCGGCTACGAGGTGGAGCGGTACGTCAAGTCGCAGGGCCGCTTCGGCATCCCCCCGGAGTACGGCGGCCACGGCATCGGCACCGAGATGCACATGGACCCGTGGATCGCCAACCACGGCCGGCCCGGCCGGGGCCCGGTGCTGGAAGAGGGCATGTGCCTGGCCATCGAGCCCATGGTGAACCTGGGCACCGAGCGCACCCGCGTGCTGGCCGACGAGTGGACCGTCGTGACGGTCGACGGCAAGCAGTCCGCACACTTCGAGCACAGTGTCGCCGTGACACATAATGGTCCTTGGGTGCTGACCGCGCTGGACGGCGGGAAAGAGCGCCTTACCCAACCGCAGAACTGACCCCCGGGAGTGGGTGGGATGGCGAACAGCCCCGAGATGCGAGCCTCCGACGCCGACCGCGACCGCGTCGCCGCCATCCTCCGCGAGCACACCGCGCAGGGCCGCATCACGATGGACGAGTTCAACGAACGGCTCGAGCAGCTCTACAAGAGCAGGACGTACGGAGAGCTGGCCAAGCTCACGGTCGACCTGCCGGACGTGGACCTGCGCAACCGGCCCGCCACGGTGCCGCAGAGCCCCGCACGGCGCACCGGCATGCATCCGGGCATGCGGGCGGCCTGGGGCGCCTGGGCGTCGGCCAGCGGCATCAACTGGGTGATCTGGCTGATCGTGAGCCTCACGTCCGAGCACCTGATCTACCCCTGGCCGCTGTGGGTCATGGGCCCGTGGGGCGTCATCCTGCTGATCAGCACCGTCTTCGGCAACTCGCCGCCCGACAAGCCCAAGAAGCTCAAGTAGGGCTGTGTGCACTAGTGCACTGTGTGCATTCGTGCGCAGTACGGATATGTCTGGATTCCTAACGTGAGCTGTGTCGGGAAGCACGACTCACGGAGGAACCGAAATGCGCAAGATCCTTGCGGCCACCGCTCTCGCCGGCTCGATCGCCCTCACCGGGCTCGCCGTCGCCCCCGCCGCCCAGGCGGCCACCGCCACCCAGTCGTCGGTCACGTCGATCAGCAGCTGGGGCAAGTACTACTCCAGCAACCACAAGGCCTTCACCTACGGCAAGACCTGGAAGCAGAACGGCAAGGTCTACACCCACTGGTACGGCAAGGAGTTCACCCCGAAGAAGGGGTACGTGTGGTTCAAGTACTACTCCGGCGGCAGCTGGCACAAGTTCGTCCAGGGCTGGGACGGCTCGTACCAGGTGACCTGGTCGAAGTTCGGCATCCAGAAGCTGTACACCTACACCTGCTGGGGCGGCCCGTTCAAGTACTGCGGTCCGACGCACCGCATCTACTAGGACCTCACCCACGGGAACAGGGCCCGCCGGGATCTCTCCCTCGGCGGGCCTTCCGCTTTCCCCGGAAGGTCTGAAGGCCGGTGAACGTGGGGTAGACTCGTCCGTGGTTGTGTCAGGACACCTGGCACGCGTTTCGCGTTTTAGTCTCAGGTGTCGTACACTCCTTAGTCGGCTCACTATGACTATCACGCGTCGGCGGCCTTTGCCGGTCGCCGCTCTCTTCGAAGCGTGAAGTCGCGGCTGCTTAGTGAACCGGAGCCTCAGACGATCGATCAGTGAAACGCGAGGAATCTTGGCCAAGAAAGACGGCGCCATCGAGATCGAGGGCACTGTGGTCGAGTCGCTCCCGAACGCCATGTTCCGGGTGCAGCTCGACAACGGCCATAAGGTCCTGGCCCATATCAGCGGGCGGATGCGGATGCACTACATCCGGATTCTGCCGGACGACCGGGTAGTCGTTGAACTGAGCCCCTACGACCTGAGTCGTGGGCGGATCGTCTACCGATACAAGTAAGACGTCTGAGGAATCACGAAGGACAATGAAGGTAAAGCCGAGCGTCAAGAAGATCTGCGACAAGTGCAAGGTGATCCGCCGGCACGGTCGCGTCATGGTGATCTGCGACAACCTGCGCCACAAGCAGCGTCAGGGTTAGTCGCCGCAAGGCTCCTCCGAGTCCGCCCCGATTGAGGGAGCGGGCTCGACGCATGAGGAGCCTGAGTCAGTAATCGCGTCTCACACCTGAGCAGGCGGGCCCTTTTCGAAAGGCTCGAACCGCTCCGGAGACCCCCGGTCGGAGGCCGGGGCCCTCACCCCGGGCATTGGGGAGGGGTAGTGCGGCGCAAGACCTCCGCCACAAAGAAGGAGAATGCCCGACCATGGCTCGCCTGGTTGGCGTCGACCTCCCCCGCGAGAAGCGGCTGGAGATCGCTCTCACCTACATCTACGGAATCGGCCGCACCCGCGCCCAGGAGATCCTCCAGGCCACCGGTGTCAGCGGCGACCTCCGCGTGCACCAGCTCTCCGACACCGAGCTCGTCCCGATGCGTGACTACATCGAGGCGAACTTCAAGATCGAGGGTGACCTGCGCCGCGAGGTCCAGGCCGACATTCGTCGCAAGATCGAAATCGGTTGCTACCAGGGCATCCGGCACCGCAAGGGCCTGCCCGTCCACGGCCAGCGCACGCAGACCAACGCGCGCACCCGCAAGGGCAAGAAGAAGACCGTGGCCGGTAAGAAGAAGCCCGGTAAGAAGTAGTCCACAGCCGCGGACCGAAGACCTCAGGAGTAATGGCAAACAATGCCTCCTAAGAGCCGTCAGGGCGCGCCGAAGAAGGTGCGCCGCAAGGAAAAGAAGAACGTCGCTCACGGGCACGCCCACATCAAGAGCACGTTCAACAACACCATCGTCTCGATCACGGACCCCAACGGGAACGTGATCTCCTGGGCCAGCGCCGGCCACGTGGGTTTCAAGGGCTCCCGTAAGTCCACCCCGTTCGCCGCTCAGATGGCCGCGGAAAACGCCGCTCGCCGCGCCATGGAGCACGGCATGCGCAAGGTGGACGTCTTCGTCAAGGGTCCCGGCTCCGGCCGTGAGACCGCGATCCGCTCCCTCCAGGCCACCGGCCTCGAGGTGGGTTCGATCCAGGACGTCACCCCGGTCCCGCACAACGGTTGCCGGCCGCCGAAGCGCCGCCGCGTCTGAACAAGCCCAGGAGATATTGAGAAATGGCTCGTTACACGGGCGCCGACTGCAAGCTCTGCCGTCGCGAGAAGACCAAGCTCTTCCTCAAGGGCAGCAAGTGCGAGTCTGCCAAGTGCCCCATCGAGATCCGTCCTTACCCGCCGGGTGAGCACGGCCGCGGACGTCCCAAGGAGTCCGAGTACCAGCTTCAGCTTCGTGAGAAGCAGAAGACCCGCCGCATCTACGGCGTCCTCGAGAAGCAGTTCCACAACTACTACGAGGAAGCCACCCGCAAGACCGGCAAGACCGGTGAGGCGCTGCTCCAGATCCTGGAGAGCCGTCTCGACAACGTCGTCTACCGCGCCGGGTTCGCCCAGTCGCGTGACGCCGCCCGCCAGCAGGTGCGCCACGGCCACATCCTGGTGAACGGCAAGAAGGTCGACATCCCGTCCTACCGCATTCGCGAGCACGACATCATCGAGGTCCGCGAGAACAAGCGCAACCTTCTGCCCTACGAGGTCGCCCGGGCGACCTCGGGCGAGCGCACCGTTCCCGCGTGGCTCGGCGTCGTGCCCGAGAAGCTCCGCGTCCTGGTTCACCAGCTGCCGGTTCGCCAGCAGATCGACACCCAGGTCCAGGAGCAGCTCATCGTCGAGTACTACTCGAAGTGAGCCTGAGTTGAGGTGCGGATTTCCGCACCTCAACTACGCTGTTTATCGGAGTGGCGTCATATGGCGGGCGCCACACGAAAAAGGGGAGACCCCGCATGCTGATCGCTCAGCGCCCGACTCTTCTCGAAGAGTCGCTCGACGACACCCGGTCCCGGTTCGTCATCGAACCGCTGGAGCCGGGCTTCGGTTACACCATCGGCAACTCGCTCCGTCGCACGCTGCTGTCGTCCATTCCGGGCGCGGCCGTGACGAGCATCCGGATCGAGGGCGTCCTGCACGAGTTCTCGACCGTTCCCGGGGTCAAGGAAGACGTCACCGACATCATCCTCAACCTCAAGGAGCTGGTCGTCTCCTCCGAGCACGACGAGCCGGTCGTGATGTACCTGCGCAAGCAGGGCCCGGGTGAGGTCACCGCCGCCGACATCGCGCCGCCGGCCGGTGTCGAGGTGCACAACCCCGAGCTGCGCATCGCCACGCTCAACGGCAAGGCGAAGCTGGAGATGGAGCTGACCGTCGAGCGCGGTCGCGGCTACGTCTCCGCCGCCCAGAACAAGCAGCCGGGCCAGGAGATCGGTCGCATTCCGATCGACTCGATCTACTCCCCGGTGCTCAAGGTCACCTACAAGGTCGAGGCGACCCGAGTCGAGCAGCGCACCGACTTCGACCGCCTCATCCTCGACGTCGAGACCAAGCCGGCCATGAAGCCCCGCGACGCGGTGGCCTCCGCCGGTAAGACCCTCGTCGAGCTCTTCGGCCTGGCCCGCGAGCTCAACGTCGAGGCCGAGGGCATCGACATCGGCCCGTCGCCGACCGACGCCGCCCTGGCCGCCGATCTGGCGCTGCCGATCGAGGAGCTCAACCTCACCGTTCGCTCCTACAACTGCCTCAAGCGCGAGGGCATCCACACCGTGGGTGAGCTCGTCGCGCGCAGCGAGCAGGACCTGCTGGACATCCGGAACTTCGGCGCCAAGTCGATCGAAGAGGTCAAGCAGAAGCTGCACGAGATGACGCTGGCGCTCAAGGACTCCCCGCCCGGGTTCGACCCGAGCCAGGTGGCCGGTGGCGGTTACGACGACGACGACAGCGCTTACGTCGAGACCGAGCAGTACTGATCCCGCTTTTCGAGGGCCCCGCGCAGTGTCATGGCGCGGGGCCACAGTAACGGATCGCACACAGAGCGACTGCGATCCGGCCCGACTCCGGTACCTGGTACGGCCGGGGCGGGTTAATCCAGGAGGAGAAAGACCATGCCCAAGCCCACCAAGGGTGCACGTCTTGGCGGCAGCCCGGCGCACGAGCGGCTGATCCTGGCCAACCTGGCCACCGATCTGTTCCGCCACGGCAAGATCCGCACGACGGTCGCCAAGGCCAAGCGCCTGCGCCCGCTGGCGGAGCGCCTGATCACCAAGGCGAAGAAGGGCGACATCCACAACCGTCGCCAGGTCCTGACCGTCGTCAAGGACAAGGGCGTCGTACACCACCTCTTCACCGAGATCGCGACGACGTTCGCCGAGCGTCCCGGTGGCTACACCCGGATCACCAAGGTCGGTCCGCGCAAGGGCGACAACGCCCCGATGGCGGTCATCGAGCTGGTGGCCGAGCCGCTGAGCGGCGTCACGACCCGCCGCACCGAGGCCCCCGCCGCCGCCGCTGCTCCGGCGCCCGCCGCGGAGGAGACCGAGGCTCCCGAGGCCGCCGCCGAGGAGACCCCCGCCGCGGAGGCTCCCGCCGCCGCGGAGGAGGCCCCGGCCGCCGAGGCTGAGGCGAAGAAGGACGAGGCCTGATCTTTCAGGTCGGACGAGACGGGCCCGGACCCCCTGCGGGGTGCGGGCCCGTTTTCAGTTGAAGGAGGATCATCGTGGTACGGCTCCGCCTCGACCTCGCGTACGACGGGACCGACTTCTCCGGATGGGCCAGGCAGCCGGGACGCCGGACCGTCCAGGGCGAGATCGAGCAGGCGCTTGGCAGGATCCTGCGCCTCGGCGAGCCCGCGATGCTGACCGTGGCCGGCCGCACCGACGCCGGCGTGCACGCGCGCGGCCAGGTGGCCCACGTGGACGTGCCCGACGGGTCTCTGGCCGAGCTCGACGGCAACAGAGGGCCCCTGGACGTCCATGAGCGGCTCGCTGCGCTTGTCAGGCGCCTGGGCGGGGTCCTGGCCCCAGATGTACGCGTTCATCGGGTCTCCGTGGCTCCTGAGGGCTTCGACGCGCGTTTCTCGGCGATGTTCCGGCGGTACGCGTACCGGGTGAGCGACGCGGTGGGCGGCGTCGACCCGCTGCGGCGGCGCGAGGTGGTCTGGCACAACCGGTCGCTGGACGCCGGCGCGCTCAACGTGGCGGCGGCGCGGCTGCTCGGGGAGCACGACTTCGCGGCGTTCTGCAAGAGGCGCGAGGGCGCCACCACGATCAGGGAGCTGCAGCGGCTGGACTGGGCCCGAGAGCCCGACGGGGTGCTGGTGGCGACCGTCGTGGCGGACGCGTTCTGCCATTCGATGGTGCGTGCGCTGGTCGGGTCGCTGCTGGCGGCCGGTGACGGGAGCCGGCCGGTGGAGTGGCCCGGCCAGGTGCTGGCGCGGGCCGTACGGGACTCGGGGGTGCACGTCGCGCCCGCGCACGGGCTGTGCCTGGAGGAGGTGGGCTACCCGGCGGAGCCGGAGCTCGCCGCGCGGGCTCGGGCCACGCGGCGAGTGCGCACCACCGCCCTCCAGCGGACGCCGTCAGCCCTTGGTGACGCGGCGCTCGAGGACGAGTGAGGTCTGGTCCCGGAACGCCCCGCTGACCTTGGGCAGCGTCTTCTCCTTGGACTCGGGGGTGTGACCGTCGGCGTAGGTGGCGTAGCTGAAGATGATGTAGCGGCCCCACACCAGCCCGGCCGCGTAGCCGCCGGCGATGTTCACGCGCTCGCCGCCCGAGCCGTCGGCGCCGGGGAGCGGGCGGAACCAGACGTTGGTTGAGAGGTTCTTGGACTGGTCGGCGATGATGGCCGCGTCCTTGTCGGGCAGGACCGCTATGCCCGTGGTGACCGCGTAGCGGTGCTTGCTGTCGACGTAGGTGGCCCTGAGCACGCGGCTGCACTTCTGCTCTTTGAGCGCGTCCGCGAAGTCCCCTGTGGCGGCCTTGTCGCAGCTCGTCTCGACGGCCGCCTTGACCCTGGTGAACGTGGTGCCCGCCGCGCTGACCTTCTTCTTCGGGAACGCCTCCGAGAGCGACAGCTTCTGCGGGTCGGTCTGCTCGGAGTTGAGGATGGACGTCCCGTCGGGGGCGTCGGAGGGCGCCGCGGCGGCGGGCGTCTCGGTGCTGGGCTCGCTTGACGCGGTGGGGCGGGTGGCGGCCGTGGTGGGCGTGGGGGAGGTGACCGCCTGGTAGGCGAAGAATCCGCCGGTCGCGACCCCGGCCAGGGCCAGCGCGCCCAGCGTGACGAGCAGGGCTCGCTTGCTCTTGCCGGGTGGGGCAGGCGGCGGAGGCGGGGTCTGGAACGGTGGCTGTTTGAACGCTCCAGGCGGGAACGCCGGGCTGCCGCTCTGGGGCCGGCTGAGCGGGGCGGCGGGCTTCTGTCCCCAGGTGTCCCTGGGGAACGGGAGATCGGGCAGCTTGGCCTCGGATGGTGGGTTGGGGGGCCAGACGGGCACGTCGCCGGGCACGGGCGGGTGGGCCGGCAGGTTGGCCGGATCGGACAGGGAGAGCGGCGGGGTGCCGTGTTCGGTGGGGTTCGGGGTGAAGGAGGAGAGCACCGGTTCGGTGAGGTCCTCCTCCGGCGAGGCGATCGGGGCCGGCAGGAAGCCGTCGGGAGGGGTGTCCTGGTCGGCGATGGACGAGGGCTGGGCCCTGCCCTTCGCCTGCTGGGCGGCCTCCCTGCGGGCCGCGTCCGGGTCGAAGTAGTGGGCCGGGCGGGTGAGCCCCTCCGGTTGGGTGGCGTTGGGGTCGTAGCCCGGCTCGTCGTTGTCGGGCTCGGCCACCAGCTCGCCCGTGGCGGCGGGCCAGGGCGGCTTGGCGTTCGGGTCGCTGGGCGGCGCGGGCCACACCGGCATGCCCGCCGCGGCGGCGGTGAACGCCGGTGGCGGCTCCCACGACGGGCCGCCGGGCGCGGCCTGCTCGGCGGGCCAGGCGCCGGGCTCCGGGTCGTCCCAGGGGCGGATGGCCCGCACCTGCTCGGCTCGTATCTGCTCGCCCAGCGTGGGGCGCGACCGGCCGATGAGCGTCTGGTCGGGGTCCTCCGCCTCGGCGACCGGGTGCGGCGGGCGCAGGCCGCCCGGGCGGGTGGGCTCGGACTCGTCGTCGTACCAGTCGTACGGCGCTGCGTCGTCGCCCGCCACCTCCCACGGCTGGACGCCGGGCGGCTCGTCGTCGTCGGGCGACGCGGGTCGTGTTCCGGAGTCGGTCGACTCGGGCGGCGGCCCCCCGAAGGCGGGAACGGCGGGTCGCGTCCCGGAGTCGGGCGGCTCGTACGGCGCTCCCCGGAAGGCGGGAACGGCGTCCGCCGCCTCGCCCGGCGGGGCGGGCGGCGCGTCGTCGTCGGGGCTGTGCGCCGCGTCGTCGGAGGAGCCGCGCAGTTCCTCGTCGGCGGGGGCGAACGCCGGTGGTACGTCTCGCCCGCTGGTCTGGCCGAAGCTCGGCGGTGGCGTCGCTGGTGCGGCCGATCCGTCGGCTTCCCTGCGATCGTGCTCAGACCCGGGTTCCTGGCCACGCATAGGGCGAGCCTAGCGAGAGTAGCGAGATCGTTACGTCGGTATGAGCGTTCCCAGCGGGATCTGGCATCCCGTTTGGGGGCTTATCGAATAAGAAGCCGTTTTCGCTAAAGGGGGCTTCCGGTGAGCGTGCGGTTGTCCAGAGCCTTGAAGACCGTCGCCTTGGTGATGTCGTTGATGGCGCCGAAGATCTGCTTGGAGCCCTTCTTGTCCGGCTTCGTGCCGTCCTTGTTCTGGAACCAGACCATGATCGCGTAGTGGCCGTGCGTCCAGATCCTGGCGCCGCCCGCGCCCGAGCCGAGCTGCTTGGTGACACTGTCCTTGCCCGCGAGCGGCTTCACGTAGTTGGCCGTGCTGCCGGCCTTGGCCACCTTGGACGCCAGTTTGCTGGTCTTGAGGTTGGCCACGCCGACCGTGCCGATGATCTTGCCGGCCTTGTCGCGGAAGCTGGCGCGTACGAGCTGGTTGCACTTGGCGTCCTTGAGCGCCTTCTTCAAGGCGTCGCCAAGGGCGCCGTCAGCGCACTTCTTGTCCTTGCTGGTGACGGTCATCTCGTACGACCGGCCCGCGACCGTGATCTTCTTCGTCTTGCCGAAGATCTCCTTGACCGTGATCGGCTCGGGGTCCGTGGACCGTTCGGCCGCGAAGCCGTACTTGCCGGGCGGGGCCGACGGGAGCGGCGGCGCGGTCATGCGAGGGGTCGTGGTCTGGGCCGTGACGGGCTTGTCGGCGTTCCACATCATCGCGAGGCCGCCGCCGAGCAGGCCGAGCACCGCTATGCCGCCGAGGGCGAACCACAGCGGGGCGCGCGAGCGCGGGCCCTCGTCGTACGGGCTCCAGCCGACCCTGCTCTGCGGTGCCCGGTCGCCGTCCTGCGGCGCGCTGTCGGACTTGCTCTCCTGCTCGGCGTCGTCGGCGGCGCGTTGCCTGCGGGAACGGCGGGAGCGGCGCGGGGCGTCGTCGCCGTCGCCGGGAGAGTCCGGGCCGTCAGGGCCACCGGGTCCACCAGGGCCTTCCGGTCCGCCCGGGCCGCCGAAGAAGCCGGGGCCAGAGCCGCCAGGACCACCGGGGCCGCCATGGCCAGGACCGCCGGGACCGGGACCACCGGGACCGCCAGGACCGCCGGGACCATGACCGCCGGGGCCGCCAGGGCCAGGACCGCCGGGGCCGCCAGGGCCAGGACCGCCGGGGCCGCTAGGGCCAGGGCCGGGGCCGCCAGGAGCGCCGGGGCCGTTGGGGGCGCCGAAAAAGCCCGGTCCGCCGGGACCATCGGGACCGGCCGGACCGCCGGGACCGTTCGGAGCGCGGCGTCTGCCCGCAGGCTGGAAGACACTCCCCATGCCATAGGGGGCGCTGTTTTCACGTCCTTCGGGAAAAGCCATGCGGCGACATTACCGTGATGCGCGTCATCGGGTTCCGAAGTCCTGGGTCCACCATGGCCCGTCCGGGCCGGACGCGACGCCCACCCCGATGGCCTTCAGTCCGCAGTCGAGGATGTTCTTGCGCTGGTCGGGGTTGTCGAGCCAGCCGCGCACCGCCTCCTCGGGGGTGCTGTACCCGGCGCCGATGTTCTCGGCGGCGCCCCAGCGGTATCCCGCGCGCTCCATCCGGTCCCACGGCGACGAGCCGTCGGGGGAGGTGTGCGAGAGCTGCCCGGACTGGGCCATCTCCAGCGAGTGCGTACGCGCGGAACCGGAGAGACCGGAGTTCACCCTGAGCGCCCCGCAGCCGTGGCGGGACCGGGCGGAGTTGGTCAGCGAGACGACCTTGGCCGCCAGTCCGGGCATGATCTGCACGCCGCCGCTGCCGTCGCTGAGCATCGCGGGGTTGTCCTGGGAGTTGAACCCGGCGATCTGACCGTCGGGCGATCTGGTGGCCTTGGGGGTGGCCCGGCCGCGGGGCACGGCCTTGGTCGTGATCTCCCTGGGGATCATCTCGACCTGCTGCTGCGCCTTCCTGGCCGTCGTCGGCGCGGGGTTGGCGGTGGCCGCGGCGGGCGGGGCGGTCTCGTTGAGATAGATATGGGGTTTCGGCTCGGCGTCGTCGGTGAGCCGGCCGAGCAGCACCCCCGTGAAGAGCACGGTCATGAGGCAGGCCAGCACCCCCAGGTGATTCCGGCGCCGAGCGCCCCGCTGGGTTGGCCGGGAGTGAGAGTTCTGCCACATACCGCCGCTAACGATAGGGATGTCTGGTCCTGGGAAAGAAGAGGTCCCAGGGAAACGAAACCTAACCGTTCTGCGTTCAGGTAGACTCGCTCCGGGCTACTGGTCGTTTTGACCTGCGCGCCTTTGGGCGAGTAGCTTAGGTTCGTTGTGTGCATAGGTCCCGCGTGACCAATGCGCGGCGCGTCCGGCGTCATCTCCCGCAATGAGGAGACGGAAGGTCCGGGCCGTCGTGTGCCCGCACCGACCGACCAAATGTAGCTGTCGCATCCGACAGCGCCGAAGACGCGAGCATAAAGAAGGCTACGACCGTGCGCACGTACTCACCGAAGCCCGCCGACGTCCAGCGTCAGTGGTACGTCATCGACGCGACCGATGTCGTGCTGGGCCGGCTGGCCAGCCACGTCGCGACCCTGCTCCGCGGCAAGCACAAGCCGATCTTCGCTCCCCACGTCGACACCGGTGACTTCGTCATCGTGATCAACGCGGACAAGATCGCGCTCAGTGGTAACAAGCTTGAGCAGAAGAAGGCGTACCGCCACTCGGGCTACCCGGGCGGTCTGCGTTCCGTCAGCTATGGCGAGCTCATGGAGAAGCGGCCCGACAAGGCCGTCGAGAAGGCCGTCAAGGGCATGCTTCCGAAGAACTCCCTCGGCCGGAAGATGGCGAAGAAGCTGAAGGTCTACGCGGGTTCCGAGCACCCGCACCAGGCCCAGCAGCCGGTGCCGTTCCAGATCACCCAGATCGCCCAGTAGTAGTTCGAAAGAGTTAGAGGAGAACCGTGGCTGAGCCCACCGGTGTCGAGACGGCCGTCGAGCCCGAGCTGGAGGAAATCTCCAGCGAGGAATTCCCGTCCGAGTACACCACCGAGTCCGCCGCCAGCGCCGACGCGCCCGTGCGCAAGCCCGTCACCACGGGCAACTCGTACGGCACCGGCCGCCGCAAGGAGGCGATCGCCCGCGTGCGCATCGTCCCCGGCACCGGCAAGTGGACGATCAACGGTCGTTCGCTGGACGTCTACTTCCCGAACAAGGTCCACCAGCAGATCGTCAACGAGCCCTTCGTGGTGCTCGGCGCCGAGGAGGCGTTCGACGTCATCGCGCGCATCGACGGCGGCGGCGTGACCGGCCAGGCCGGCGCGCTGCGCATGGGCCTGTCCCGCGCCCTGGCGATCCTGGACGTCGAGATCAACCGGCCGCCGCTGAAGAAGGCCGGCTTCCTCACCCGTGACGCCCGCGCCACGGAGCGGAAGAAGTACGGCCTCAAGAAGGCCCGCAAGGCTCCGCAGTACAGCAAGCGCTAAATTGGCGCGCCTTTTCGGCACCGACGGGGTACGTGGGGTCGCGGGTCGCGACCTCACGGCGCAGCTCGCCATGGACCTTTCGGTCGCGGCGGCTCACGTCCTCGGCGATGCGGGCGCGTTCGCCGCTGCCGGCCGCAAGAGCAGGCCGGTGGCGGTCGTGGGCCGGGACCCTCGCGCCTCGGGAGAGTTTCTCGAGGCCGCGGTGGTCGCCGGCCTCGCGGCGTCCGGTGTGGACGTGCTGCGCCTCGGCGTACTGCCCACCCCGGCCGTCGCCCACCTCACCGCCGCGCTGGGCGCCGATCTCGGCGTCATGCTGTCGGCCTCGCACAACCCGGCGCCGGACAACGGCATCAAGTTCCTGGCCCGCGGCGGCTTCAAGCTGTCGGACGCGGTCGAGGACGAGATCGAACGGCGGCTGGGCGAGGACTGGAGCTTTCCCGTCGGCTCGGCCGTGGGCCGGGTGCGGGAAGCGTACGGTGAGGCCAACCGGTACGTCTCCCACCTGCTGACCACGATGAACGCCGCGCTCGACGGGCTGAACATCGTGGTCGACTGCGCTCACGGCGCCGCCCACATGGTGGCCCCGGAGGCGCTGGTGCGGGCGGGCGCCAGGGTCGAGGCCATCGGCGCCAGGCCTGACGGCCTCAACATCAACGCCGGCCACGGCTCCACCCACCTGGACAAGCTCGCGCAGATCGTCGTGTCTCGCGGGGCGGACCTGGGCGTGGCCTACGACGGCGACGCCGACCGCTGCCTGGCGATCGACCACACGGGCGCGATCGTCGACGGCGACCGCATCATGGCCATCCTCGCCGCCGCCATGCACGGCGAGGGCCTGCTGGCCAAGGACACCGTGGTGGCGACCGTGATGTCCAACCTGGGCTTCAAGCTGGCCATGCGCGACGCGGGCATCACCGTGGTGGAGACCGCGGTCGGCGACCGCTACGTGCTGGAGCGGATGAAGTCCGACGGCTACAACCTGGGCGGGGAGCAGTCGGGCCACGTCATCATGCTCGACCACGCCACCACCGGCGACGGCCTGCTCACCTCGCTCCACCTGCTGGGCGTGGTCGCCAAGTCGGGCCTGTCGCTGAAGGAGCTGGCCGCGGTGATGACGCCGCTGCCGCAGATCCTGATCAACGTCAAGGACGTGGACAAGGGCAAGGCCGCCGCCCCCGAGCTGCTGGCCGCCGTCGCCGAGGCGGAGGGCGAGCTGGGGGAGACGGGCCGGGTCCTGATCAGGCCGAGCGGCACCGAGCCGATGATCCGGGTCATGGTCGAGGCCGCGTCGGAGGAGCACGCCACCCAGGTGGCCGGCCGCCTCGCCGACGTGGTGCGCACCGCCTGCGTCTGAGTGACTGTCCGAACGGCCCGCGGGGGTGACCCCCGCGGGCCGTTCGTTCATTCGTCCCCGGTGAGCGAGAAGACCCGCAGCCGCTGCCCCGCCCAGAAGACGCCGACCACCGTGACGACGATCAGTGCGGGTACGGCGAAGCTCAGGGCGACGTCCGCCTCGACGAAGGCGGAGTCGGAGATCTGCTTGGCTATCGTCTGGCCCCACTGCTGGATCGAGAACTTGTGGGCGCCCTGGATGAAGTTGCCCACCACGCTCTCCCAGACGAGGGCGTAGATGATGCCGATCGTGACCGCGTGCCGGGTGACGACGCCCAGCAGGAGGAAGACGGCGGCGTACGCGATGCCGGCCACCAGCGCTCCCAGCGCGAAGCCCGGGGCGATGCCGTCCTCGTTGCCGGCCAGGATCCAGGCCGCCACGTAGGTGGGCACGGCGCCGAACAGGGCCATCAGCGAGGCCGCCACCAGGAACTTCGTCCGGACGATGACCGGGCGGGAGATCGGCTTGGACATCAGGTGGATGATCGTGCCGTCGTCGATCTCCGGGGCGATGACGCCCGTGCCGGCGATCAGGCCCAGCAGGGGGAGCATGGTGCTGATGGCGAACTTCTGCATCAGCTGCACGGCCGCGCTCTGGTCGCCCCCGCCGAGCACGCGGAAGAGCACGGCCAGCCCGATCAGGGCGAGCGGCAGCAACAGGAGCAGGATGATGCGGCGCCTGCCGAGCAGGGCCCGGTACGTGATGCCCGCCACGACTGTGTTCATTGCCTCACTCCGTTCGGCGGCTCGGTCGCTGGAGTCCGCCGCCTTCCCTCGTCGCTCTGGTCGCTGCGCTCCCGCCGCTCCTCAGTCCAGGCGGCGGCGCTCCCTCGCGGATTCATCAGGTGCTCCTGGTGATGAGGTAGGAGAAGACGCTCTCCAGGTCCTCGTCCGCCGGGGAGACCTGGTGCAGGTGTACGCCTTCCGCCTGGGCCACCCGGGGGAGGAGCCAGGCGAAGCGGCGGAACTCGGCGGCCTGGACCTCCAGGCCGTCGGGGCGGAGGGTGATGCCGCCCGTCGAGTGGTCGCGGATGAGGGCGGCGGCGAGCTTTCTGTCGTCGCTCGAACGGATCACGAACAGGTGGGGCCGGTCGGTCATCAGGCGCCGGATCTCGCGGAAGTTGCCCGACGCCGCGTGCCGGCCCGCCACCAGCACCTCGATGTGCTGGGCGACCCGTTCGACCTCCTCCAGGATGTGGGAGCTGAACAGGATCGTCTTGCCCGCCGTGCCCATGGCGCGGATCAGGTCCATGAGGTGGAGGCGCTGGCGGGGGTCCATGCCGTTGAACGGCTCGTCGAGCAGGAGCACGGGCGGGTCGTGGACGAGCGCCGCGGCCACCTTGACGCGCTGGCGCATGCCCTTGGAGTACGTCTCCACGCGCCGGTCCTTGGGCTCCTCCATCTCGACCGTGGCCAGGGCCTTGCGGGCCGCCTCGATCGGGTCGCCCAGCCCGTGGAGGCGGGCGGCCGAGAGGACGAACTGCCAGCCGGTGAGGAAGCCATACACGCCCTCCCGTTCCGGGACTAGGCCGATATTTCGGTAAATGTGGTGGTTCTTCCAGACCTGCTGGCCGTCCAGCGTGACCGAGCCGTTGGACGGCGCCAGGAAGCCCGCCATCATGTGCAGGAGTGTGGACTTGCCCGCCCCGTTGGGGCCGAGCAGGCCCGTGACGCCGGGGCCGATCGTCATGGTGACGTCGTTGACCGCCACCACGTTGCCGTACCAGCGGGAAACCTGAGACAGCTCGATCTTCACCGTGCGGCCGCCTTCCTGTAGCGCAGCGCGAGGGCGCCCACGGCGAGCGCCACCAGCACCACGAGGGCCGCGGCCGAGGCGGGCCCGCTCGGGTAGTCCCCTTCGGGGATGTGCGGCGGGGTGCCGAACAACCAGGACTGTACGGAGTCCACCAGCCAGAACGGGTTGGCCAGCCAGGCCCAGGAGGCCGCGGCCTCGTTGCCCGAGGCGTACAGGGACCCGTAGATCAACGGGACCGACGCCGACGACAGCAGGTAGACGGCGATCACCGAGGCCACCCCGAGCCCGCGCCGCGGCGTGAACGAGGCCAGCGCCAGCCCGAACGACGACATCAGCACGGCCAGCAGCAGCGCCATGAGGACGGAGCCGAGGTATTCGCCGGTGGCCGGCGGCCCGGGCATGTCCACCACCAGCTCGCCGGCGTAGATCAACGTCAGGGGCACCGCCACCAGCAGGAAGAGCGCGGCGGTCATCGCCGTGACCTTGGCGCCGACGTACTCGGCGATCGAGACGGGACGCGACAGGTAGAGCGGCAGCACGCGGTAGCGCAGGTCGGGCGCGACCACGGTGGGCGCCTGCGCGGCCAGGAAGACCGCGACGACGGCCTGCATGATGACGGCGAAGCCGCTGTAGGGGAGGATGCGCTGCTGGGCCAGGGCCATCGTCGCGACGGCCACGACGGCCGGCAGGAGCATGATGACGAAGAGGGAGAACGGCATGATCTTGCTGCGGGCCGTGCGCCCCAGGCCGAAGATGCCGCGCAGGCTGTGGACGGTCAGCGCCCGGGTCGCGTAGGCGCGGCCGAGCCGGGGCCCGTCGTAGTGGCGGTAGCCGATGTCGTAGATCTCAGACACCCGCCACCTCCTCCCTGAAGACGTCCTCGATGCGGTGACGTCCCTGTTCGAGGCGGATGAGGCAGAGGTCCAGGTCGACGGCGGCGTCCCGGATCGCGTCGAACGTCTCGGGCCCGAGGACCTTGACCACCAGCAGGCGGCCCTGCTGCGAGACCGTCTGGCCGGCCTCGGTCAGCCGGGCGGCCAGCGGCTCCAGCCCCTCCTCGACCTCGACCGTGACGGTCTGCGTGGCCTGGGTGAACTCGCCGATCGCGGACGAGCGCAGCAGCCGCCCGGAGTCGATGACGATCACGTGGTCGCAGATGCGCTCCAGCTCGCCCAGCAGGTGGGAGGTGACCAGCACGCTGATGCCGAACTCGGTGCCGATGCGCCTGATCAGCGTCAGCATCTCGTCGCGGCCGCGCGGGTCGAGGCCGTTGGTGGGCTCGTCCAGGAAGACCAGCTTGGGGTCGTGCACCAGGGCCTGGGCCAGCTTGACGCGCTGCTTCATGCCCGTGGAGTAGCCCCCGACGGCACGGTAGCGCTCTTCGGCCAGGCCCACGTGGCGCAGCACGTCGGCGGCGCGCTCGCGGGCGGCGGAGCGCGGCAGGCCGGACATCTGTGCGAGGTGGACGACCAGTTCGGTGGCGGAGACGTCGGGCGGGAGGCATTCGTGCTCGGGCATGTAACCGACGAGCCGGCGGATCTCGGCGCCCTGCGCGGTCACGTCCAGATCGAGCACCTTGGCCGCGCCGCCGGTGGGCGGCAGCAGGCCGAGCAGGATCTTGAGCAGCGTCGACTTGCCCGCGCCGTTCGCCCCCACCAGACCGGTGACGCCGGGCCCCACGGCGACCGTGAGCTGGTCGACCGCGGTGACGGTGGGGAAGCGTTTGGTCAGCCCCTCGGTGGCGAGGATGTGCATGTGCCCGACCGTACCCGGCGGGCGAGGGCCGCCGCCTCGTTCAGACGGATGAACGCCGTCCTACTTGAGGCCAGAATTTCCGCTGGACCAGCAGCGTCCCGGTGCCCGCGATGATCATGCCGAGGATGTTGACGGTGAGTTGCGAGACCGAGCCGTAGACCTCTTGCCAGTCGCCCAGCGCCAGCGCGACGGCCACGTAGCCGGCCGCGGGCACGGTGGTGACCGAGATGAAGACGCCGACCAGGGCCGACGACTTGCCCGCCGTGACCGACAGCACCCCGGCCGCGCCCGCGAGCAGCGCCACGATCAACGACCACCGGTCCGGTTTGACGATGAACTGGACCTCTTCGTTCCTGGTGAGGTTGCCGATGTCGATCCAGCCGAGCCAGTTCGAGACGAGCGCGCAGGCGAAGGTGATCGCGATCGCCAGCGTGAACCCGATGACCAGCGTCCTCAGCGACGTGATGATCAGGTGCCACCTGCCGCGCAGCAGGCCGAAGCAGATGGCCGCGACCGCGCCGAACTCCGGCCCGAGCACCATCGCGCCGACGATCAGGATGGGGGAGTTCTGCAGGATGCCGATGCCCGCGAGCTGCGTGGCGATGGCCAGGAAGGCCAGGTACGCCCACGTCATGCGGGAGTCGGCGTGCACCCGGTGCGCGAGTTCCTCCCACACCACGGCGTCGTCGGGATCGCCGGGCGCCTCCTCGACCGCGTCGGTCGCGACCTTGGACAGCGACAGATCGACCTGCTCGATGGCGATGGAGCCCTCGGTCTCCAGCCATTTGAGCCGGTTCAGCACCTCGTTGGCCGACTCGCGCGCCGCGTCGCAGAGGATCACGTCGCCCGCCGGCTCGCGGGCCGCGCCCGGCAGGACGACGATGTTGGTGACGCCTGGGCAGTTCTCCAACACCGTCGTCGCCTCGTCGGTGCGCGCGGCCGGGCTGATCAGTCGCAGATGTAGCACAGGGGCCATTGTCGTCTATCGGACGTTGATGGCGTTTTGACACATCTGCGTGAGGCTGACGTGCATGATCCGATACCGATGCCACGACCATGGTGAGGAGTGCTGGTTCGCCGCGGTGGACGACCAGGAGTGCGGGGGCAGGTTGGCCCTCTATCTGTTCGAGGAGGTGCTCAGGTCTGGCGGAGCCGTACCCGCCGTACCGAGTGGTCGGCGCCCTTCTTGAGCACGAGGTCGGCCCGGCCCCTTGTGGGGGCGATGTTCTCGACCAGGTTGCGCTCGTTGATGTCGCGCCAGACGTTGACCGCGAAGGCCGTGGCCTCCTCGTACGAGAGCTCCGCGATGTACCGGAAGTACGACTTCGGGTCCTCGAAGGCGGTGCGGCGGAGTTTGTGGAAGCGGTCGACGTACCAGGTGCGGATGTCCTCGACCTTGGCGTCCACGTAGATGGAGAAGTCGAAGTAGTCGTTGACCGCGAGGGACGTGGGCGGGGCCGGCTGGAGGACGTTGAGCCCCTCAATGATCAAGATATCGGGACTTTTCACGACTTGGCTGGCCTTGGGCACGATGTCGTACTCCAGGTGGCTGTAGATCGGCGCGCGCACCTCCGCCGCCCCGGCCTTCACCTCCGCCACGAACCTGACCAGCGCCCTGCGGTCATAGCTCTCCGGGAAGCCCTTGCGGTGCATGATCCCCTTGGCCTCCAGCACCGCGTTCGGATAGAGGAAGCTGTCGGTGGTGATCAGCTCCACGTGCGGGTGCTCGGGCCAGCGGGCCAGCAGCGTGTGCAGGAGCCGCGCCGTCGTCGACTTGCCGACCGCGACGCTGCCCGCGATGCCCAGGATGTACGGCACGCGCTGCTCGGGATGACCGAGGAACGCGCTCAGCACGCTGCTGCGCTCTTTGGATCCGGTGAAGTGCAGGTTCAGCAGTCGAGTCAGGGGGAGGTAGATGTCCGTGACTTCAGTGAGATCGATGGGGTCGTCGAGGCCGCGAAGCTCTTCCAGCTCGTCTGCGGTGAGAGTCAAGGGCGTGTTCTTGCGGAGCTCGCTCCACTGCTCCCTGCTCAGTTCCACGTAGCCGTTGTTCACTTTGGCAGCGTAGCGATGAGCCGTGAACCGGATCATGGCCGGGTGTGCGCAGCGAGATCCACAGCCTGTGGATAAAGACGTGGGATTACCGAGACTCAGTTCGGGGAAGGAAGATCCGTCTTGCCGAATCACGCGTATGAACAGGTGTCGGCGGCTACTGTGCAGGGCTGGGAGGTCTGATGGACCGTCGTCGCTTCATCACGAACGTGATCGCCGTCGCCGGCCCCTTCGCCGGAGTCGCGTGCGCGGGAGTGCAAGGGGGCGTCAAGCCGGTGCAGGGAGGTTACGGGCGGCTGAAGCCCGTGCCCGACCTGCGTGACGGGAAGGTGCGGCTGCACCTGCCCGAAGGGTTCAAATATCGCTCGTTCAGCGCCGCCGGCGAGAAGTTCAGCGACGGGTCGGCCGTGCCGGGCAGGCACGACGGCATGGCGGCGTTCTCCGGCCCCAAGGACAGCGCGATCCTGATCCGCAACCACGAGGTCAACGGCCCCGTCGGCGCGTTCGGCGACAAGGCCAGGGCGTACGACCCGATGGCCGGGGGCGGCACCTCCACGCTGCGCGTCACGCGCTACGGAGAGGTGATCCAGGCCGCCCCCTCGCTCAACGGCACCATGATGAACTGCTCGGGCGGCCCCATGGCGTGGCGGGCCTGGGTGAGCTGCGAGGAGACGGTCAACGGGCCCGACGTGGCCGACGACTTCTCCGGCGGCGACAACGCCAAGCTCACCCGCAAGCACGGCTACATCTTCGAGGTGCCGGTCAACCGCGCCGCCACCGCCAGGCCGATCAAGTCGGCCGGCCGGTTCCCGCACGAGTCGGTGGCGTTCGACCCCTCCACGGGCGCGCTCTACATGACCGAGGACAACTTCTCCTATCCCTCCGGCTTCTACCGCTACCTGCCGCCGAAGCACCCCGTCCAGGCCGGGCGGCTGCTCGACGGCGGGCGGCTGCAGATGCTGGCCGTCAAGGGCGCCAAGCGCAAGGACCTGTCCGTGGGGCAGCGGCCCGCGGCCACGTACGAGACCGTCTGGGTGGACATCGAGGACCCCGACCCGACCTTCACCGGCAGGCCCGCCTACGACCAGGCCGTCCAGGCCGTGGGCAGCCAGGGGCGCGAGCAGGGCGCGGCGATCTTCTCCCGGCTGGAGGGGGCCGTCTTCCACCAGGGGGTCGTGTACTTCGTCTCCACCCAGGGCGGGGCCACGGCGGCCGGCGACACGCCGCCCTCCGGGTTCGGCAAGGGGCGGGGGCAGGTGTGGGCGTACGAGACGTGGAGCGGGCGGCTCAGGCTCGCCTACGAGTCGCCGCGCTCGGCGGTGCTCGACCTGCCCGACAACGTGACGGCCAGCAGGCGCGGCACGCTCGTGCTGTGCGAGGACGGCGACGGCGACAACTACCTGCGCGGGCTCACGAAGGCGGGCCAGATCTTCGACTTCTGCCGCCTGGAGCCGATCCCCGACGACCCGGGGGCGGAGTTCGCCGGCTCGACGTTCGGGCCCGGCGGCCACACCCTCTACGTCAACGTCCAGTCGAAACAGGGCAGGTCATTCGCGATCTGGGGTCCGTGGGAGCGCGGGCTGTTCTGAGTACGCTGGGGTCATGATCCTTGGCATCGGCGTTGACGTCGTGGACATCGACCGCTTCGAGGCGGCGCTGGAGCGCACGCCGCAGCTCAAGGAGCGGCTGTTCACCGAGGCCGAGATAGAGCTGCCGGTGCGGTCGCTGGCCGCCAGGTTCGCCGCCAAGGAGGCCGTGGCCAAGGCGCTCGGCGCGCCCAGGGGGATGGCCCACCTGGAGGCCGAGGTGCGCCGCGACGAGCACGGCAAGCCCGAGCTGCGGATCACCGGCAAGGCCGCGGAGGTCGCCTACGATCTCGGGGTCAAGCGCTGGCACGTCTCGCTCAGCCACGACGCGGGCGTGGCCGTGGCCTACGTGATCGCGGAGGGATAGCTTCGGATCGTGAAGACTGCCTACACCGCCGACCAGATCCGGGGCGCCGAGCACGCGCTGATGGCGCGGCTGCCCGAGGGCACGCTCATGCAGCGGGCCGCCACCGGGCTCGCCGCCGTCTGCGCCGACCTCCTGGGCAGGGTCTACGGCAAACGCGTCGTGCTCCTCGTCGGCAGCGGCGACAACGGCGGTGACGCGCTCTACGCGGGCGAGCGGCTGGCCAGGCGCGGGGCGTGGGTGGGCGCCGTCCTGGCCGGGTCCAAGACGCACGAGGCCGGGCTCGCCGCGCTCAGGCAGGCCGGCGGCCGGGTCGTCGAGCGTGACGCCCTGGAGCGCGCGGACCTGATCATCGACGGGCTCGTCGGGATCGGGGCCTCAGGGGCGCTGCGGGAGCCGTACCGGGCGCTCGTCGAGGAGGCGAACGCGGCCCGCGGGCCGATCGTCGCGGTGGACGTGCCGAGCGGTGTGGACGCGAGCAGCGGCCGGGTGGAGGGCCTCGCGGTGCGGGCCCGGGTGACCGTGACCATGGGGGCGTACAAGACGGGCCTGCTCGTCGATCCCGGCGCCGAGCACGCGGGCACGGTCGAGCTGGTGGACATCGGGCTCGGGGCCCATCTGCCCGATCCCGACGTCGCGGCGCTGACCGGCGGCGACGTGGACGTCCTGCTGCCGCGGCCCGGCAACGAGTCCGACAAGTACCGCAGGGGCGTGCTGGGCGTCGCCGCGGGGAGCGACCTGTTCACCGGCGCGGCCGTGCTGGCTGTGGGCGGCGCGCTGCGGGCTGGGGCCGGCATGGTGCGGTACGCGGGCCCCGGCGCGCCGGTCGCCCAGGTGCGCGCGCACTGGCCGGAGGCCGTGGTCACCGAGCTGGACCGGCCCTCCCTCGAAGACGTGGGCCGGGTGCAGGCGTGGGTGCTCGGGCCGGGGCTGGGCACCGGGGAGTGGGCGCACGAGGTGGCCGCCCAGGTGCTGGCGTCCGACGTGCCCGTGCTGATCGACGCCGACGCACTGACGCTGGTGGCCCGGGACCGCGGGCTGCTGCGGCGGTCGGCGCCCGTCCTGATCACACCGCACGCCGGAGAGCTGGCGCGGCTCATCCGCGCCGACCGGGACGCCATCGAGGCCGCCCGGCTGGAGCACGTCCGCCGGGCCGCGGCCGAGCTGGGCGTGACCGTGCTGCTCAAGGGCTCCACCACGGTGGTGGCCGAGGAGTCGCGGCCGGTCCGGGCGAACGTCACGGGCACGTCCTGGCTGGCCACCGGGGGGACCGGCGACGTGCTGGCGGGGGTGGCCGGGGCGCTGCTCGCCCAGGGGCTGAGCTGCTACGACGCGGCGTCCTGCGGGGCGTTCCTGCACGGGCTCGCCGGGCGGCGGGCCGCCGAGGGCGCGCCGCTGACCGCGGCCGACGTGGCCGCGGCGGTGCCGGCGGCCATCCGCGCGGTGACCGGCGGGGGCCGCTCGTCGTAGGGGTGGCCGGTCGTCGGGGCGGGGGCGGAAATCGCGCTCGACCACCCGCGTGAGCTGCCACACTGGATGGATGTACTCCTCGATGGCCACACCGGCCCAGGCGCGGGTCGATCTGGCCGCGATCAGGCACAACGTGGCCCTGCTCAAGGAGCGGGCCGGCGGCGCGGAGCTGATGGGCGCCGTCAAGGCCGACGCGTACGGGCACGGGCTGGTGCCGACGTCCGAGGCCGTCATCGAGGGAGGCGCGAGCCGGCTGGGCACCGCGTTCGTCCGGGAGGCGCTCGAGCTGCGCGCGGGCGGGGTGACCGCGCCGATCCTGTCGTGGCTCATCACCCCCGGCGAGCCGCTGGACGAGGCCCTCGACAAGGACATCGAGCTGTCGGCCTCCGACGCGGGGCTGCTCGGCGAGATCGAGGCCGCCGCCCGCCGCACGGGGCGCACGGCCCGGCTCCACCTGGAGGCCGACACCGGCATGAGCAGGGGCGGCTCGCCGCCGGCCGCCTGGCAGGGGCTCCTCGACGGGGCGCTGAAGCTCCAGGCCGAGGGCGTCGTCGAGATCGTCGGCCTCTGGTCCCACTTCGCCTGCGCCGACATCCCCGGCCACCCGTCGATCGAGCAGCAGCAGGAGGCGTTCAGAACGGCGCTGAAGCTGGCCGAGCGGGCCGGCGCGGCGGGCTCCCACGTGATCCGGCACCTCGCCAACTCCGCGGCCACCGTGACGCTTCCAGAGGCCCGCTACGACCTGGTCAGGCCCGGCATCGCGATGTACGGCCTGAGTCCCATCCCCGAGCTGGGCGACTTCGGGCTCAGACCGGCGATGACGCTCGTGGCGCAGGCCGGGCTGGTCAAGCGGGTTCCGGAGGGCTCGGGCGTGTCATACGCTCACCTGTACGTCACCGACCGCGAGACCACCCTCGGCCTCGTGCCGCTCGGATACGCCGACGGGATCCTCAGGCACGCCACCGGGCGGGTCGAGGTGCTGGCCGGCGGGCGGCGCAGACCGATCGCGGGCCGGGTGTGCATGGACCAGTTCATGATCGACATGGGCGACGACCCCCTGTCGGCGGGCGACGAGGTCGTGCTCTTCGGGCCCGGTGACGGGGGCGAGCCGACCGCTCAGGAGTGGGCGGATAATCTCGGCACGATCACGCATGAGATCGTGACCAGGATCGGGTCGCGCGTGCCGCGGGTCTACGAGCACAGGCGCTCGGAGTGACGACGGGCACTTCGCGGCAGGCATGAGCGGAGAAGGATCGGGGAGATGACGACGACAACACGGCGCAGGGTAGGCATCGCCGGCGCGCTCGTCGGTGCGGCTTCCGCCGGCGTCGCGGCGGCGGCGCTGGCCAAGCGGTACGCGGTCGGCAGGATCAGGCTGCGCCCCGACACCGAGGCCAGCGAGCCGTTCGGCGAGCTGCGGGGCAGGGAGCGCACGCTCGTCACCTCCGACGGCAAGGCGCTGCACGTCGAGGTCGACGGGCCCGAGGACGCCGAGCTGACCGTCGTCTTCTGCCACGGCTACTGCCTCAACCTGGAGTCCTGGCACTACCAGCGCAAGGACCTGCGCGAAAACTACCGCATGGTGCTGTGGGACCAGCGCTCGCACGGGCGCTCGCAGCGCGCGGGCGCCGACGGCAGCACGATCGACCGGCTGGGCGCCGACCTGGCCGAGGTGATCGAGAAGTTCGTGCCGGGACCGTGCGTGCTGGTGGGCCACTCCATGGGCGGCATGACGATCATGGCGCTGGCCGACAGCCACCCCGAGCTGTTCGCGGACAAGATCCGCGGCGTCGCGCTCATCGCGACCTCGGCGGGCAAGCTGGCCGAGCTCACGCTGGGCATGCCGGCGATGGTGTCCAAGGCGGTGCACAAGATCGCCCCGTCCACGATCTCGATCCTGGGCAAGGGCGGCGCCCTCGTCGACCGCACCCGCCACGCGGGCAGCGACATCGCGTTCCTGATGACCCGCTACATGGGCTTCGGCGACTCCAAGAACGTCAGCCCGACCGTGGTCGACTTCGCCGAGTCGATGATCAGGGCCACGCCGACCGAGGTGTTCGCCGACTTCTACCCGGCGCTGATGAACCACGACAAGCTCTCCGCGCTCGACGTCCTCGACCAGGTGCCGACCGCGATCATGGTGGGCGAGCGCGACTGGCTCACTCCGCCCGACCACAGCAAGGCCATCGCCGCGGCGCTGCCCAAGGCGCAGCTCACCGAGGTGCCCGACACGTCCCACCTCATCCAGCTGGAGCGGCCGGGCGCCGTCAACGACGCGCTGCGCGACCTGATCAAGAGGGTGGAGATGCAGTGAGGCTGGCGACCGCCGAGGACATGCGCGCGTACGGCGTCCGCCTGGCCGGGCAGCTGCGCGCCGGAGACCTGCTCGTCCTGTCGGGCGCGCTCGGCGCCGGCAAGACCACGCTCGTGCAGGGCATCGCCGAAGGGCTCAAGGTACGCGGCCCGATCACCTCGCCCACGTTCGTGATCGCCCGGGTGCACCCTTCGCTGCGCCAGGGGCCGCCGCTCGTGCACGCGGACGCCTACCGGCTCGGCGGCGACTTGGAGGTCGACGACCTCGACCTGGACGCCTCGCTGGAAGAGTCCGTCACCGTCGTGGAGTGGGGCGAGGGGCTGGTCGAAGGGCTGGCCGAGGACCGGCTGGAGATCCACATCGACCGCGAGGCGGGCGAGGAGGTCCGCATTGTCACCCTGCGCGGCGTGGGTCCGCGATGGGCCGACACGCCGTCTGAGCCGCTGGAAGACTAAAACCGCCGTCAATTTTCGGCAATACTGGCACCCTTGACGTACCAGGCCAATGACATAAATCATGATCGTTGGTCAGGGATTGGCCCAGATTTTCTGGGTATCAGGAGGGGCGACATCCATATTTCTGATGGATGCTGGGTGGTACGACGGCGGAGTGGGGTGCGGCCGGTGCTCAGGGTCAGGCGAGTCGCGTACGCGGGAGCCATCGTGATGGTCGGTCTGACCGGCTGCACGGCTTCCGCCGATGCAAATCCAACAGGCACAGCCACGCCCAGCCCCACAGCCAGCGGCACCGCCGCCCCGGCCGCCACCGCCACGGGCAGCCCGCGGCCCTCGACCAACAGGCAGACCATCTCGGTCCAGCTCAACCCCGACCGCGTCACCGCGGGCGAGACCTCCAAGGTGTGGATCCTGGCCAACTGCCCCGTGCCGACCGGCGGCCCGGCGCACACCGGCACCGGGACCTCGCGCGCGTTCGTCAACGGCGTCGTGCTCAACCCGGTCGCCGGGGCCTCGGCGACCCCCACCGCGACCGCCACGTCCGCCAACGGCTCGCCGTGGGTGCGCGGTGAGGCGCAGGTCTCGGGAACGGTCCGGCGCGGCTCCTATCGGGTCGACGTCAAGTGTGACGGCACCAACGACCTGGGCCGGGCCACCCTCAGGGTCGCCGCGGCCGAGGCCGTGCCGTCCACCGTGCCGAGCAAGGCGCCCAAGGCGGGCGGCGGCGGCACGTACGGGATGGACGCGAGCGACGACTCCTCGATCCCGATCGGCCCCGCGGGCGTGCTGGTCGGCCTCGCCCTGGTCGCGGGCATCGGCTTCGCGGTCAAGCGCCGCAAGGCGTAGCGATGGCCCGACCTGGACGGGTGGTGCTCGCCGGCGCCGCCACGGGTCTGCTGCTGGTCGCGTTCGGCAAGAGCATGCAGACCGGCAGTACGCCCACCGCGTCGATCGTGCCCGAGAGCATCGACATCCCCTCGATCGACGTCGACGCACCGCTGATGAAGCTCGGTTTATCGAAGGACGGCGAGGTCGAGCTGCCCCCGTACGAGAAGCCGAAGGTGGCCGGCTGGTACTCCGGCAGCGCCGTGCCCGGCGAGAAGGGCGCCTCGGTGATCATCGGCCACGTCGACACCAAGACGGCCCCCGCCGTGTTCTACAAGCTCAGGCAGTTACGCAAGGGCGAGACCGTCAAGGTCGAGCGCAGTGACGGCAAGGTCGTGAGCTTCAAGGTCGACCACATCGAGCAGGTGCACAAGGACAGCTTCCCCACCAGGCGCGTGTACCTGGAGGACGGCCTCAAGCTGGTCACCTGCGGCGGCAAGTTCGACTACGCCAAGGGCGAATACCTGGACAACATCATCGTGTACGCCTCCCGCGCCTGAAAAACGGTTTGTGGTCCCCTTCCCCTCGTCCGGGATCATGGACGCGTGACTGTGAACACCAGCCCGCCCGCGTCCGGCGTACGCCTGCCCTGGAGGTGCGTGCACCCGCAGGTGCGCGCGGCGGTCGAGGGCTTCCTCGGGGCGCGCGTGGCCGAGGCGGTCACCCAGCCCGGCGGCTTCTCGCCGGCGGCAGCGGTCCGCCTGCGCGCGGAGAACGGCAGGCGCGCCTTCGTCAAGGCCGTCGGCCCCGAGCCGAACGCCGACAGCGTCCGCATCTACCGCGCCGAGCTGGAGATCGCCGCCGCGCTGCCGGACTCCGTGCCCGCGCCCAGGCTGCTGACCGGCTTCGAGCTGGAGGGCTGGGTCGCGCTGGTCTTCGAGGACGTCGAGGGCGCGCCTCCCGAGCTGCCGTGGCGTCGGGACCAGCTCGACCGGGTGCTCGACGCCGTCAGGCGGATGTCGGCCGAGCTCACCCCCGCCCCGATCGCCGCGCCGCCCATCGCCGAGTCCATCGGCTCGTCCTTCCACGGCTGGCGCGACCTGCTGGAGGAGGACACCGACGGGCTCGACCCGTGGGCGCTGCGTCACCTCGGCGAGCTGGCCGAGCTCGAGTCCGGCTGGGCCGCGGCGGCGGCCGGCGACACCCTGGTCCACCGGGACCTGCGGGCCGACAACATCCTGCTCAGCGGCGAGCGCGTCTACGTCGTGGACTGGCCGTGGGCCTGCGTGGGCGCGCCGTGGGTCGACCTGGTGGCCATGCTGCCGTCGATCGGCATGCAGGGCGGGCCGATGCCGCACGAGCTGTTCACCGATCCCGACCCCGCGGTGACCGCGGTGGTCGCCGGGCTCACCGGCTACTTCGTCCGTCACTCGCGTCTTCCGGATCCGCCCGGACTGCCCACGGTCAGGGCGTTCCAGCGGGCGCAGGGGGTGGTCGCGCTCGACTGGCTCAAGCGTCGTACGGGCTGGTCTTGACTTTTGGAGGCGGCGGGCCGTACGGCGGGTAGGCTAGACAGCCGTGCTGGTCCTGGCCTTTGATACCGCGACACCCGCCGTCACCGCCGCGCTCCACGACGGTGGACGAGTGCTCGCCGAGCACACGACGATCGACGCCCGGCGTCACGGCGAGCTGCTCATCCCCACCATCGAACGCGTGCTGGACGACGCGGGCGCGGCGCTGCGCGACGTGACCGCCATCGTGGCGGGCAGCGGCCCCGGCCCCTACACCGGGCTGCGCGTCGGGCTGATGACCGCGCAGGGGCTCGCCACCACGCTGGGCATCCCCGCGTACGGCATCTGCACGCTCGACGCCGTGGCCTACGGCAGCGGGCTCGCCGAGCCGTTCCTGGTGGCCACCGACGCGCGGCGCAAAGAGGTGTTCTGGGCGCGCTACGCCGACATGCGCACCCGGCTCGACGGGCCCTTCGTCGACCGCCCCGCCGACGTGCCCGTGGACGGGCTGCCGGTCGTGGGCGCCGGTGCCGGGCTCTACGCCGAGATCCTCGGCGAGAGCGACGCGCCCCCGTACCCCTACGCCGGCGCCCTGGCCGCGCTCGCCGCCGAGCGGCTCGCCCAGGGCACGCCGCTCGACCCGCCCCGTCCGATCTACCTGCGCAGACCCGACGCCGTCGTGCCCGGAGCGCCCAAGCGGGTGACCGCGTGAACCTCCGGCCGATGACCGTGACCGACCTGCCGGCGGTCATGTCGATCGAGCGGGCCACGTTTCCGCTCGACGCGTGGAGCGAGGGCATGATGCGCGGCGAGCTGGCCGACATGCCGCGCTCGCGCCACTACGTGGTGGCCCTCGTGGACGGCGAGATCATCGGCTACGCCGGGCTCGCCGCCGCGGCGGACCAGGCCGACGTGCAGACCATCGCGGTGCTGGAGAAGCACCAGGGCACCGGCATCGGCGGCGCCCTGCTGACCGAGCTGCTGGCCGAGGCGGGCCGCAGGGGAGCGCGGGAGATCTTCCTGGAAGTACGCGCCGACAACCCGCGCGCGCAGGCCGTCTACCGGCATTACGGGTTCGAGGACATCGGCACCCGCCGCCGCTACTACGACGACGGCACCGACGCGATCATGATGAGAAGGAATCTTGATGACTGACGAACCACTGGTCCTGGGCATCGAGACCTCCTGCGACGAGACCGGCATCGGCATCGTCAGGGGCCACACCCTGCTGGCCAACACGATCGCCTCCAGCATGGAGGAGCACGCCCGCTACGGCGGCGTGGTGCCCGAGGTGGCCTCGCGCGCCCACCTGGAGGCCATGACGCCGACGGTGGAGGCCGCGCTGGCCGAGGCCGGCCTGAAGTTCTCCGACATCGACGCCATCGCCGTCACCGCGGGCCCGGGGCTGGCGGGGGCGCTGCTGGTGGGCGTGGCCGCCGCCAAGTCTTACGCGTTGGGCCTCGGCGTGCCCCTCTACGGTGTCAACCACCTGGCCGCCCACGTGGCCGTCGACCAGCTCGAACACGGGCCGCTGCCCAAGCCGTGCATCGCCCTGCTCGTGTCGGGCGGCCACTCCTCGCTGCTGCTCGTGCCCGACGTGGCTTCAGACGTGATCTCGCTCGGCTCGACGGTCGACGACGCGGCCGGCGAGGCGTTCGACAAGGTCGCGCGGGTGCTGGGGCTGCCGTTCCCCGGTGGGCCGCACATCGACCGGGCCGCGCGCGATGGCTCGGGCGCGGCGATCACGTTCCCGCGCGGCAAGATCGACGACGGGACGCTCGACTTCTCCTTCTCCGGGCTCAAGACGGCCGTGGCGCGCTGGGTCGAGGCCCGCGAGGCGTCCGGGCAGTCGATCCACGTGCCCGACGTGGCCGCCTCGTTCCAGGAGGCCGTGGTCGACGTGCTGACCCGCAAGGCACTTCAGGCGTGCCGGAAGTACGACGTGCACGACCTGCTGATCGGGGGCGGCGTGGCGGCCAACTCGCGGCTGCGCGCGCTGGCCCAGGAGCGGTGCGACGCGGCCGGCGTACGGCTGCGCGTGCCCCGCCCCGGGCTGTGCACCGACAACGGCGCGATGGTCGCCGCCCTGGGCTCCAACCTGGTCGCGGCCGGGATCACGCCGTCGACGCTGGAGATCCCCGCCGACTCCTCGCTGCCGATCACGACCGTTCACGTGTGAGGGCCGTGCCGTCATCGACGGCACGGCCCCTGAGGTGAGTCCTAGTCCTTGGCCCTGGTGGGGCGCAGGAGGGCCTCGGCCAGGGCCAGCATGGTCTCCTCCAGGGCGCCCAGGCGCTTGGTGAGGTCGTCGGTCGCGGGCTGGACGATGCCGGTGACCGTCTCCGTGAGCTGGTCGCGGTCGGGACGCGCCGTGACGAGCTCGGTGAGCGCGCTCGCGGCGGCGGTCAGGCGCTCGGCCTGGTCTCCGGCGTGCGCCTGGAGCAGCTCGCTCTGGCCCGCCAGGGCCTCGGGGAGGCGGCCCACGCGCTCGCTGACGGTCTCGATGCGGTCGTCGACGGACTCCAGGTGCGCGCTGGCCTGCTCGGCGCGCGTGGCCAGGCCGTTGAGGTGGGTGTCGAGCCCGTTGAAGCGGGTGTCGAGGCCGTCGAACCGGCTGCCCAGGTGCTCCTCGGCCTCGACCAGGCGCTCGTCGACGGAGTCGATCTGGGTGTCGAGCTTGTTGAAGCGGCCCTCGTTGCGCGTGGACAGCTCGCCGAGGCGCTGGTCCGAGGTGGCCATGCGCTCGTCGAGGGCGCCGAAACGGGCGTCGATGCGTACGTCGAGCGCGTCGAACCTGTCGTCGTGGCGCCCGAGGTGGCCGTCCACGGTGCCCAGCCGCTTGTCCACGCCGCCGAGCTGGTTGTCCACGGACAGGAGCCGCTTGTCGACGCCGGCCATCCTGCCGTCGAGGCCGTCGAGCCTGGTGTCGATGTCGGCCAGGCACTCGTCGGCCGACTCCAGGCGGCTGTCGAACCCCGTGAGCCGCGAGTCGAGCCCCGTGAGCCTGCCCTCGACCCGGTCGAGCCGGGCGTCCACGCCGCTGAGGCGGGCGCTCAGGCGCTGCTCGCTCTCGCCGAGCTGGATGGCGAGGTGTTGGTCGGTCTCGTCGAGCCTGGTGGCGAGGCGCAGCTCGACGTCGGACAGGCGGCTGCCGAGCTGCTCGTCGGACTCCTTGAGGCGGCTGGCCAGCCGCTCGTCCGCCTCGACGAGGCTGGTGGCCAGGCGCTGGTCGGTCTCGTCCATCCGGGCGGTCAGCCGCAGGCCGGTCTGGTCGATCCGGTCGGACAGCCGCTGGTCGGTCTCGTCGAGCCGGTCGGAGAGCCGCTCTTCGGTCTGGTCGAGGCGGTCGGACAGTCGCTGGTCGCTCTCGCCGAGGCGGACCGTCAGCTGCTGGTCCGTCTCGTCGAGCCGGGTCGTCAGTCGCCGGTCGGTCTCGTCAAGGCGGTCGGAGAGCCGCTGGTCGGTGTCGTCGAGGCGGGTCGTGAGGCGCTGGTCGGCCTCGACGAGCCGCGTGGTCAGCCGCTGGTCCGTCTCGTCCATCCGGACGGCGAGCTGCTTGTCCTGGGCGCTCAGCCGGGCGGTGAGGTGCTCCGACAGGTCGCCGACCGCGACCTCGACCCGGTCGGTGCGGGTGGTCAGGTCGGCCATCGACTTGTCGAGCCTGGTGAAGCGGCTCGCGGCGGCCTCCATGCTGCTGTTGAGCGTGGCCAGCGTGGCGGCGAAGTCGGACATCCCCTTCGTGAGGCCGTCCGTGCTGTCGAGCACCGTCTGCAGGCGGGTGAGCGCCTCGTCCACACCCTCGCCCATGGTGCCCAGGTCGGCCCGCAGGCCGGGCAGGTCGGCCACCGGGGCGACGCGGGCGTCCACGTCTCCGATCCGCTCCCCGACGGCGTCCACGTGGTCGCGTACCGCCTCGACGTGCTGAGCCAGCCCCTCCGCCCACATCGGCGGCTTGGCGGTGATGTCGTCGAGCCGCCCGCTGACCGCCTGCAGCGTGCCGCTGAGGCCGCCGAGCTCGCGCTCGCGCACCTCGCGCAGCAGCCACTCCATGCCTTCGAGCCGTTGGCGGATCTCGTCCAGCACCGCCCCCTGCGTGCGCTGCTCGTACACATGATCCTGCGAGGCGCGCGCCAGCAGGTCCCGCATCCTCTCGGAGATGCCGGACTGGCCTCCTGCCTGGAGAAGGGTGGTGTGGTTGGAATGGTCCACCGAAAGCTCCTTTGGCTCGCCGACGGTCTGCCGCGCAGCGGTGGGATATAGGTCGATTTTCAGATGAACGAGCGGGAACGCGGAAAACCGCAGGGGAGAACTCCCGTCCGCCAACCTTAGCCTCTCGATCAAGGTCCGTCAGGGGTGAAGTGAAAGATCGAGGTTAACGGCAGAATGACCGGTTCAGGCAGGTGGAGAGGTGTCGCAGATGATGACCGATGGCTTATCGATGATTCGGGTAAGGATGATAGTTGCCGATTTTTCGCCATTTAGGCGGAGATCTGAGCGGAGGCGCTCGATGTCGACGGCGGAGGCGCGCTTCTTGATGGTGACATTTCCGACTTGTCGCTCACGGAGGGCGGCGCGCAGCTTTTTCCCGGAAAAGGGGAGAACGTCCTCTACTTCATATCTGGCCGCCCATGGGGTGTCGATCGGGTCGTCACCGGTGATGTAGGCGATCATCGGGTCGAGCAGGCGTCCGTTCACGATTTCCGACACCTCGCCCACGAGGTGCGCCCGGATGGCCGCGCCGTCCGGCTCGTAGACGTACCTGCCGACCGGGCCGACGGCGGCCTCGGCGCCCGTGGCGGTCAGCGTGTGGCCGCCGGGCAGCAGGGTGGCGCGGCGGCCCGCTCCCTCCTGGCCGGTCCAGAGGGCGGCCTCCTTGACCTCGCCCTTGTACGAGACCCACTCGGCCTCGGCGCCTCCGGGGATGAACTCGTACGGGATGCCCGGGGCGACCTTGACGCACGCCCGGGAGGCTCTGGCGACCAGGTCGAGCACCACCGGCCAGGGCGGGGAGTAGGCAATGGGGTCGAACGTCCTGCCCCGGCTCGTCCGCCTGGCGGGGTCGGCGAAGAGCACGTCGTACTCCTCCGGCCGGACCTCGGCCGCGTCCCCCACGGACACCGTCACCCTGTCGGCCAGCCCGAGCGCGTCGGCGTTGGCCCTGGCCACGGCGACGGTCAGCGGGTCGGTGTCCACGGCGGCCACGGTGCAGCCGGCGCGGGCCAGCGCGAGGAAGTCGCCGCCGACGCCGCAGCAGGCGTCCACGACCCTCAGCCCACGCCTGAGCCCGCGCGGGGGCACGTCCGGTCCGTGCAGGGGTGCGTCCGCGACGCCGAGCTCGTGCGGGGGCGCGTCCGCCTGTGTCCCGGCGGTCAGGCGGCGGGCGCGGTGCTCGGCGACCTCCGTCCGCGTGGACTGCTCCAGGCCGTGCGGCGTGAAGTACATCCGCCCGGCGTCCTCGCCGAACTTGGCCCTGGCACGCTCCCGCAGCCCCGCCTGGGTGAGCGCCGCGGAGGTCAGCGCGGCGTCGTACGTCTTGCGCAGCCTCGTGGCGGCGGCCACCGGATCCGTGCCCACCAGCTCCACGGCCTCCGCGAGCGCGCGCTGCCCGCGCGGTGTCAGCAACTCGTCGAAGGCGTCAAGGTCCACATCACCCGACGTTAGTGCCACGTCCGACCCGGTCGGACCATGGGCGTACCGTATCCAGAGGGGGCGGATTCGGTCTGATCGCTCTCAGCAGACGCGTTCGTGTTGACTGTCAAGCCCCTCTTGCATATGTTTCCTGTTGGCACTCTCCCCTTGAGAGTGCCAACGTGCGACGAGGCAGGTCTGACACCCGCGACGGCAGGCCCAGCTGGTCGCCTCTTCTAGATCATTCAAATCTGAAGGGGAGGTCCGATCGTGACGACCGCCACCAAGGTTCCCGTTAAGCCGCTCGGCGACCGCATTGTGGTTCAGCCGCTTGAGGCCGAGCAGACCACCGCTTCCGGCCTGGTCATCCCGGACACCGCCAAGGAGAAGCCGCAAGAGGGCAAGGTCCTCGCGGTGGGCCCCGGCAACTGGGATGAGGACGGCGACAAGCGGATTCCGCTCGACGTCTCTGAGGGCGACATCGTCCTCTACAGCAAGTACGGCGGCACCGAGGTCAAGTACGGCGGCGAGGAGTACCTCGTGCTCTCCGCCCGCGACGTTCTCGCGATCATCGAGAAGTAAGCCGGATGTGTCGAGCCCCGGGCGCTCTTGAGGGCGGCCGGGGCTTTCGACGCTAGGAGAGGACTTTCAAACAATGGCGAAGATCCTGGAGTTCGACGAGGATGCCCGCCGCGCGCTCGAGCGCGGTGTGAACGCCCTCGCCGACGCCGTGAAGGTAACCCTCGGCCCGCGCGGCCGCAACGTCGTCATCGACAAGAAGTTCGGTGCGCCGACGATCACGAACGACGGTGTGACCATCGCTCGTGAGATCGAGCTGGAAGAGCGCTACGAAAACCTCGGCGCCCAGCTCGCCAAGGAAGTTGCCACCAAGACCAACGACATCGCGGGTGACGGCACCACCACCGCCACCGTGCTGGCCCAGGCCATGGTCCGCGAGGGCCTGCGCAACGTGGCCGCCGGCGCCTCGCCGCTGTCGCTCAAGCGCGGCATCGACAAGGCCGCCAAGGCGATCAGCGACAAGCTGCTCGACAGCGCCCGCGAGGTCGCCGACAAGAAGGAGATCGCCAACGTCGCGACGATCTCCGCCCAGGACGCGCAGATCGGCGACCTGATCGCCGAGGCGTTCGACAAGGTGGGCAAGGACGGTGTCCTCACCGTCGAAGAGTCCAACGCCATGGGCATGGAGCTCGAGTTCACCGAGGGCATGCAGTTCGACAAGGGCTACGTGTCGCAGTACATGGTGACCGACCCCGAGCGGATGGAGTCCGTCCTCGAGGACGCCTACATCCTGATCAACCAGGGCAAGATCGCCTCCATCGCGGACTTCCTGCCGCTGCTGGAGCAGATCGCCCAGACGAAGAAGCCGCTGCTCGTGATCGCCGAGGACGTCGAGGGCGAGGCCCTGGCCGTCCTGGTCACCAACAAGATCCGCGGCACCTTCACCTCCGTGGCCGTCAAGGCCCCGGGCTTCGGCGACCGCCGCAAGGCCATGCTGCAGGACATCGCCACCCTCACCGGTGGCCAGGTCGTCAGCGAGGAGGTCGGCCTCAAGCTGGAGCACGTCGGTCTCGAGGTGCTCGGCACGGCCCGCCGCGTCGTCGTCACGAAGGACAACACCACCATCGTCGACGGCGCCGGTGACCCGCAGGCCATCGAGGACCGCGTCAAGGAGATCAAGCTCGCCATCGAGCAGTCCGACTCCGACTGGGACCGCGAGAAGCTGCAGGAGCGCCTGGCCAAGCTCGCCGGCGGTGTGTGCGTGCTGCGCGTCGGCGCCGCCACCGAGGTGGAGCTGAAGGAGAAGAAGCACCGCCTCGAGGACGCGATCTCCGCGACGCGCGCCGCGATCGAGGAGGGCATCGTCTCCGGCGGTGGCTCCGCGCTGATCCACGTCTCCAAGACTCTCGACGACCTCGGCCTGACGGGCGACGAGGCCACGGGTGTCGGCGTCGTGCGCCGCGCCCTGGTCGAGCCGGCCCGCTGGATCGCCGAGAACGCCGGTCTCGAGGGCTACGTGGTGACGCACAAGGTCGCCGAGCTGGAGGCCGGTCACGGCCTCAACGCCGCGACCGGCGAATACGGCGACCTGATCGCGCAGGGCGTCATCGACCCGGTCAAGGTCACGCGTTCGGCCGTCCAGAACGCCGCGTCGATCGCGGGCATGCTCCTCACGACCGAGGCGCTCGTAGTGGACAAGCCCGAGGAGGAGGCCCCCGCCGCCGGCGCGGGCCACGGTCACGGCCACGGCCACTGACCCGGCTCTTCTCTCGCCACGGCCCGCACACCCGAAAGGGTTGCGGGCCGTTCGGCGTTCCTGGGGCGGTTCAGCGCAGGCCGATCGCGCTCTCCCAGAACCAGTTCCAGCGGATCTCGTCCCGGAAGCGGTTCACGCCCGCCTCGTACAGGACGCCGATCGCGCCGTTGCCGAGGAGCGCCATGTCGGAATATCCGGCGTGGTCGCCGTCGATCCTCACCCCCGCGTTGTTGGTGGAGCTGTCATAGTTCCGCCAGGTCGCGCCCTCATCGAAGGACGAGCGCACGTTCATGCCCACCGGGTTGTTGTCGGTCTTCGGCGTGGCGGGCGCGGAGAGCAGGATCCGGGTGTAGGGGGCCTTGTCCCGCTGGCGCAGCAGGGCCGGGTGGGTGGGCGGAGCGGTGACGGCGCCGTCGGCCCGGAAGTCGCCGTCGAACGACTCGCCTCCGTCCATGCTCACGCCCCGGGCCAGGCCGTGGACGGAGGTCTGGTCGTCGGGTACGGCGCCGTTGCGGGCGATCACGAGGACGCCGCCGTCGGTCCGCTCGACCAGGGTCTGCTCGCCCAGCTTCAGGACCGACTTGTCGTAGGTCGCGGTCGCACCGATCTGCCACGTCGCGCCGTGGTCGTCGCTGTAGATCAGCCGTACGCTCTGCGTGTCGCCCACGCTGAAGTAGACGGGCACCACCAGGCGGCCGTTGTGGGCCGGTTGGGTCAGCTGGATGCCGTGCCCCGGCCCCGTGGCGAACCAGTCCCCGGCGCCCGCGGGCGCCTTGATGACCCCCGACAGGTCCTTCGGGCTCGACCAGGTGACGCCGTCGTCCGTGCTGACCTGGACCTTCGGCGTACGCGGCGTCGTCTGGGACGCGGTCGGCTCCGAGGTCGTGAACAGGAACACCGGCCCGCCGGAGTCGGCGACCACGGTCGCGTTCCCCTGCAGGGCCGCTCCGGCCGTACTGGGCAGGACGACCCTGCTGGCCTCCCAGGTGACGCCGTCGTCGGTCGAGCGCCGCATGACGACGTCGAACGCGCCGTGGTCGGCGCAGTTGTTCTTGTTGCGGCGCTCGGCGAAGGCGAGCAGCACGTCGTTCCTGGTCTTCACGACCGCCGGCAGCCGGTAGCAGGTGGCCCCCTGGGATCCACTGGCGGGGATCGACTTCCACAGGGTCTGCTTGTGGAAGACGTACGTGGGGGCCTGCGCGGCCGCCGCGGGTGATGCGCTGAGGGCGACGGCCATGAGTGCTCCGGCTGCCGCGGTGAACGTCCGAAATGTACGCATCAATGCCTCCATTTATGCGTTCGCGGCCATGATCGTCTCATCGGTCGTCCCTCTGATCCACTGCCTCCTCAAGATCGGCGCCGCAGCTGTGGAGCGTAGGCGAGATAGCGTGATCGACCAATCACGCATGCCTCTGTCAAAGGATCCAGGCATGCAGAAACCGCCTCCCGCCGTTTCCCGATCTTCCGCTCTCGGATCACCTGCGCGGTGCTGACGTTCACCTATATCGGGGACCAGGAGCGATCTGGCGGCGATTGCCGGGACGGACAGTGGCACGATGGCCCGCGAGGTCGCCAAGCTCGAACAGGCGGGAGTCCTCGGTGCTCGGCACGTAGGGCGTACCAAGCTGGTGAGCGCGAACCGCAGCGCCCCCTTTCACGGCGCGCTCCGCGATCTCGTCACGATCACCCTTGGCCCGGCCCAGGTCCTCGCGGAGGAACTGGCGAGCGTCGGTGGCGTGGAGAAGGCCCTTGTCTTCGGCTCGTGGGCGGCCCGGATGACCGGAGAACCCGGCCCTTCCCCGGTCGACATCGACCTTCTGGTGATCTCCGGTGGAGGGACGGAATGACGAGTGGGGCACGCGGCAGGGAAAAGATCATCGGCATGCTGCACGATGCCGTCCGCAAGTCCCTGGCGGCGCTCTTGCGGATCCAGGGTCTGCGGGCGACGACGACCGGTGGCCACCCGGCGGTCCAGCACGCCGCTCGGGCGCCGTTCGGGGCCCTCTGCCGGAACCGCTCTTGGTCGGTGGGGATCGGGGTTGCCCCCTCGGGGCTGTCTGAGCTCTCCATCGCGCGAAGCGCGTCGCCGGTGTGAGGAGCATGCCGGTTGCCCCGGGACCCCTTGGACGCGGGCGGTTGGGGAGAAGTGGGCGGAAAAGGTGGATTATTGGAGTAAACCGGCAGTGGGTGATAAGCGTCCGGGATCTGACAATTGTCGTGCATTCCAGGTTATGGGATGAAACATTATGTCACTAGTTAAGCCTTAGTGTGGTCATTTGATTACCGCCCGTTATCGTCGCTTCAATGTGACCAATCCGTAGCCGTTCGCCATGACGACAGGCCGGATCAGTGCGGGCATCATGCCTATCGTGAGCGAGGGAAGCGTCGCCGACGCCAAAATTGGGGTAAGGCTCGCGTCGAGACTTCCGGCACGGACGGATGACTCCGACCTAAGGGAACTGACGAGCCTCGCTGTGCAGGGAGATCGCAGTGCGATCGAATCCCTGCTCGGTGAGTTGCGTCCGATGGTGGTGCGGTATTGCCGCGCCCGGCTGGGCAGGGTTTCAGGGCAATATCACATTGCCGATGACGTAGCCCAGGAGGTGTGCATCGCGGTCCTGTCCGCGCTGCCGCGATACCGCGACATGGGGCGGCCGTTCGCCTCCTTCGTGTTCGGGATCGCCTCGCACAAAGTGGCCGACGCGCTACGGAGTTCGGTGCGCTCGGCCGTACCGACTCAGGATCTGCCCGATGGGCCGGACGACGGGCCGGGGCCCGAGGAGACCGTGGTCCGCTACATCGAGGTCGAGCACGCGCGCAGGCTCCTGGCCAGATTGCCCGAGAATCAGCGCGAGTTGCTGCTGTTGCGGGTGGTGTCAGGGTTGTCGGCTGAGGAGACCGGTAATGTACTCGGTATGTCACCGGGTGCGGTTCGTGTCGCCCAGCATCGGGCGCTTGCCAGGTTGCGGCAGATGGCCGAGCTGGAGTCGGCTTGACGTCAGAGGAGGAGACCGACGCGCTGCTCGACGCGCTCGGTCGTGGAGAGAGCCCTGACTCAGGCGATCCAGCCGTGCGGTTGCTGGCCGTGCTGCTCGATGATGTCGGTCAGCGGCGTTCCTCCGTGTCGATGACGCCGTCGACGTAGCCTCTGGCGTACTCCCAGCTGACGTAGTCGGCGGGGTCCGGGTGGAAGGCCGGCTCGTGGACCTGCGGCTGGCCTTTCTCGATCATTTGTCGTAGGTTGCCGCGCAGCAGCTCCCAGTCGAAGAAGTGCTGCTCGCCGCATTCAGGGCAGTCGAGTACGAGGCCCAGGACCCCCTGCGGTTCGAGCAGGGAGCGGAAGACCTCGACGTCGGCGAGGTCAGTGATGGCCTCGTCGCGTTCGGCTGCGGTGAGTGGCTCGGCGTCGTCGAGGGCGCCCATCGCCGAGGAAGGGTCGTTCGGGTCGTCCGCGAACGGGTCGCGGGGGACGTCTTCCAGCACCTTCCCACCATATGACCGAAGCGGCCCGAGCGGTGGACATTACCTCAGCCATCCGCGCCTGGCCGCCTCCACGCCTGCGTGGAAACGCGACTGAGCGCCCAGTTCGGACATGGCGTCCGCGAACCTCGCCCGGACCGTTCGCACCGATACGCCCAGTTGGCGGGCTATGGAATCGTCACACATGCCCTGGGCGGCCAGGCGGAGGACCTGGACCATGCCGTCGCCCCGGCGGCCCCACGGCAGGGGCACGGCCCTGGCCCACAGCTCCCTGAACAGCGTGCGGAGCATGCCCACGACGATCGGCGTGCGGATCAGATAGAAGTTGTACGCGTGGTCCGGCAGGTTGCCGCCCCAGTACGGGGGCAGGCCCGCGACCTCGGGCCCCGCGGTCATGAACCAGCTCGGCACCCGGTCCAGCGTGCGTACCTTGCCGCCCGTCTCCAGCACCCGGGTGAGCTGGTCGCGTACGCCCGGCAGAGCCAGAGTCGAAACCGGAATGATCACGTGAACCGTGAGAAGTTTTCGTTCTTGCGCGTCAATCCATAGTTCCGCAAATTTGCGCGCGAAATCGATCATTGTGCGTTCGTCGGGAACCGCGGTCAATAATTCCATCGGCGGAGACTGCACGGCTATGCCGACCACGCTCTCGTACAGCACGTCGGCCCCGTTCACCATCTCCACCGTGAAGGTGCCGCTCTGGTAGTCCCGGCCGGCGTCGTAGTCGCGGATCAGCGACCGGATCGAGCCGAGCGCCGAGTCGATCCTGCGGCTCTCCTCCGCCAGCCGGTCGAGCCGATCGGCGATCACCCTGCCGAGGGCCGCGGCCGGGTGCCTGGCCAGGTATTCCCCCGACTGCTCGTCGATCACGCCCAGCTTGACGAGGTCGTCGAGCTGGCGACCGACCTTCTCGACGGGACCGTCCATGGCCTGCGCGAGATCGGTGCGGGTCGCGCGGTGCAGGCGCAACACCGCGGTGTACAGCGCGGTCTGCGTCGGGTCGAGGCCCAGCGTCTCGAAAGGATCAGGCATCGTACGGGGCTCGTTGCGCATTATGGGCGGCTCCGTTGGGGGGACACGGGCGTGCCGTGAGGATAACCCCGCATTACGCTCGTGTCCCCCCGTTACGGGGACTGGTCGGAGCGCGGTGTGCAACTTCGTGCAATTGCACGTTTTCACATTGCGTTGTTCCGTTCCGTAACGCAGGCTTTACCTAGCGTCGGCATCCTGTGAGGGCTGAAGCGACAGCGGGCCATCAGGACGCGGAGGGGGGTTCGGTGGCGCCAGGCGTCGCCTTGACCCGGATGCCGGTGGCCGAGACACGGGACGGATCACCGACCGTCCCGTGTCTCGGCACTTTTCGATGCCGGGAGTACGACGGACCGTGGGGGTCATCGTGCTCCCGGCATCGCCGTTGTGGCCGCGGCCCGGGTGATGCGGCCGGGCGAGCAGTCGGACGGATGGCGGCTGTGTAGCGGCGGTGGGGAGCGGGGAGTTGTGGGGCCGGTGGGGGTGATCGGTTGAAGGGGGTCCTGGGGGTGGAGAAGGCGGTGGGCGCGGCGGGTGTGGGTGCTGCGGCGCAGTTTGGAGGCAGGGCCTAGACTTGGCTCAATCAGAGCAACGGCAAGAGGGGGCCGCAGCATGTCCAAGTTCACCGAGACAGGTTTGACCTTCGACGACGTGCTGCTGGTGCCCGGTTATTCAGACCTGCAACCAGGCGAGGCCGATACCAGGGCCCGGTTGTCCAAGGGCATCACGCTGTCCATCCCGCTGGTCTCCGCGGCCATGGACACCGTCACCGAGGCCCGCATGGCGGTCGCCATGGCCCGCCAGGGCGGCATCGGCATCCTGCACCGCAACCTGTCGGTCGAGGAGCAGGCCCAGCAGGTCGACCTGGTCAAACGGTCCGAGGCCGGCATGGTCACCAACCCGGTCACCTGCAGCCCCGACAACACGCTGGCCGACGTCGAGAAGCTCTGTGCGACGTACCGGATCTCGGGTGTGCCCGTGACGGACGTGGACGGCACGCTGCTCGGCATCGTGACCAACCGTGACATGCGCTTCGAGACCGACCAGTCGCGGGCCGTGCGCGAGGTCATGACCAAGATGCCGCTCGTCACCGCCCCGGTCGGGGTGTCGCGTGACGAGGCGTTCGCCCTGCTCCGGCGGAACAAGATCGAGAAGCTGCCGCTGGTCGACTCCGACGGCAGGCTGCGCGGCCTGGTCACGGTCAAGGACTTCACCAAGAGCGAGCAGTACCCGCTGTCCACCAAGGACGCCGACGGCCGGCTGGTCGTGGGGGCCGCCGTCGGCGTCGGTGGCGACGCCGAGCTGCGGGCCAAGGCGCTGATCGAGGCCGGCGTCGACGTGGTGGTCGTCGACGTGGCCCACGGTCACTCCAAGGGCCTGGCCGACATGGTCGGCAAGATCAAGGCCAACAGCAAGGTGCAGGTCGTCGCGGGCAACATCGCGACCAGGGCCGGGGCGCAGATGCTGGTCGACGCGGGCGCGGACGCGGTCAAGGTGGGCGTCGGGCCCGGCTCGATCTGCACCACGCGGGTGGTGGCCGGGGTCGGCGCTCCGCAGGTCACGGCCATCTACGAGGCGTCCAAGGCGTGCGCGCCCGCGGGCGTGCCGGTCATCGGCGACGGCGGCCTGCAGTACTCCGGCGACATCGTCAAGGCCATCGCGGCCGGCGCCGACACGGTCATGCTGGGCTCGCTGCTCGCCGGCTGCGAGGAGTCGCCCGGTGAGCTGATCTTCATCAACGGCAAGCAGTTCAAGTCGTACCGGGGCATGGGCTCGCTCGGCGCGGTGCGCAACCGCGAGCGCGGCGGCACCTCCTTCAGCAAGGACCGCTACGCCCAGGCCGACGTCGGCGGCGACGACAAGTACATCCCCGAGGGCATCGAGGGTCAGGTGCCCTACCGCGGCCCGGTCGCGGCCGTCGCGCACCAGCTCGTCGGTGGCCTGCGCCAGGGCATGTGGTACGCCGGCTGCCGCACGATCATGCAGATGCACACCGACTGCGAGCTCATGCCGATCACGGCGGCGGGCCTCAAGGAGAGCCACCCCCACGACATCCAGATGACCGTGGAAGCTCCGAACTATCACAGAAGGTAAGTTCATGACTCAGCAGGTGGAGATCGGCCGGGGCAAGGCCGGACGGCGGGCGTACTCGCTTGACGAGATCGGCCTCGTTCCCTCGCGGCGCACCCGGGACCCGGAGGAGGTCTCGATCGCCTGGCAGATCGACGCCTACCGGTTCGAGCTGCCGGTAGTGGTCGCGCCCATGGACAGCGTGGTGTCCCCGGCGACCGCGATCGAGATCGGCCGCCTCGGCGGCCTCGCGCCGCTGGACCTCGAAGGGCTCTGGACGCGCTACGAGGACCCGTCGTCGCTGCTGGAGGAGTGCGCCGCGCTCGACGCGGAGGCGGCCACCAAGCGGCTCCAGGAGATCTACGCGGCGCCGATCCAGGAAGACCTGATCGGCCGGCGGATCGAGGAGATCCGGGCCTCCGGCGTGACCACCGCCGTGCGGCTGTCGCCGCAGCGCACGGTCCAGTACCACAAGGCCGTGATCGACGCGGGTGTCGACATCTTCGTCATCCGCGGCACCACCGTGTCGGCCGAGCACGTCTCGGGCCGGGCCGAGCCGCTCAACCTCAAGCAGTTCATCTACGAGCTGGACGTGCCGGTCATCGTGGGCGGCTGCGCCACGTACACGGCGGCCCTGCACCTGATGCGCACGGGCGCGGCGGGCGTGCTGGTGGGCTTCGGCGGCGGCGCCTCGCACACGACGCGCAACGTGCTGGGCGTGGCCGTGCCGATGGCCACGGCGATCTCCGACGTGGCGGCGGCGCGGCGCGACTACATGGACGAGTCCGGCGGGCGCTACGTGCACGTGATCGCCGACGGCGGCATGGGCACCTCCGGTGACATCGCCAAGGCCATCGCCTGCGGGGCCGACGCCGTGATGGTGGGCTCGCCGCTGGCCAGGGCCGCCGAGGCGCCGGGTCACGGGTTCCACTGGGGTTCGGAGGCGCACCACCCGGACCTGCCGCGCGGCCGGCGGGTCGAGTTCGGGACGGTCGGCACGCTGGAGCAGATCCTGCACGGGCCGTCGAGCGTGGCCGACGGCTCGATGAACCTGATGGGCGCGCTCAAGCGGACGATGGCCTCCACCGGCTACTCGGACATCAAGGAATTCCAGCGCGTCGAGGTCGTGGTGGCCCCGATCCAGCGCTGACGCCCATGCCGGAGACCGCGGTCGAGCGGGTGTTCCGCGAGGAGTACGGCAGGTCCGTCGCCGTGCTCGTGCGGGTCTTCGGTGACATCGACCTCGCCGAGGAGGCGGTGCAGGAGGCGTTCAGCGTGGCGGTGCGGCAGTGGCCGTCCGCCGGAGTGCCGCCGAGCCCGGCCGGGTGGATCATCACGACCGCCCGCAACCGGGCCGTCGACCGGTTGCGCAGGGAGTCGGCGCGGCCTGGCAAGTACGCGCAGGCCGCGCTCCTGCACGCCCAGGACGAGCCCGTGGACGTGGGGCCCGTCCAGGACGACCGGCTGCGGCTGATCTTCACGTGCTGCCACCCCGCGCTGGCCGTCCACGCGCGGGTGGCTCTCACGCTGCGGCTGCTCGGCGGGCTGACGACGGCGGAGATCGCCCGCGCGTTCCTGGTGCCCGAGGCGACGCTGGCGCAGCGGCTGGTGCGGGCGAAGAGCAAGATCCGGACCGCGGGGATCCCGTACCGGATCCCGGCGCAGGGCGATCTGCCCGAGCGCCTGCGCGCGGTGCTGGCCGTGGTCTACCTGATCTTCAACGAGGGGTATACGGCCGTCCGCGCGGACCTGTGCGCCGAGGCCGTCCGGCTCGGGCGGTTGCTGGTCGAGCTCATGCCGGACGAGCCCGAGGCCATGGGGCTGCTGGCGCTGATGCTGCTGATCGAGTCGCGCCGCGCCGCCCGTACCTCCGAGGAGGGCGAGCTGGTGCTGCTGGGGGAGCAGGACCGCGGGCTGTGGGACCGCGGGCTCATCGCGGAGGGCCAGGAGCTCGTACGGCGGTGCCTGCGGCGTGACGAGCCCGGCCCGTACCAGATCCAGGCCGCGATCAACGCCGTGCACAGCGACGCGGCGAGCGCGAAGGACACCGACTGGGGGCAGATCGTGCGGCTGTACGACCTGCTGGCGCAGCTGGACCCGGGCCCGGTCGTGGCGGTGCACCGGGCGGTGGCGGTGGCCGAGGTGGAGGGACCCGAGGCGGCGTTGGGGCTGCTCAAGGGGCCCGACGACTACTACATGTTCCACGCGGTGCGGGCCGACCTGCTGCGCAGGCTCGGGCGCGAGGAGGAGGCCGCAGCGGCGTACGAGGCCGCTGCCGCGCGGGCGGGCAACGACGTGGAGCGGGACTTCCTGCGCAGGCGGCTGATCACTGGCGGGCGTACGTCATGACCACCGCCCCGTTGCTGTACGTCTTCGAGCCGGTCAGCGTGAACACGGTCGGCCGGAACTCGCCGTCGAACGCCGGGATGCCCGCCCCGGCCACCACCGGATAGCACTTGATGATCAGCTCGTCGATCTCCGGCAGCAGGGCGCCGGCCAGCTTGCCGCCCCCGCAGAGGTAGATGTCCAGGCCGTCCTCCTCCTTGAGCCGGCGCACCAGGCCGAGCGGGTCGCCGGTGACCAGCTCGACGGCCGGGTCCTCGACCTCCATGGTGCTGGACACGACGTACTGCCGCAGGTGGGCGTACGGGCTGGTCACGGCCTTGTCGATCTGGTACGTGGCGCGGCCCATGAGCACCGTGTCGAAGCGCTGGTTGGGCGCGTCGAGGCCGATCATGGCGCGGAGGTGGGTGGGGACGGTCTCGGGGTAACGGGCGTTGACGTCGGCCATCATGTCGTCGGCCCACGGGTAGAAGTCGAACTCGCCGTTCGGCCCCGCGATGTAGCCGTCGATGGAGGTGGCGATGTAGTAGACGAGCTTCCGCAAAATGACTCCAGATAAAGTACTATGGTTGAAGTGGTTTCACCGTAGTACTACAGATGGAGTGGTGTCAACGTGGTCAGGCAGAACGTCGCCAGGCGGACGGCGCTGGTCGATGCCGCGATCGAGGTGCTGGCCAGGGAAGGGGCCCGCGGGCTGACGTTCAGGGCGGTGGACAAGCAGGCGGAGGTGCCGCCGGGCACCGCGTCCAACTACTTCCCCAGCCGCGACGAGCTGTTCACCCAGGCGGGCGGCCGGATCTACGAGCTCCTGCAGCCGGAGGCCGCCATGACCGCCGCCCACATGAGCGGGCCGCGTGACCGCGACCGGGTGGTCGCGCTGATGCACGAGGTGGTCGATCGCGTGGCGGCGTACAGGTCGGGCTACCTGGCGCTGCTGGAGCTGCGCCTGGAGGCCACCCGGCGGCCGGAGCTGCGGGCCGTGCTGACCGAGCGGATCCGCGCCGACGTGGACGCGAACGTGCGCAACCACCTCGAATCGGGCCTCCCCGGCGACACGACGAGCGTGGTGCTGCTCTACCTCGCCATGAACTGGCTGGTCGTCGAGCGGCTCACGCTGCCCGACGTGTTCGGCGAGGAGGAGATCCACAAGCTTGTGACCAGCGCCGTTGAGCGGTTGGTGCCCTAGCATGCGGGCATGGCCGACCTACGCCACACGCACGAGCTGGCCTTCGCCGGCGACGTCGTCATCAAGCGCTACATGGACAGCAAGCCCGGCGCGGCCGAGCGCGAGTGGCGCGCGCTGAACCTGCTGGCCGAGCACGCCCCCGGCCTGGCCCCCGAGCCGATCGGCTACGAGGACGGCGTGGTGACGATGTCCCGGATCGACGGGGTGTCGCTGCGCGGGCTGCTCGCGACGGCCGTGCACGTCGCGGCCCTGGTCGAAGCGCTCGCCGAGCTGCACACCGCGGTGCCGCCGCACGTGCTCAGGGCCGTTCCGCTGCGCCCGTGGCACCTTGAGGCGCTCGCCGACTGGGCCGGGCGGCGCGGCGAGCACTGGCAGCCCAGGGACCCGCTGGCGGACCGGGCGGTCAAGGAGGGCACGCGGTGGCTGCGGAGCTGGTCGCCGGGCGAGTCGGGGGTCACGCCGGCGTTCGGGGCGGGCGACGGCAACCTGGCGAACTTCCTGTGGGACGGCACCCGCGTCCGCATCGTCGACTACGAGGACTCGGGGCGCAGCGACGTGGCGTTCGAGCTGGCCGAGATGGCCGAGCACGTGTCGATGTGGGTGGACGGCGAGATGGAGATCGCGCACCGGTTCGAGCTGAGCCCGGCGGAGGAGCGGCGGATGCGCGACTGCCGCAGGCTGCACGCGCTCGTCTGGCTGTTCCTGCTCTCGCACGAGCACCCGCGCAATCCGCCGGGCACCTTCGAACGACAGGTCGAACGCGTGCTGGCAACATTGGCCGCATGAGACTGGCGGATCACACCGACAAGGCGGCCGTCGAGCGGCTGGTCCACGACGCGTACTCGCCCTGGATCGAGGTCGTCGGCATGCGGCCGCTGCCGATGGAGGCCGACTACGGCGCGCTCATCGCGGCCGGCCGGGTGCACGTCACCGACCCGCTCGACGCGCTCATCGTGCTCGTCCCCGAGGACGGCGTCCTGCTGGTGGAGAACGTCGCCGTGCGGCCCGGCCACCAGGGCAAGGGCCTCGGGCGGGCGCTGATGGCGTACGCCGAGGAGGAGGCGCGCCGGCTGGGGCTGCCCGCGCTGCGCCTCTACACCAACGTCAAGATGACCACCAACATCGCGCTGTACGAGTCGCTCGGCTACGTCGAGACCGGCCGCATGGGCGTCGAAGGCCGCTCCGCGGTCATGATGCGCAAACAGCTCACCCCGTGAGGACGCCCAGGAGGTGGCTGACCTCCCTGGCCACCGCGTCCCGCCCGGCCTTGAGATATTTGCGGGAGTCGACCACGCGCTCGTCGTGGGCCAGGTAGTCGCGCACCGCGCCGGTGAACGCCTTGTTCAGGTGGGTCGCGATGTTGATCTTCTTCATGCCGGTCCGCACGGCCTCGCGCAGCACGTCGTCCGGCACCCCCGACGAGCCGTGCAGCACCAGCGGCACCGGCACCGCGGCCCGCAGCTCGGCGATGAGCGCCAGGTCCAGCACCGCGTCCTTGGTCGTCATGGCGTGCGAGGTGCCCACGGCCACGGCCAGGGCGTCGACGCCGGTCTTGGCGACGTAGTCGACCGCCTCGTGCGGCTTGGTGCGCGCGCCGGGCGCGTGCACGCCGTCCTTGCCCCCGACCTCGCCCAGCTCGGCCTCCACCCACACACCGCGCTCGTGGCACCATGCCACCACCTCGGCGGTCGTGCGGACGTTGTCGTCGTCGGGCAGGGCCGAGGCGTCGAACATCACCGAGCCCAGCCCCAGCTTCACCGCCTCCTCCACGAGCGCGCGGTCGGTGGCGTGGTCGAGGTGGACCGCGACCGGCACCTCGGCCCGCCTGGCCACCGCCAGCGACGCCAGCGCGACGGGCTCCAGCGCGCCGTGGTAGCGCACGCAGTTTTCGCTGATCTGCAGCACGACCGGCAGGCCCAGGGCCTCGGCGCCGGCCACGATGGCGGTGGCGTGCTCGAGCTGGATCACGTTGAAGGCGCCCACCCCGGCGGGCGACTGGCGGACGATGTCGCCGATGGCAACAAGGGGCATGACGTGCTCCTTACGTGATGATGATCTGGGGGTGTATGTCGGCGTAGACGTCGGGGTCGAAGTCGCCGGCCACGGGCGCGGCCACGGCGGCCGCGCCGAGCGCCGCAGCCCGCCTGAGGCTGTCGGGCCACGACGCCGACTCCACCAGACCCAGCGCGAGCCCGGCGACCAGCGAGTCGCCCGCCCCCGTCGGATTACCCCGCACGGTGTACGGCATGCGCGCGGTGAAGGTGCCCTCCCCGGTGACCGCCAGCAGCCCGTCGGCGCCCATGGACACCACCACGGCCCCGGCGCCCTGGCTGCGCAGCGCCTGCGCGCCCTCGGCCGGGCTGCCGCCGGGGACGGCCCTGGCCAGCTCCTCCCGGTTGGGCTTGACCACGGAGGGACGGCCCTTGGGAGCGTGGCGGAGGGGATCGCCGTCGGCGTCCACGATGGCCGGGACCCCCTTGCCGGCGGCGACGGCCGCCAGCGTGGCGTAGGTGTCGGCGGGGACGCCACGCGGGAGGCTGCCCGAGATGACGACCGCGCCGGCGGCGTCGAGGAGCGACTCGAAATGCCGGACGAAGCCCGCCAGCTCGGCGGGGGTGACCTCCGGGCCGGGCTCGTTGAACAGCGCGGTACGCGTGCCCGCCTGCTCCGAGACGACCAGCGTCGTGCGGGAGTCGGCGGCGACGGGGTGCAGGGCGGCGGGCAGGCCGGCCGCCCGCAGGTCGTCCTCGATCGCCTGCCCGGTGGGGCCACCCGCGAGCCCCGTGACCAGCACGTCCTGGCCCAGCGCGGCCAGGACGCGGGCGACGTTGACGCCCTTGCCGCCGGCGCGCCGGTGCACCGCGCTGACCCGGTTGACCCCGTCCCAGTCGACGTCGGGGACCTGGTAGGTCACGTCGAGGGCGGCGTTGAGCGTCACGGTGAGGATCATCAGGGCTCCGTGATCCAGACGCCGTCCTTCATCACCCCGGCCACCTCCAGCGAGTCGGACAGGACCACCAGGTCGGCCGCCTTGCCCACGGCGATCGAGCCGATCCGGTCGGCCAGGCCCAGCACCCGCGCGGGTGTCAGGGAGGCCACCTGGACCGCGTCGGGCAGCGACATCCCGACCTCCTGGACGCTGCGCCGGAACGCGACGTCCATGGTCAGCGTGGACCCCGCGATCGAGCCGCCCTCGACCAGCCTGGCCACGCCGTCCTCCACCCGCACCCGCATGGGGCCGAGCACGTAGTCGCCGTCGCCGAGCCCGGTGGCCGACATCGCGTCGGTGATCAGCGCCGTCCGGCCGGGACCCGCCACCTCGTACGCCAGGCGCAGCATCGCCGGATGCACGTGCACGCCGTCGTTGATCAGCTCGACGGTCACCCGCTCGTCGTCGAGCAGCGCAGCCACCGGGCCGGGCGCGCGGTGGCCCAGCGGCGGCATCGCGTTGTAGAGGTGGGTCGCCACGCTCGCGCCCGCCTCGATGCCCTCGATCGTCGTCTCGTAGTCGGCGTCGCTGTGCCCCACGGCCGCGATCACCCCCTCGGCGGCGGCCATGCGGATGAAGTCGAGCGCGCCGGGCAGCTCGGCCGCGATGGTCACCATGCGGACGTGCCCGCGCCCGGCCTTCAGCAGCTCCGAGAGCTCCTGCCGGGACGGCTCCCGCAGCAGCGTCGGGTCGTGCGCGCCGCAGCGGGCCTTGGCGATGTAGGGGCCTTCGAGGTGGATGCCGGTCAGCAGCCCTTCCTCGCACAGCTCGGCAAGCGCCGCCACGGCCCTGGTCAGCCCGTCGATCGAGTCGGTGACCAGGCTGGCCATGGTCGTGGTGGTGCCGTGGCGGCGGTGCAGCTCGACGGCCTCGCGCGCCTTGTCCTGCTCGCCGGTCGGGAACGAGCCGCCCGCGCCCCCGTGGTTGTGGATGTCCACGAACCCGGGGATGACGTGCCGCCCACCCACGCTCAGACCCTGACCTGGGGCCGATCCGCGGCCGACATGCGTGATGCGGCCGTCTTCGATGGTCAGCCACCCCTCGTGGACCCCCTCGGGGGTCACGATCCTGGCGTCGGCAAGAGTAAGGCTCATGAAGAAAGGATCACAGATCGCGTGAGGTGCATGGGCTCGTCCGGGTTCAGCCCTTGGGCGAAGGCCCGGGCGACGGCCACCCGCTGCGCGCGGATCAGCTCGGCCATGGGGTCGAGCGCGGTCTCGAAGAACGTCCCGCCGGTCTCCTCGACCTGCGCGCGCAGGCCCTCGGGGGCGGTGCCGAGCATCCACGTCACGCGCCCGGGAGCGGCGATGCTGATCGGGCCGTGCCGGTACTCCATCGCCGGGTACGCCTCCGTCCACGAGCGGGACGCCTCGCGCATCTTCAGCGCCGCCTCCTGCGCCAGGCCGACCGACCAGCCGGCGCCGAGGAAGCTGAACTGCTCGGCCCGCACCAGCTCGTCGGGCAGCGGCGCGGCCACGGCGGCCTCGGCGTCCTCGACAGCCTTGGTGAGGTCCTCGCCGAGGCTGGCGCGCAGCAGGGCCAGCTGCGTGGTCGCGAACCTGGTCTGCACGACCGACTGCTCGTCGGCGTAGTCGAGCACGACGACCTCGTCGGCGGCCGTCATGATCGGCGTGCCGGGGTCGGCGGTGATGGCCGTGGTCTTCGTGGTCGTCCGGGCCAGCAGCTCCAGCACCTCGGTCGTGGTGCCGGACCGGGTCAGCGCGAGCACGCGGTCGTACGAGCGCCCGATCGGGGCCTCGGAGGCGGCGAAGGCGTCGGTCTCGCCGTGCCCGGCCCGCTCGCGCAGGGCGGCGTACGCCATCGCGATGAACCACGACGTGCCGCACCCGACCACGGCGACCCGCTCGCCGTGTCGCGGCAGCGCGTCGGCGGGAACGCTCGCGATGGCGCGGCGCCAGCACGACGGCTGGGACGCGATCTCGGCCTCGGTGTGGGTGGTCACCACTTGCCTCCCCGGCGATTGATTGTTTCTGCTGTTTTTATACCAGGAAAGTGCATTAATGGACACTGTTGGCCCTGCCCTCGCTGGTTGTGCCACGCTTGCCCTTGTCCCCATCGCCTAGGAGGCCTTGTGTCCCGGTACGACCGCTGGAACGCCATCCTCGAGCTGGTGGCCCAGGAGGGCAGAGTGTCGGTGGAGGAGGCCAGCCAGGCGCTCGGCGTCTCCACGGCGACGATCCGGCGGGACTTCGACCAGCTGGCCCAGCAGCAGATGCTGATGCGCACGCGGGGCGGGGCGGTCGCGCAGAGCGTGAGCTACGACCTGCCGCTGCGCTACAAGACGGCCAGGCACGCCGACGAGAAGCACCGCATCGCGACGGCGGCGGCCGAGCTGGTGACGCCCGGCGCCGTGGTGGGGCTCAACGGCGGCACGACCACCTCGGAGCTGGCGCGCACGCTCGCCACGCTGTCCACGCTGGAGAGCGGGTTCACGATCGTCACGAACGCGCTGAACATCGCGGCCGAGCTGACCGTCCGCCAGCACGTCAAGATCGTGGTGACCGGCGGGGTGGCCAGGCAGCAGTCGTACGAGCTCATCGGGCCGCTGGCCACCGGGGTGCTGGAGCAGGTGACGCTGGACGTGGCGTTCCTCGGGGTGGACGCGCTCGACGTCGGGCTGGGCGCGTCGGCCCACCACGAGGGGGAGGCGAGCGTCAACCACCTGCTGATCAGCCGGGCCGCGCACGTGGTCGTGGTGGCCGACTCCTCCAAGATCGGGAAGCGGGCCTTCTCCCGGATCTGCCCGATCGGGCAGATCGACACGCTGGTCACCGACGCCCAGCTCTCCGACGCGCTGGCCGCGGAGCTGACGGAGGCGGGCGTGAAGGTCATCCGCGCCTGATCCCCCGCGTCGTCGCCCGCCGCGTTACAGCCTGACCGCCCTGAGGGTAGGTATCGAGGCGCAGGCGACAAAGCCGTATCAGGGGGAGATATGACGCCGGGAAGGTGCGTGGCTCAGCTCGGGCCGGCGGAGCGGACCGCGGCCTTGGAGCGCATGGCCGGGGAGAACTTCGACGTGGTCGTGGTCGGCGGCGGCATCGTGGGCGCCGGGATCGCGCTCGACGCCGCGACCAGGGGGCTCGACGTGGCCCTGGTGGAGGCCCGGGACTTCGCCTCCGGCACCTCCTCGCGCTCCTCGAAGCTCATCCACGGGGGCCTGCGATACCTGGAGCAGCTCAACTTCGAGCTGGTGCGCGAGGCCCTGCGGGAGCGGGCGCTGCTGCTGCAGCGGATCGCCCCGCACCTGGTCAAGCCGGTGCCGTTCCTCTTCCCGCTGACCCACTACGTGTGGGAGCGGGTCTACGTCGGCGCGGGCGTGGCGCTCTACGACACGCTCGGCGCCGCGGCCGGGACCACCCGCGGCGTGCCGGGCCACCGGCATCTGTCCAGGTCGCGGGCACTGCGGCTGGCCCCGGCGCTCAAGAAGTCCGCCCTCACGGGCGCCGTCCAGTACTGGGACGCGCAGATGGACGACGCCCGCTACGTGGTGAGCCTGCTGCGCACCGCCGCCACCTACGGCGCGCAGATCGCGCCGCGGGCGCAGGTGCTGGGGTTCCTGCGGGAGGGCGAGCGGGTCACCGGCGTACGCGTGCGCGACCTCGAGCTGGGCGACGAGCTGGACGTACGCGCCCAGCAGGTGGTGAACGCCACCGGCGTCTGGACCGACGACATCCAGGAGCTGGTCGGAGGCCGGGGCCAGATCCACGTACGCGCGTCCAAGGGCATCCATCTCGTGGTCCCGCGGGACCGGATCCACTCGCTGACCGGGATCATCCTGCGTACGGAGAAGTCCGTGCTCTTCGTGATCCCCTGGGGCCGTCACTGGATCATCGGTACCACCGACACCGAGTGGACGCTCGACAAGAGCCACCCCGCCGCCTCCCGCGCGGACATCGACTACCTGCTCGACCACGTCAACTCCGTCCTGTCCGTGCCCCTGAACCACGACGACGTCGAAGGCGTCTACGCGGGGCTGCGCCCGCTGCTGTCGGGCGAGTCGGAGGAGACCTCCAAGCTGTCGAGGGAGCACGTGGTGGCGCACCCGGTGCCGGGCCTGGTCATGATCGCGGGCGGGAAGTACACGACCTACCGGGTCATGGCCAAGGACGCGGTGGACGCCGTGGCGCACGGGCTCGACCAGCGGGTGCCGCGCTCGTGCACCGACCGCATCCCGCTCGCGGGCGCCGAGGGCTTCCAGGCGCTGTGGAACTCCAGGCACCGCATCGCCCTCACCTCCGGGCTGCACGTGGCCAGGATCGAGCACCTGCTGCAGCGTTACGGCTCGATGATCGACGAGGTGCTGGAGCTGATCGAGCACGAGCCGTCGCTGGGCAGGCCGCTGGCGGGGGCGGACGACTACCTGCGCGCCGAGATCGTCTACGCCGCCACCCACGAGGGGGCCAGGCATCTCAACGACGTGCTGACCCGGCGTACGCGCATCTCGATCGAGACCTTCCACCGCGGTCTGGCCGTGGCGCAGGAGGCCGCCGAGCTGATGGCCGGGCCGCTCGGCTGGGACAGCGAGCAGGTGAAAAGGGAGGTGGAATACTACACAAAGCGTGTCGAGGCGGAGCGCCGCTCGCAGGAGCAGGTCTCCGACCAGGAGGCCGACGCGATCAGGCTCGGCGCGCCGGAGATCGTCCCCGTCGTCGCCCCGGAGCAGCCATCATGAGCGAGCGTAGCGAGCGAACAATTGGACACGCGAGCGACTCGCTCGTGCGACCGACGAAGGAGGGCGCATGAGTGAGCCGTCCAACCAGCTTTCCGACCCGCGCGCGCTGCTGGAGGGCTACCTCGACCACTATCGCGAGGAGATCCTGCGCAAGCTGGACGGGTTCCCCGAGCCCGAGGTGAGCCGGGTGCCGTCGGGGTGGACGCCCGTGTCGATGCTCAAGCACCTGGCGTACATGGAGCGGCGCTGGTTCGTCTGGGACTTCGCGGGCGAGCAGGTCGAGGACCCGTGGGGCGACCGCGACGAGGATGACATGCTCGTCGCGGCCGAGTCGTTCGAGGAGATCAAGGACTTCTACCTGGCGCAGTGCGAGCGGTCCAGGCAGGCGGTGGCCGGGGCGGGTCTGTCCGACGTGGCCTCGCGGATCGGCCGGTTCCAGCCGCCCGAGGAGCCGCCGACGCTGGCGTGGATCATGTTCCACGTCCTGGAGGAGTACATGCGCCACGCGGGCCACTTGGACATCGCCCGCGAGCTGGCCGAGTCGTAAGGGGGAGGGGCGGCACGCGGCGCTGCGGGATCCGCGCGCCGCCCCTATCCAGGATGGTCTGTCAGTACTGCGTGGCGTCGTGCACGTCGAGCAGGGGCTCCTTGACGCCGTCGCCGGAGTCGTCGGTCCAGTTGGAGTTACCGGTGGAGATCAGCTTGGTCCGTACGGCCAGCGAGCCCGCCCTGGTCGTCGGCTTGCGGGCACCCGCGGTGAGGATGCCGGCCGCGCCCGCCACGTGGGGGCTGGCCATCGAGGTGCCGCTGATCGTGTTGTAGCCGCCGTTCATCCACGTCGAGTAGATGCAGGTGCCGGGTGCGGTGATCTCGACGGTGGCGCCGAAGTTGGAGTAGAACGCCGAGGTGTCGTCCTGGTCGGTCTCGCTGCGGCACGAGAGCGTGCTGCCGCCCGAGCCGCCGGCCAGGCCGTCGTTGTCGGTCAGCGCCGAGACGGTGACCACGTCGGGGTGGTTGGCGGGGAAGAACGAGGACGTGTTCGCGTGGTTGTTGCCCGCGGCCACCACGACCACGATGCCGGCGTTGACGGCCCTGGTGATCGCGTTGGTGATCGCGCTGCTCGTGCAGCCGTTGCAGCCCAGGCTCAGGTTGATGACCTCGATGGTGGAGGCGCGGGCCACCACCCAGTCGATTCCGGCGGCGATCCCGGCCAGGGTGCCGGAGCCGGCGGAGTTGAGCACCTTCACGGCGTGGATGCGGGCGCCGGGGGCGACGCCGACCGAGCCGATGGAGTTGTCGATCGCGCCGACGATGCCCGCGACGTGCGAACCGTGGCCGTTGTCGTCCACGCCGGCGTTGTTCGTGCAGACGCCGGACACGCAGTTGGCGCGGGCGACCACGTTCAGGTCGGGGTGGGTGTAGTCGACGCCGGTGTCGATGACGGCGACGTCCGTGTCGATGCGCACGTCATCGGTGCCATCGATGTCGAGGTTCGGGTTGCTGGGGCCGAAGATGCGCCGTACGCCGGTGGGCGTGGTCTGCGCGAAGGCGGTCACCTCGGCGTCGGGCTCGACGCTGAGGACGTTCGGGTTCCGCTTGAGCTGCTCGGCCGCGCTCGCGCTCAGGCGGGCGGTGTAGCCCTTGAACGCGTGCTCGTAGACGCCGACGAGCTGGCCGCCGGCCTGGGACACCTGGTCCTGGGCCGCGCTGCGGGGCGCCGCCCGCATGGTCGGCTTGAGTTCGACGATGTACGTCCCTTCTGCGGCCTGCGCGTCCTGCGTGGCGGCGGAGGCGGGCGGCGGCGCCATGGCTAACGCCACGGCGCTGACGAGCAATGCGAGCAGGGGGGTGCGTGTTCGCATCGGCGTGAGCCCTTCCTGTGTCGCGGACCCAGGAGACCCATGTCATGACAAATCCACTGAGTCCGACATTACATGGTTAGTAAAGTTTTCATCAGTTGTCGGGTTCTGTCCATCGAAAAAGGTGCCAATTTCATACGAAATCAGCACCTTTTCATGGGTGGATTTTTGTGCTCAGCGGAGCGGGATCCAGGCCTGTTGCGCCAGCGTCGCGGCGTCGTTGACCTGGAAGCCGTCGTACGAGAGCGTCCAGATCGAGTCGCCGATGACCAGCGCCCGCTCGATCCCGGCCTGGTACTCGTCCTTGGCCGGGTGCTTGATCATGCCCAGCTTCGTCACGCCCGAGTCGTCGATCTTCAGGACGAGCCCGCCCGACTCGTTCTGCTGGGTCAGCGGGATCACCGCCAGGCCGGTCTTGGGCCAGTACAGGAACGCGTGCGGGTCCCACTCGGCCGCCGAGCCCGAGTCCTTCTGGAACAGCTGCGACAGCCTGCGCGGGCCGGCCGGATCGCTCACGTCGAACAGCGACACCTGCGTGCCCAGCGTCCTGCCCTTCTCGCTGGCCTCCTGGCCGATGCCGATCAGCCGGCCCTCGGCGCCGGGGTGCAGGTACGCGGAGTAGCCGGTGATCTTCAGCTCGCCCGTCACCTTGGGGGCCGCCGCGTCACGCAGATCGAGCGTGTAGAGCGGGTCGACCTGCTTGAACGTGACGCAGTAGCCGACCGGGCCGATGAACCTGACCGAGTAGATCCGCTCGCCCTCGCCGAGGCCGCCGACCTCGCCGGTCTTGGCCATGGTGTCGGCCTTGAGCACGTACACGGCGCTGGAGCTGGACTTCCCGTCCGGGGAGGTGAGCGTGGTGGCGACGCGCAGGTGGCCGTCGTACTCCGACAGCGAGTACTGGTTCAGCAGCCGGCCCGGGACCTTGCCCGAGGCCACGTAGGAGGGCGCGCCGGGCGAGCCGATGTCGAACCGGTGGACCTCGGTCTCCTCAGGCGGGATCGTCGGCTCCGGGCTGGGCGTCGGGGTGTCCGGCACCGGGGGGCTCGTGGGCGTGGGCTCCACGGCCGGGGCGGCGTCCCCGGAGGACGGTGCGGTCGTCGGGGTCTCCACCGCCGGTTCGCTGATCACCACCGGCATCCACCAGCGCGGGTTGCTGGCCACGTAGAGGCTGCTGCCGGTGCCGTAGACGATGTCGCCGTCGGCCGCCAGGCTGATCGGGTCGGTGCCGGCGGCGGTCACGCCCTGCGCCAGGTCGATGGTGTGCACGGTCAGCAGCGAGGTGCCGGTGTAGTCGGCCGGGTGGCTGATCCGCTCGCACTTCACCGAGTCCTTCTTGACGGTGCCGGACGCGTCGGTGATCTCGATCTTGGGGAGCCAGGCGTCCGCCGGGGCCTGGTGGACCGCGGCCTGGTTGCGCTTGACGCGCTCGGCCTCGGAGACGTCGTCCTTGAACTCGGGGAAGGCGATGTCCGGCTGGCTGCGGGTGACCAGCCTGACCGTGGAGCCGACCATCCTGGCGTCCACGTACGAGCCCTGCGGCTTGATCGTGCTCAGCACCTTGGGCTTGCCCGACAGGTCGACCAGCACGTACCTGGTGTCGCCGGGCGGGGCGAAGGCCATCCGCTTGTACATGATGTCGCCGCCGCGCATCAGCACCAGCGCGCGGTCGCCCGAGACGAGCAGGTCGGCGGGTACGCCGGGCCCGCTCTCGCCCTCCGTCAGCTTGAGCGAGCCGGTGACCTTCCTGGTGGCGGTGTCGATGATCCGCAGGACGCCGTCCTTGACGGTGATGACCCGGTTGCCGTCGGTCTTGACCACGTCGGGCTCGTCCACGCCGGTCTCGTGCACGTTCGTGGTGGAGTGCTCGGGGGTGCTCGTCTTGGCGTTCGCGGTGACCGAGCGGGCGGAGTCCTCCATGGCGGCGAAGGGCAGCACGTTGTCGAACCCCCACGGGGTGACGCGCTGGGCGGCGTGCTCGCGCAGCCCGGACAGCAGGTCGTCGCAGCCGGTGTAGGCCACCAGGCGGATCGCGCCGAGCGAGCTCACCCTGGGCTTCGGCGGCGCGCCCGCGGTCGTGGAGGTGCAGGCGACCGCGGCGGTCGCCAGCGCCGCGACGGTCGCGGCCGTGCGGATCAGCGTCTTCATGCCCTCATGACGGCTGCCCCGGGCGGATGGTTCAGGAGCCCTTGTTCGGATTGGCGGTGTAGACGGGGCTGAAGTCGATGTCGTCCGGCACCGCGAGCAGCTTGCGCACGAGTTTGCCGGTGAAGTCGACCACCTGGACCTCGTCGTCGACGCCGTTGTCCTGCTCCCAGCAGTAGAGATGGCTCTCGTCGTAGAAGCCGAGGACCTTGTCGCACTGGGAGGAGAACTTGCGCAGGCGCTCGCCCGACCTGGTGTCCCAGATGCAGTGGTCGCCGTCTCCGCCGTTGGGGCAGTTCGTGACGAACGTCTTGCCCGAGGGTGAGAAGAGGTCCTGCGTGCCGGCGGACAGCGTGCCGATCTCGTTCGCCGAGTGCGTGGCCTTGCCCAGGGCGTTGAAGAAGCGCAGGCTGCGGTTCTTCTCGTCGCCGTAGACGTTCACCGCGCCGTCCTCGGTGCCGTCGAAGCCGAAGGCCGTCTGGCGCACGGAGGTGTCGCTGACGTCGACCTGGGTGGCCTTCTTGGCGGCGACGTCCACGATGACGAAGCCCAGGTAGAGCCACTTGCTCCCGACCTTGCGCTCGATGTTGAGCAGGATCTTCGAGCCGTCCCTCGACCACGCCCTGATGCTGCTGATCAGCGGCTCCTTGACGGTCTTGATCGTCGAACGGTCGCCGCTCCGCCGGTCGGTGAGGACGATGAAGTCGAAGTCGTCGGAGCTGTAGCTCCTGCCCCTTTCCGCGAGGTAGCGGCCGTCGGGGGAGGTCCTCGACTCCCAGTTGGCGGCGTACTTCGTGAACGAGCCGTGCAGCGACCCCCTGGCGTAGTCGATCCAGTCGTCCTTCTTCTTGTCGTAGACCTCGTAGGAGGTCAGCACGATCGCGTCGCCCGGGTCCTCGTAGAGGGAGATGTTCGCGCCGGGGAGCGTCTTCTTGACGCCCGGCCTCGGCACGGCCGGTTCGGTGGGGGCCGGGCTGGTGGTCGTCCTGCTCCTCGTCGAGTTGGTCGCCGGGGTTTTGGCCGGGCCGGCCAGCGTCGACGACTTGTCGACCTGGATGTAGACGACCACGCCGGCGAGGATCAGCAGCGCGACCGCCACCGTGATGCCGGCGACCAGCGGCGCCCTGCTCTTCCTCGGCCGCTGCTCGCCCCAGCTCGGGTGCGTGGGCTGGCCGTAGCCTCCGGGAGGCTGCCACGGCGGCTGGGGGGACGGGGCGACGGAGCCGGTGTGCGGGATCGGGCCGGAGTGCCCGCCGGGCCCGTACGGGACGTGGCCCGACGGCGGGGCCGGGTGCGGACCCGATGCGGGCCCTGGCGGCGGACCTGGAAGGGGACCGGACATGGGCCCCGACGGCGGCCCCGAGTGTGGGCCGGAGTGCGGGCCCGGGTGCGGGCCCAGCGGCCCTGACGGCGACGCGAAGGGCGACGGCGGCGCGGGGGCGGCCTCGGCGGCGGCCTGCGCGAGGAAGCCGGAGCCGGGCGCGGGCTGCGGCCCGGAGACGGGCGCGGCACCCGGCGCCGGGTGCCGCAGCAGCTGCATGATGACCTGCTCGGCGCTCGGCCGCTGCGCCGGGTCCTTGGACAGGCACGCGGCCACCACGTCACGCAGCTGCCCGTCGAGCATGCCCAGGTCGGGATGCTGGTTGAGGACGCGGTTGATCACCGCGGGCATCGTGTCGCTGCCGAACGGCGCCTGCCCGGAGGCGGCGAAGACCATCGCGCTCGCCCACGAGAACATGTCGGCGGCCGGGCCGACCGTGTGCCCCATGATCTGCTCGGGCGACATGTACGCCGGCGTGCCCACGACCATGCTGCTGATCGTGGAGGTGGCGTTCAGCGCCCTGGCGATGCCGAAGTCGATCACCCGGGGCCCGTCGGCGCCGATGATCACGTTGGCCGGCTTGAAGTCACGGTGGACGATGCCGGCCTGGTGGATGGCGGCCAGCGCGGTGGCGGTGCCGATGGCCAGGCGGTGCAGCACGGTGCCCGTGCGCGGCCCCTCCTCCTGCACGACCCGGTGCAACGAGGGTCCCTCGATGAACTCGCTGACGATGTACGGCCGATCCTCCTCGACCCCGGTGCCGAGGACGGCGGCGGTGCAGAACGGCGCCACCTGCTGGGCCACCTGGACCTCGCGCATGAACCTCTCGGCGCTCACCTGGTCGCCCGACAGGTCGGGCCGCAGCCATTTGACGGCCACGCGGGAGTCATTGTGGCCTTGGGCGAGGTAGACGACGCCCTGACCGCCCTCACCGAGCCGGCCGAGGAGATCCAGGCCCCCCAGCCGCTGTGGATCTCCGGGGCGTAGCGGAGCGAAGGTTGCCATGTAGGGATTCTGTCGCTACGGCGCGAATCCGCAAAAACTACCCGTGGGTAGCCGGGCGGAATATCCTTCTGGCATGCACGTGACGTCCAGCGGTAGGACACGGCACATCATCGCCCCCTTCACCGGCGAAACCCTCGCTGAGCTGCCCGTCTCGGACGTCGACGACGTCCGCAGGGCGTACGAGAAGGCCAGGGCCGCCCAGGACGAGTGGGCGCGCAGGCCCGTGGCGGAGCGGGCGAGACCGTTCCTGCGGCTGCACGACGCGATCCTCGACCGGCGCGCCGAGATCCTCGACATCGTCCAGGACGAGACGGGCAAGGCCCGCAAGCACGCCTTCGAGGAGGTGCTCGACGTCGCGGGCTGCGCTCTCCACTACGCCCGCCGGGCGCCCGGCCTGCTCGCGCCCCGCGCCCGCAAGGGCGTCTTCCCCGGCGCCACCCGCGTCGTGGAGCTGCGCCGGCCCAAGGGCGTGGTCGCGCTGATCTCCCCGTGGAACTACCCGCTCGCGCTGGGCGTCACCGACGCGGTGCCCGCGCTGCTGGCCGGCAACGCGATCGTGCACAAGCCGGACACGCAGACCGCCCAGTCCACGCTGTGGACCATCGACCTGCTGGCCGAGCTGGGCATGCCGCGCGAGATCTGGCAGGTCGTGCTCGGCGAGCCGGCCGAGATCGGCGACGCGCTGCTGGACGACGCCGACTACGTGGCGTTCACGGGATCGACGCGCGGCGGCAGGAAGATCGCCGAGGAGGCGGCCAAGCGGCTCATCGGCTGCTCGCTGGAGCTCGGCGGCAAGAACCCGATGGTGGTGCTCGACGACGCCGACCTCGACGTGGCCGTCCAGGGGGCCATCCGGGCCTGCTTCACGAACGCCGGGCAGCTCTGCCTGTCGATCGAGCGCCTGTACGTGCACGCGTCCGTGTTCGACGCCTTCGCCGAGCGCTTCGTCGAGCAGGTCCGGGGCATGAAGCTGGGCGCGGGCCACGACTGGTCGGTGCAGATGGGCTCGCTCACCTCGCGGCGCCAGCTCGACACGGTCGGCGCGCACGTGGACGACGCCCTGGCCAAGGGCGCGAGGCTGCTGACCGGCGGCAAGGCCAGGCCCGACCTGGGCCCGCTGTTCTACGAGCCGACCGTGCTCACCGGCGTCGCCGAGGACATGGAGCTGTGCCGCAACGAGACGTTCGGGCCGGTGGTCGCGCTCTACCCGTTCACCTCCGAGGACGAGGTGGTCGAGCTGGCCAACGACACCATCTACGGCCTGAACGCCTCCATCTGGACCTCCAGCCTCCCGCGCGGCCGCGCGCTCGCCGCCCGCGTCAAGGCCGGCACGGTCAACATCAACGAGGGGTACGCCTCGGCCTACGCCTCCTACGACGCCCCCATGGGCGGCATGAAGGCGTCCGGGCTGGGCCGCCGGCACGGTTCCGAGGGCCTGCTGCGCTACACCGAGTCCAAGACCGTGGCCTCGCAGGCGGGCTGGCTGGGGTTCGAGCCGCCGTTCGGGCTGCCGTACGAGAAGTGGGCCGCCACCCTGGCCACCACGCTCAAGACGATGCGGCGGCTGCGGTTGAAGTGACGTCTACGCTGTAAACGTGAACGATCAGGGCACGGCCGGGCGCATCGTGGCCGTCGCGCGGCGGATCCTCCTGGAGGACGGCGCCGACGCGGTCAGCATGCGGCGCGTGGGCGACGCCGTGGGCATCACCGCCATGGCCATCTACCGCCACTACCCCAACCGGGACGCCCTGCTGCGCGCGGTCGCCGACCGCAGCGCCCGCGAGCTGGCCGAGTCATGGCGGCGGCGCTCTCCTTCGGGGACGTGGGACGAGCGGTGCATGGCCGCGCTGGACGACTTCCTCGACTTCGCGCTCGGGAGCCCGCACCTGTACCGGTTCCTGATCCTGGACGCCTGGGCGGGCGCGCGGCGCTTCCCGGAGGACTTCCGCGACGGGCAGGGGCCGCCGTTCAGCGTCGTCGCCGAGCTCGTGGAGGAGGGCATGCGTACGGGGCGGCTGCGCGAGGACGATCCCCTGGAGACGGCGATGACGATCACGTCGAGCGCGCAGGGGCTGGTCCAGCAGTACCTGAGCGGGCGGATCGGGATGGCCGAGGCCGACTTCCGCGCGCTCTGCCATCGGTCGACCGGGCGGATCATCAACGGGCTCGGCGTGGAATAAGCCGTCCTGAGCCGGTGTCGTTGACGTCCATGGAGATTCGTTACCTCGGAGGGCCGACGGCGGTCCTGGAGATCGGCGGGGTGCGCCTGCTGACCGACCCCACGTTCGACGCGCCCGGCGACTACCCGATCGGGAACAGGGCGCTCACGAAGACCGCGGGGCCCGCCTCCGGCGCGGCCGAGCTCGGGGCCGTGGACGCGGTGCTGCTCTCCCACGACCAGCACCCGGACAACCTCGACAGGGCCGGGCGGGACTACCTGGCGTCCGTTCCGCTGGTGCTCTCCACCGGGTCGGCGGCCGGGCGGCTGGGATCCTCCGTGCGGGCGCTGCCCAACTGGACGTCCGTCACGGTGGGCGACGGGCCGCGGGTGACCGGCGTCCCCGCCCAGCACGGGCCAGACGGAACCGAGCACCTGGTGGGCGAGGTGACCGGGTTCGTGCTCAGCGGTGACGGGCTGCCGACCGTCTACGTGAGCGGGGACAACGCCTCGCTGGACGTCGTACGGGAGATCGCCGGGCGGTTCGGCCCCGTGGACGTGGCGCTGCTGTTCGCGGGCGGGGCGCGCACGCCGCTGGTCGACGGCTACCTGACGCTGACCAGCGACGACGCCGTGACGGCGGCCGAGATCCTGGGGGCCCGGCACGTGGTGCCGCTGCACTTCGAGCACTGGGCGCATTTCACGCAGGGGCGGGACACCGTGGAGAAGGCGTTCGCCGGGTACGGCGACAGGCTCCGGCTGCTCGCTCCGGGCGAAACCACCGAGATCCTCTGACCGCGGCACCCGGATTCGCCGGCCGCCCGCCGGATCGGTCGGCTCGTGGCGAACGGCGCCGCCCGGCCTGCCCCGGCCTGGCAGGGTGGAGCCGTGAGCTGGAACGCGCGGGCCCTCGACGTGCTGGCGGCGGGGGAGCCCACCCCGCTGATCGACTTCCCGGTCCAGGCGCCCGGGATCAGGCTGCTGCTGAAGGACGAGTCCGCGCAGCCGACCGGGAGCCTGCGGCACCGGCACGCCAGGGCGCTGTTCCGGCGGGCCGTCCTCGACGGGCTGGTCGGCGAGGGCACGACCGTGGTGGAGGCCACGGGTGGCAACGCGGCCGTCGCGCAGGCCTGGTTCGCCCGGCGGCTCGGGCTGCCGTACATCGTGGTCATGCCGGGCGAGCGCAGCCAGGCGCGGGCCAGGGCGGTGGAGGCGCTGGGCGGGGAGTGCAGGTTCGTGACGCCGCCACTGGCGATCTACGACGCGGCGCGCGGGATCCCGGGCCATTTCCTCGACCAGTTCGGCCGGGCGGCCGAGCACGACCTGGGGGAGGAGCTGTTCGCCCAGGTGCGGCCCGACTGGGTGGTGACGGGCGCGGGCACGGGTGCCACCTCCGCCACGCTCGGGCGGTGGGTACGCGAGCACGACGTCCCCTGCCGGGTCGCGGTGGCCGATCCCGATAATTCGGCATATTTCCCGGGATGGACGCTCGACGTGTCCGACTACGCGACCGGGATGCCGTCGCGGATCGAGGGCATCGGGCGACCCCGCGTCGAGCCGGGGTTCCGGCCCGATCTCGTCGACCTCGTCATCCCGGTGCCCGACGCGGCGAGCGTGGCGGCGGCCCGGCACCTCAGGGCGGTCACGGGGCTCGCGGTGGGCGGCTCGTCGGGCACGGCGCTCTGGGCGGCGCTGGAGCTGGTCGAGCGCATGCGGGCCAGAGGCGAGACCGGCACGGTGGTGTCGCTGGTCGGAGATGCCGCCGACCGGCATCTGGCGACGTATCACGAGGACGCGTGGGCGGCCGCCAAGGGGCTGGACGCCGGGCAGTTCGCCGACGAGCTGCGGCGCCGGGTCGCGCTCAGGCCAGGGGGTGGCTGACCCAGACGTTCGGCTCGACGTACACGGCGTGGTCCTGCTCCACGTCGCAGTGCACCGGGGTGAGCGCGCCGGGCACCTCCACCGGGCCCGGCCGGTCGAACGGCAGGTCCGTCCACCGCCGCCACTCCGCCAGCGTGCCCGACACGACCATCGAGCGCGGCGCCACCTTGACGATCTTCCCGCCCACCCGCACGTGCACGCGTAACCAGGCGTCATGGGGCAGGCCGTCGGCGCGGGTCCTGAAGGTGTACTCGGCCATGGGGGTGCGCGGTTCGAGGTGCTTCCTGTTGGGCCTGACCGGCGCCACCAGCTCGCGGTAGCCGAGGCCGGCGGCGCGCTCGCGCATGGCCGCGAGCATCAGGTAGGAGAGCCCCGTCCCCTGGAGGTCGCGGCGGACGGAGATCTCCAGGGCGGAGATGCTGTCGGGCCGCTCGCCGCGCTCGCGGGCCAGCCAGCCGTATCTGATCACGCCGTCCCACCCGTCGTCCGGCAGTTCGGAGCCCCCGGAGAGGAACGGGATCATGCACGCCCGCGCCGCCAGCCGTCCCGGCTCCTCGTCGGAGTCGGCCACCAGCACGTAGTCGGCGTAGGTCGTGGTGGCGAACGGATAGAACAGGTCCGCCATCGGGTCCTCGAGCACGAAATCGTGCCACGTATGGTCCATCTCGAACAGCGACGACGCGAACTCGGGACGCTCCGCGAGCGTCGTGATCCGGAGGGCCATGAGAATCATTCTCACATTACGGCCGACCGCTACGCACTTGTATAAACCGGGGCGAAAGGTGTGCGCTAGCGTCGGCCGCATGACAGAACTTGACGCCAGGCTGCGAGCCATCACCGACCTGTTCGTGGCCGAGGCGCGCGAGGGCGGCGGCAGGCACGAGTACGACGGCCGGATCCAGGACCTCTCGCCCGCGGGCGTGCGGTCCGGTCTGGCGCGACTCGGCGAGGGGCCGCTGCCCGCGGACGCGCATGACGCCGAGCACCTACAGGTGTTCGAGGAGAGCCTGCGCACTCAGTTCGGCGAGCTGGAGCTGCACCGCAAGAACCCGCTGATCCACCTCTCGAACCTCGACCTCGCCTGCTACGACCGCGACTACGCCCCCGAGGAGGAGCGCGAGGCGGCCAAGGCGGCCCACCTCGCGCTCTGGCCCGAGGCGGTGGACCAGGCGATCGCCTCGCTCGACCAGGTCCCGGCCCCCGTCGCGCAGTCCCTGCTCGCCGCGACCAGGGGACTGTCCGCCGGGGTCACCGACGAGGCCGCGCTCAAGGCGCACAGCCTGCTCGTGGCCCACGTCGAGCGGGCCGCGGCCGAGGGCGACCCCAACGCGGCGCTCGGCGGCGAGGCGCTGGCCAGGCTCATGGGCACGGCCGAAGGGCTGCCCGTCGACCTGGGCAGGCTCGCCGAGCGGGCCGACGCCGAGCGGGACCGGCTGATGGGCCTGCTCGCCGAGTCCTGCGCCAAGCTGGGGGAGCGGGACCGGGCGCCGCTGGACGTCGTACGGGAGCTGGTCAAGGACCATCCCGACCCCGACGGGGTCATCGAGGCGGCGCGGATCGGCACCGAGAAGGCCATCGCGTTCACCCGCGAGAAGGACCTCGTGCCCTACCACGACGGCGAGTGCCTGGTGGGGCTGGCGCCCGAGTCGCGGCGCTGGGCGATGGCCATGATGGCGTGGAACTCGCCCGGCGAGCCCGAGGGCCCGTCCTGGTACTACATCACGCCACCGGACCCGTCCTGGCCGGAGCAGGACCAGGAGGAGTGGCTGGAGGTCTTCAGCCACGCGACGCTGCCGGCGATCAACGTGCACGAGGTGGCGCCCGGGCACTTCTCGCACGCCCGCGCGCTGCGGCGGGCCAAGTCGGACGTGCGCCGGCTCCTGCAGTCCCTCGCGTTCATCGAGGGCTGGGCGCACTACGCCGAGGAACTGTGCGTGGAGGAGGGCTTCGAGCCGGGCGACCCGCGGTTCGAGATCGGCGTCTGGGTGGAGGCGCTGCTCCGTGTCACCCGGCTGGCCTGCGCGATCGGCGTGCACACCGGGCAGATGACGGTCGAGGAGGGCGCCAGGCGCTTCGAGTCCGACACGCACCTGGCCGGGCCGGCCGCGCTGTCGGAGGCCAGGCGGGCGACGTTCGACCCGACGTACGGGCGTTACACCTGGGGCAAGCTGCTCATCCTCGACCTGCGGGAGCGGGCGCGGGCGGAGTGGGGCGCGGACTTCAGCCTGCAGCGCTACCACAAGGCCCTGTTCGACCTCGGCTCGCCGCCCCTGGGCCTGATCGACCGCATCCTCTGACCCCCGGCCCTCTCTCCTCGCCCGAAGGGACCGGACACCCTCCCCCCTCTACTCCCAAGGGACCCCAGCCAGAGTGCGGGGGAGGGACGGCATTCTCCGAGCGTTCTCTAGGGCGGCGGCGGCCCGTCAGGTAGCGTCGGTCGCGAGCGAGGGGAGGATGATCCTGTGCGGGAGCTCTCCGGCAAGGTCGCCGTGGTGACCGGCGCGGCCAGCGGCATCGGGCGGGCGCTGGCGCTCAGGTTCGCGGCCGAGGGCATGGCGCTGATGCTCGCCGACGTCGATCCCGGCGGCCTCGCCGAGACGGCCCACCAGGCAGGCGACGGCAAGGTGCTCACGCAGGTCACCGACGTCTCCGACGCGGCGGCCGTACGGCACCTGGCCAACCGCTGCTTCGGCGAGCTCGGCGCCGTGCACGTCCTCTGCAACAACGCCGGCGTCTTCCAGGGCGGCCGCATATGGACCCGTGGCGAGGAGGACTTCGCCTGGCTGCTGGGCGTGAACCTGTGGGGCGTGCTCCACGGCATCCACGCGTTCGTCCCGCGCATGATCGAGCAGGACACCGAGGGGCACATCGTCAACACGGTGTCGGTGGCCGGGCTGTTCACCACGCCGGGATCGGGCGGGTACGCGGTCACCAAGTACGCCGCGATGGCCGCGTCCCAGGCCCTCGCCGAGGACCTGGCCGCCACGGGCGCCAAACTCCGGGTGACCGCGCTCTGCCCCGGCGCGGTCAGGACCCGCATCGCCGACTCCGAGCGCGTACGCCCGGCCGGTCTGGTCGCCACCCCCACCCAGGACGAGGCGGACGCGCGGGAATGGGTCGGCCGGGCGGCCGAGCGCGGCATCGAGCCGGCCGAGGTGGCCGGCCTGGTCGTGGCGGCCATCCGCGAGGAGCGGTTCCTGGTGCTGACCGATCCCCGGTACGCCGCCCGGCTGCGCCTGCAGACCGAGACCCTGCTCACCGGGAACCTGCCGCCCTACCAGTGACGTTCGTGGGCCAGCATCCGCACCACCGTGCCGCTGTGCGGCCTGACCAGCAGCCGGACGTGGTCGCCTGGCAGCACGTCCTGATAGAGGCCCTGCGTGACCAGGAACGACCTGGCCTTCTCCGAGCTGCCGTCGTGCACGGCCACGTAGTAGGCGCACCTGCCGCTCGTCGTCTCGGGATCCGGGTCGGCCACGGCCCAGTGCTTGACGACGTAACCGGAGACCTCCTGCCGTTTGGGGCCGGACGCGGCGGATCCGGGCGGCTCGATCTCGTCGCCGTGCCAGCCGCTGCCCGTGAAGATCCACTCCTGCCCGGGATCCGTCGGCTCGGCGTCCGGCCCGGCGATCTCCCGCCCGGCCGGAGTCAGCAGGAACCCCCGGCCCGCCATGAGCAGCCCCACCCCGGCCACGAACGACACCATCGTCGCGATCATCCCCGGCCACGACAGCCCGGCCGCGGAGATGGTGGCGTACCAGGGGATGAACAGCCCGGCGGCCAGGAGCACCGGAACGATCATGGTCGGCCAGCGTCGCCGCGCCAGGCCCAGGTCGATCGCGGTCTGCCGGGCCAGCGGCACCAGGCCGCCGTCCAGTTCGGCCCCTTCGGGCATGACCGCCATCACGGGCGCGTACGGCCGGCCCGCCAGGCGGGCGACCACCCGTTCCAGGACCCATCGCTCGTACGGGAGGAGCGGCTCCTGCCTCAGGGGCGCCAGCGAGAGGCGATCGTCCTCGATCGTCAGCCACCCGCGCCCGGCCAGCTCGAACAGCGCCGAGTGGAACACCTCCTGGGCCCGCATGCCGCGTAACAGCTCGACCACGGCCGGTGGCGCCTCGTGTCGCGGCGTCCCTCGCGGGCGCTCGCGGCTGGACACCTTGAAGGCGGCGGCCAGCGCGGCGGTCCACAGGGCCCACGCGGTCACCGGCCAGACAAGATCCATTGTTCTGTGTTAGCACGAGTGCCGGTAGGCAGGCCAGGCGTAATGCACAAGGCCGATAGACTGTAGTCACCGCATTTCGCCTTTGGGGGGTTCTCACGGTGTCTGAATTCGACACAGTGCTGGTGGTCGACTTCGGCGCACAGTACGCGCAGCTCATCGCCAGGCGTGTGCGCGAGTGCCACGTCTACTCCGAGATCGTGCCTTCGACCATGCCGGTCGAGGAGATGATGGCCAAGAACCCCAAGGCGATCATCCTGTCCGGCGGCCCGTCCTCGGTCTATGCCGAAGGCGCCCCGCCGGTGCCGCACGGGCTGTTCGAGACGGGTGTGCCCACGTTCGGCATCTGCTACGGCTTCCAGGCCATGGCGCAGGCGCTGGGCGGCGAGGTGGCCCGCACGGGCGTGGCCGAGTACGGCGGCACCGCGCTGGAGGTGCTCGACGAAGGGGTGATCTTCGCCGGACTGCCGGACGCCCAGACGGTCTGGATGTCACACGGTGACAGCGTCGCCGCGGCCCCCGAGGGCTTCACGGTGACCGCCTCGACGAGCGAGACCCCGGTCGCCGCCTTCGAGCACCCTGAGCGCGGCCTCTACGGCGTGCAGTTCCACCCGGAGGTGCTCCACTCCGAGCACGGCCAGGTGGTCCTCAAGCACTTCCTCGACGCCGCCGGCTGCCGCCCGTCGTGGACCATGCTCAACATCGTCGAAGACTCCATTGACGCCGTGCGCCGCCAGGTCGGCGACGGCCGCGCGATCTGCGCCCTGTCCGGCGGCGTCGACTCCGCAGTGGCCGCCGCGATCGTCCAGCGCGCCATCGGCGACCGCTTGACCTGCGTCTTCGTCGACCACGGCCTGCTGCGCAAGGGCGAGGCCGAGCAGGTGGAGCGCGACTTCGTGGCCGTCACGGGCGTGAAGCTGCGCGTGGTGGACGCCGCCGACCGCTTCCTGAAGGCGCTGGAGGGCGTCTCCGACCCGGAGGAGAAGCGGAAGATCATCGGCCGCGAGTTCATCCGCGTCTTCGAGGACGAGCAGCGCGCCATCATGGCCGACGGGCCGGTGGAGTTCCTGGTCCAGGGCACGCTCTACCCCGACGTGGTGGAGTCGGGCGGCGGCACCGGCACCGCCAACATCAAGTCCCACCACAATGTCGGCGGCCTGCCTGACGACCTCCAGTTCAAGCTGGTCGAGCCGCTGCGCGCGCTCTTCAAGGACGAGGTGCGCCGGGCGGGCGAGGAGCTGGGGCTCCCGTCCGCCATGGTCTGGCGCCAGCCCTTCCCGGGCCCCGGCCTCGGGATCCGCATCGTGGGCGAGGTCACCCGCGAGCGCCTGGACCTGCTGCGCGAGGCCGACGCGATCGCCCGCGAGGAGCTGTCCCGGGCCGGCCTCGACCGGCAGATCTGGCAGTGCCCCGTGGTGCTGCTGGCCGACGTGCGGTCGGTGGGGGTGCAGGGGGACGGGCGCACGTACGGGCACCCGGTGGTGCTGCGGCCGGTGACGTCCGAGGACGCGATGACGGCCGACTGGGCGCGGGTGCCTTACGACGTGCTGTCGCGCATCTCGACCCGGATCACCAACGAGGTCCGGGAGGTCAACCGGGTGGTGCTCGACGTGACGAGCAAGCCTCCGGGCACCATCGAGTGGGAGTAGTCCGCTAGCCGGGGCGGGAGAGCCCGGGGCTCAGGGGGCGATCGGGGCTTTTCGGGGCTCAGGGGCGGCCGGGGCTCTGGTGGTTACCGGGCTCAGGCGGCGACCGGGGCGAGGGCGCCGATGGGGGCGTCGGTCTCGGCGCGGGCGAACACCGGCAGCTCGAACCAGATGGCCTTGCCGCGCGCCGTACGCTCGCCGCCCCAGCAGCAGGACAGCGTGTCGACGAGGAACAGCCCGCGTCCGCTCTCCGCGTCCGCGTCGACGACCAGCATGTGCGGCAGGTCGGGGTTCTCGTCCTCGACCTCGCAGCGCAGCAGGCCGTCCTCGGCGGAGAAGCTGAGGCGGACCGGCCCGTACGCGTGCTCCAGCGCGTTGCCGACCAGCTCGCTGACGAGCAGCTCCGTGGCCTCCACCTGGTCGTCGAGACCCCAGGCGGCGAGCTTGTCACGGGTCAGCCGGCGGGCATCGCACACCGAGCCGAGGTCAGGCGAGAGCCACCACGAGGCCGTGCGGCACGTGGTCTGGCGGCGGCCGGTGACCGCGGTCAGGATGCTGCTCATCAGAAGCCTGTTCATGTCCTACCCCGAGTGGGTCCTCTTCCTTGCCTCTCGTTCAGTGAGCCTGGGTTGCTCACACCATCGAGAATGCCTCAGTGAGGTGCCGCAAGAAGAGGTGAAAACTCCCCGTATAGGTACCTATTCCACGTACGTAGGCAGCCCACGGCAGGGACTGGGGATGCTTTCTGATACGGGGGTGTCCTATGAGGTGGTCTGCGGCACGACGCAGTTGTTGTTCGGGGGCTTCCCCTCCGGCCAGGCGACGCCCTTGAACGTCAGCTTTCCCGAGGCCGGGTCCAGCCGGACGACCGGGAGTGCCTTGTCGTACGGATTGCCCGCGGCGGTCAGGCAGATCAAGCCGCTCGCGCCCTGGATCCGGTAGGCGGCGTGCAGGTCGGCGAGAACGTCCTTGACGTCCTGCCGGGAAGGGACCTCCGTGGGGCTGATCGCGACCGCTTTCGCCAGGGCCCGGTGGGCGGTCAGGACCACGTCGTGGGTGATGATCGTACGCCCGTCCTCGAGTGCCACAGGGCCGATCTTGGCGGTGGCGATGAGGTGCCGGAGCCGTGCCAGGGACTCCTGCGGCTCGGCGAGATAGCGCGGGAGGTCTTCCCGCTTCGGCTTGGAGCCTTTGCGGGTGTTCTCCCGCCACCACTTCGCCACCTCGATGTTCCAGGCGGCGGGGTGGGCCGGGGCGGCGTACTCGACGGACACGGACGGTCTGCCGCCGCCCGGGTCGCCCCGGATGAGTTCGAGGTCCTCGGCGTCCAGGCGGCTGTCGAGTGTCGTCGCGTCGGAGCCGGTGATCACGGTGTAGGACTTCTTGCCGGCGCAGTAGGTGTTCGCCAGCGTCTTGACGAAGAGCTTCAGATGGAAGGCCCGGCCGGCGAAATAGATGAAACGGGCGTTCGACTGACAGATGTTCAAGGCGAAGTCCTGGAACCGGTTCGGCGTGCGGCCGGGCTCCTCAAGGCCGGGTGACTCGTACGTCATGTCCTGGACCCCGGTGCCCTTCTTGCCCTTCCTGGCCTCGGTGAAGGCGTCGCGCAGCGACTTGTCGTAGTTGTCCAAGGGCCGGGTGTCCGCGACGAGCGCGCTCTCGGCGCCCGCCAGCTTCGGGTCGGACTTGAGCAGCGCCTCGGCCTGCTCTTTGGTGGTCGAGACCACGCGAGCCAGGCCGGGGAACGGATCCCGGCCCCGGTCCTGGGTCTCTGGATTGGCGAAATCAGATGAGGTGACCAGGCTTGCGACGACGGGGATCCCCAGGTCCTTGGTCAGGTGGTGCATCGCGTTCCACGTGTTGGTCAGGCTGAGGTTGAACCCGGCGACGACGCGGAGCTGCGGTTCCCTCTCGGTGAGGTAATCCACGGTCTTCTGCCAGTACCCGTAGTCGCGGCCGGGGTTGGCGAGGACGAGGCGGATCGGGGGCTTCGCGGCGTCGGGGGTGTTGGCCTGCAGCTGGGCCAGATAGGCGCCCTGCACCTCGCTCAGGATCTGCTTGCGCACGGCCGGGATGTCCGACTGCATGGGGATCATCAACGCCACGGTGGCGTACGGTTTCGCCGCGATCCGATCGTTCTCCGCCTCGATGCGCGCGAAGACCTCCGGCATGCCGTCGAGATCCGGCATGAGCACGCCTGTGCCGTCCGACACGCCGATGCAGTCGCGGCCCATCACCACGAGCCCTTCCCCGCAGCTCGCCGGCTCCGGTGGCGGGAGGATCACCGCGTACGCGACGAAACCCAGGACACCCGCGAGAGCGAACATCTCGGTGGTGAGGGTCAGCGGCCCCGGCCCCCTGCGGGGCGGTTTCGGCGCCGGACCCGATCCCAGGGTGACCGGCAGCAGCCGGCTGGGCACCGGCTCGGCGCCGCCGGCGATGATGTTCTCGATGGCCTCTTTCCGCCGTGCGAACAGCGCCGGAATCTCCTTGGCGAGTTCGACAGGAGAGACGGGCGGATTGGCCCCTCTCGCGACCGGTGCTCCGCCCCGCGCCGAGGTCGCCACGACGACGGGATAGGCGCGCAGGCCACGGGATCCGTGATCGTACGCGGCGAGGAGCGTATCTCTGATCTTCCGCCGCGCCGGGACGAGGTCGACGTCGGGCAGGAGAATGACGGGACGGCGCACCCGGTTGAGCCGGCGGAAAAGCCCATGGTGCGCGTTGACATCCGCCAGCAGGGCCTTGACGAGCAGGAGCTCTTTTTCGTCGATGTCGTTCTTGGGCGGCTCGATCAGCAGCCGGCGCAGTTCCCTGACGAGCTCCTCGGTGGTCCCCAGCGGCCGTTTGAACGCCTTCTTCCGGTACCAGCGCAGGGTCCAGTGGGCACGGACCTGGAAAGCGCCGAATATGCCGATCACCAGGCCGACAATGCCGCTCGCCAGGTTTCCGAGGTAGGAGTTGGTGACGACCTTTTTGATCGCCTTGCGGACCTCCCGCAGGATCTTCTGCCGGGCCCTGTCGATCGCCTCCTTGACCTTCTCCTCCAGCTCGGCGTCCAGTTCACCCAGCTCGGCGAGGCGCTTCTGCTCCGGGTCGCGGAGATTCCAGTTCGCGAGCGCGTACGCGGCCTCGAAGCGGGGGAAGACGAGGGGAAGCCGGTAGGCGGGACGCGAGAACCTGTGCGCGACGGCCCGCAATTCCGCCGCGAACTGCGACAGGTCGGCGTTCGGCGGGGTTGTGCACGGCTCGTTGATCGGCAGGACGCTCGAATACTCTTCGTAGTACTCCGCGGGCCACGATCGGATCGCCTCGAGGTCGGCCGCGTCGTAGTCCGAGGGCTCGCACTGAAGGACCAAAGGCCCGGTCCGGCGGCCGAAACGAACTTTCCTTCGGCGGAACCGACGGAGGATCACCAGCTCCGCCAGCGCCGCGTTCAGGTGCTGAGCCACCTCGGCCCCCATCGTCGTCATATCTGCGCCAGCGAGTGGGTTGGACTTTAACCGGTCGTGACCACGTCGTAACTGGATTTGCGGAAATGCCGAGGTCCTGTACGGCGGCGCTCGCCGTACAGGACGAGGGTCATGCGGGGTCAGCCGGCTTTCTTGTCCTTGTCGGCGAGCGTGCCGCAGGTGAAGCCCTTTTCCCGGTCGGGATCGAGCTGGATGTCGATCAGGATCGTGCTCTCCGAGAACTTGCGGAAGGTCATCAGCTTGTCGCAGTCGTAGAAGGCGTATCCGCCCTCGAACTCGCCCAGCAGCATCATCCAGCGCCCGTCGTAGAGCGTCTTGCCGCTGCTGTCCTGGAGCCTGGCCCACTGGTCCTGGAAGCCGAGGCTGTCGAGCAGCGCGTTGGCCTGCCCGGTCTCCTGCACCTGCACGGCGCCGAAGACCATCTGGATGATGAGCGCGTATCCCAGCCCGACCCCCGTGAAGGCCCCGATCAGGACCTTCATCCCGGCGCGGCCGATCGACTTGCGGCGCAGCAGCCGGAAGGGCACCACATAGGCCAGGAAGCCCAGCACGATCGCGAAGACGACCTCACCACCCCCCAGGTGCTCTTCCACCGCGGTGTACACGTAATAGAGGAATCCCATGTAGGACAGACCGGCCCAGACCGCGGCGATCACGGCGACGATCCACGGGCGTTTCCGGACGGCCTGGAACAGGCGACCGGCCCAGCCGCGGGTGATGAGGTTGAGCAGCCAGCCCAGGCTGATGAGCAGGCCGATACAGGAGGCGGCGATCAGCGTCAGCGGCAGCAGGGAGCCCAGGAGCCGCCCGAAGAGCACGGACTGGTCTATGCCGGCCTGCTCGGGCGTGATGCCGAAGACGCTGTACATCTCCTTGAAGCCCATGTACAGCAGCGCGTACAGCGTGACACCGGCCGGGACCACCACCGAGCCGATCTTCTCGAGTACGTCGAGGACGCCGCCGCTGTCCTCTTCGCCCTCTGCCGGCGCCTTGACGGCCTCGGCCGGGGGAGCGTCCGGCGTCGCCGGCTGAGTCGGAAGCGGCTGGTCTAATGGGTAAGACTGATAAGTCATGATAAATCGGAATCCATGCCTGTTTGACGGAGTACGGGAGCAATTGCAAGATCATTGGCCGCTTGAGGGCGGTGTGGATTGACCCCATCCCGATCGCCCTAATGGCGATCCACCACAAAGCCCTCAAAGCGGGCGGGCCAGGATCTCGGCAAGAGTAGGGGGACGCGGCGACGCCGCAGTCGTCACTTCAACTTCCTCGAAATGGTCCCCTGATCTTCGCTGATCGTCCGAGGTCGCCGCCTCGGCGGCGGCGCTCAGCCCCATACCGTAGCGGTCGAGGCGGCACAGCCGCGACAGAACCCCCTTGATGCCGATATGTGGCTGTAAGCCGTCCGAAGCTGCCACAAGTGCGCGGCGTTTTCGCTGACTCGCACATTTACCTGACCTGTCCTGTGGTCAGTCGGAGTCATTCGTGTCATCACGCATTCACCGGCCGGGTGTGTCGTCCACGTGTTCGCCGATCAGAGGGACGAACCGGGCGGGTGTCAGCAGGCGCTCCTGGACCAGGCGGCCGTGCCGCTTGCCGAAGAGCACGACGGTCTCGTCCAGCTCCTCGTGGATCGGCATGACCAGCCGTCCACCCTCGGCTAGCTGCTCGGCGAGCGGGGCGGGCACGGTCCGGGCCGTGGCGGACACGACGACGGCGTCGAAGGGCGCGTGCTCGGGCAGGCCGGCGGTGCCGTCGCCCACCAGTACCTCGGCGCCGGTCACCCCGGCTGCGGCGAGGTTGGCCCGCGCGTGCCGGGCCAGGTCGGCGTGGCGTTCCATCGAGTACACCCGGCGGGCCATGCGGGCGAGCAGGGCGGTCTGGTAGCCGTACCCGGTGCCGATCTCCAGGACCGTCTCCGTGCCCGACAGCCGCAGGGCGTCGATCATCTGCGCGATCAGGGACGGCTGCGAGGTGGGCTGGCCGTGGCCGATCGGGATCGGTTCGTCGAAAGGGGCGCGGGCGGCGTAACGCGGCGGCACGAACCGGTCGCGCGGTGTGGCGGCGAGGGCCGCCAGCAGCCGGGGATCTTCCACCCCGGCCCACTGGGCGGCCTTCACCAGCGTCTCGAACTCCATCGGCGGTCACCCGCCGACGCGCTGCTCCGAGCCATGCCCACCTGCTTCCCCACAGGCCGGGCTCGATGCTGTCGGTGTCAGCAGTTCTTGCCGCTGTTGACGCAGCGGACGACGGTGTTCATGAGCCTGTGCGACATCACGCCGATGGCGCCGGCGTGGTCGGTGCTCGGGTCGTTCTGCTCGCTCGCGGGTCCGTCCACCGCGAAGGGGACGTCTCCTGAGGTGGGCACGTCGTCGTAGGTGAGCGTCATCCGGAGTTGCGGCACGGCCTCGGTGCCGCTGGGGCAGGCGCCGGTCTCGTCAGGGAAGACGAGGTGCGTGCGGTGGTCGGCGCTGTCGAGGTTCTGACCGTCCCAGCAGCTGGGCATGTCGAAGACGCGGACCAGGTCGCTGCCGGAGGGGCAGATCGGATACTTGTCGGTCAGCCGGTCGGTGAAGCCCGTGCAGGTGAACGTCGGGCGGGCGTTCTCAGCGCCGTTGCTGGCCGCCCTGGCGTCGCCGGAGATCATCCTGAGGAACCGCGGCGCCGCCGTCACCTCCGAGGTGAGGTTCCCGCGGTACTCGAGCTTCACAGATGTCGGCTGTACGGGGGTGCCGACGTTGTTCGTGTCGTCCCCGGCCGCGGATTCGTCGTCGGATCCGCGTACGCGCAGGGTCGGCCAGAAGTAGGCGGACCGGTCGTCGCTGGTACGGCAGGTGGTGTCCGCGGCGGCCAGGCTCTCGTTGGTCGAGAACGCGTCCGTGGACATGTTGCCGACGTAGTCCTGCCTGAGCTGGGCCCCGTCCGACATGCCCGGGGCGAGGATGAGGTTGTCGGTGTTGGAGTGACCGTCGCGGTTCGTGCCGCATCGGGAGGCGTACGTGCCTGTTGAGGCGTTCTCGCCTGCCTCTGGCTGCTCCGCCTTGGGGACGTCACGGATGTCGACGTAGTCGTCGGCCGTGGGCCCGGCGTCCGCCGCGTTCTGGGCGTCGTCGAGCGAGCAGGTGGCGAGTTCGTCGAGGCCGGTGGGGCGTTCCGCGACGCGTCCGATGGCTATGGAGATGCGGTCGATGGCGGCGGCGCGTTTGTCGGCCAGTGGGCCGAGGATGGCGTTCTGGACGAAGTTGGAGCCTCCTTCTCCTGCTGAGGTGGCGAGCCGGTTGTTGGCCTCCTGGAGTTGTTTGTCGAGTTGGGCGAGGTTGCGGTCGACCTCGGCCTTGGCGGCGGCCGGGACGTCGGCCAGTTTGTCCGCCACGTTCGGGCAGACGATGGTCTGCGCCGCCGGGGCCGCGGTCTGGCTACCGCTGGGATCAGGCGTGGCGGAGCCGGTCGCCGGGGGTGCGGTGGTTTGTTCCGGTGGGGTGGCTTGGTCGGATGAGGTTGCCTGGTCGGTCGGGGTGGCTTGGTCGGTCGGGGTGGCCTCCTGGGATGGGGTGGCCTTCTGGGATGGGGCGGCGGCGTCGCCGAGTGAGCAGGTCGCGAGCTCGTTGAGACCGGTGGGGCGTTCTGCGACGCGTCCGATGGCTATGGAGATGCGGTCGATGGCGGCGGCGCGTTTGTCGGCCAGTGGGCCGAGGATGGCGTTCTGGACGAAGTTGGAGCCTCCTTCTCCTGCTGAGGTGGCGAGCCGGTTGTTGGCCTCCTGGAGTTGTTTGTCGAGTTGGGCGAGGTTGCGGTCCACCTCGGCTTTGGCGGCGGCCGGGACGTCGGGCAGCTTGTCCGCCACGTTCGGGCAGGAGATGCCCTCAGCCGCGACCGTGCTCAGATAGACATCCACCGCCCCGGTCTGCGCGTACGGCGGAGAGCCCGACAGGACGAGCGCGACGCTTCCGCTCAGGCAAACCGCCCCCAACCACGGCCTGAATCGTCTTTCCCCCGATGGACTCCACATGCGACCACTCCCTCCGGTTTTGTCGTGGGCAAGGAAAGTCCGATCTTCGACAGGTACGGGGGTTCTTACGGGAGGGTTCACCCGCATGCGGCCGGGAGGGGCCGCCAGACCACCTCCTACCAGCGCGAATGCGTATTTTTACACATTTGCGGATTGAACCCGGCGCGAGGCGCAGGTCGTACAACCGGGCGTCGAACACCGCTCCGAGCCTCACCCCTGAGGCAACTGAAAGGGTCAATCATGACGAAGCGCATCCTCACCGCCTCCGGCCTCGCGCTCGCCACCGCGCTGATCGCCGCCTCCGTCAGCCCGGCCATGGCACAGGCGGACACGCGGTCGAGCACCGACGTCTATCTGGCGGCGACGCTGCTGGGCAAGAACGAAGTACCCGCCCCCGGCGCGAAGGTGGGTGACCGGAACGGCAGCGCGATCGCCGTGTTCCGCATCCACGGACAGCAGGTCGACTATGCGATCCGGTGGCAGAAGGTGGCCGCGCCGACCGCGTTCCACATTCACCAGGGCAAGTCCGGCAAGAACGGCGACGTCAAGATCCCGTTCTTCGGCGCGGCCCTGCCCGCCTCGCTCAGCGCCGTCAAGGGCACCGTCACGGTCAAGGACTCGGGCCTGCTCGCCAGGATCGCGAACAACCCCAAGGGCTGGTACGCCAACCTGCACACGGGCGAGTTCCCCGGCGGCGCCGTCCGTGCCCAGCTGCACCGGGTACGCCCCGTTTCGCTCGAATCGGTGCTGGCCGCCGGCTCGTCCCACCACACGCTCACCGCGCTGGCCGACGGCCGCCAGGAAGTGCCCGCGCCCGGCGCCAAGGTCGGCGACCAGGACGGGCGCGCCGCGTGGCTCGTCTGGGTGAAGGGCACCAAGGTGCACTTCGCCACCGCCTGGAAACGCGTCGCCCCGCCCACGAACGGCCACGTCCACCGCGGTGTGAAGGGCAAGAACGGCCCGGTGGTCGTGGACTTCTTCGCCGCCGCCAACGGCCTGCCGGCCGGCGTCAACGGCATCGCCGGCACCGGCACCGCCTCGGCCAAGGTCGCCGACGGCATCAAGCACAACCCCAAGGGCTGGTACGTCAACCTGCATACCGCGGAGTTCCCCGGCGGCGCGGTGCGCGGCCAGCTCCACAACGGCGGCTGGTAGCGGCGCACGCGAACGCGCCGCGCGGGATCCCGCCCGCGCGGCGCGTTCGCGTGTCCCGGCTCAGGCGCTGATCAACGCCACCAGGACGAGGATCGAACCGCCCATCACCACCGTGTGCCGGACGTTCTGCAGACCCGGCATCACCCAGCTCGGGAAGCCGCTCTCGGCCGCCTTCAGCAGTGCCGGCACGTCGACGCGCCGGAGCATCGGGTCGCCCTTGCGCTCGAAGGCCTTCCGCACGGACGTGGCGGCGGTCAGCTGGCTGTAGAGGATGAGGACGTTGCCGACGAGCACGAGCGGCTGGAAGACCCAGGACAGGACCTGCCCCCAGTGGTTTCCCATCAGGTTGAGCACGGTCAGGGCCGTCATGATCAGCGCGACCGTGGCGGGCACGATGGTCTCGTGGCCACTGGCGTCGAAGCTGATGTTGTTCTCTTTCAGGATGCGGGCGGGGACGCCTTGACGCTCCAGCTCCCGCACCGCGGCGACCCCTGCCTCACGGCCGTAGCGGTGGCGTACGAGGGGGATGCTCACGAAGGAGAGGGCGACGAGCAACTGCAGAACGGCGGCGAAGGTCATCATGGCGGGGGCTCCTCATCGGGGGTGCTTCTCGATGAGGAAGACGATGCCGACCACCGCTGTTTCCGGGCTGACCGCGCGCTGTCACGGCCCGCCGTCACGTATCAGCGACATCCCGCTCGGCGGAGTGACGCCGGCCCATCAGGACGACGGCAAGGTCAAGCCTGGCGGCCCTGACCGAGTGCCGCGTCATGCGGATGCTCTCCGACCCGGCCACCACTGCGACCGCCCCCGCAGCGCCGGGCGGCGACGGCGCGGACGGCCAGGCCGTCCAGAGCGTCCCTGGGGCCGTGCCACACCGGCACCCGGAGCCCCACCGTGCGCTGGAACCCCTGACGTGCAGCTACGTAGGTACCTACGTAGTCCTGAATAGGTGCCTATATGGGGATTTTTCACCTCTTCTCCACGTAGCTCACCGAGGCATTCTCGTGGTGTGAGCAATTCACGCTCACCTGAAGAAGAGAACCGGAGGGAACCGGACGGCAGCCACCTCAGCTGCCACACGGGATGCAGGGTGATGAACAGCGTTACGCGGACCACCAGCCACAGCCCGGCAACACGCCGCACGGCTTCGTGGTGGCTGACGCCTGACCTCAGCTCGGTGCGTACCGCCCGCCGGCTGACCCGCGACAAGCTGACCGACTGGGGCTTCGACGACCAGATCGAAGTCGCGGAGCTCCTCGTCAGCGAACTGGTCGCCAACGCGCTGGACCACGCCCACGGACAGGTCCACCTCGGCTTCTCCGCCGAGAACGGCCTGCTGCGCTGCGAAGTCGAAGACGAGAACCCCCAGCTGCCCACCATGCGCACCGTCGGCCTCGACGCCGAGCGCGGACGCGGGCTCTTCCTGGTCGACATGCTCTCCGGCTCCTGGGGCGGTACCCCCACTCCCCGCGGCAAGGCCATCTGGTTCGAACTCCCGGCATTCGCCGAAGTCGAAGTCGAAGCCGACGCCTTCACCCCGATAGCAGCCTGAGAAACAGCCAGGCCGGTTCCGCGTGGGAACCGGCCTGGCTGAGGCGGGGCGGTCAGGCGGACACCGCCACCGGCTCCCGGTCCCTGGCGGGCCTGGGGAGCATCGTGAGCGCCGCCGCCAGGCCGACCGCGGCCAGCAAGGTCGAGCCCAGGAACGCCATCCGGTAGCCCGAGACCAGCGCCTCCGGCGCGGGGGAGCCGCCCGTGACGCCGGCCGCGACGGCCACCAGCACCGCGATGCCGACCGAGATGCCCACCTGCGTCGTCACGTTGAACAGGCCCGACACCATCCCCGACTCCTCCGCCGAGGCGTCCGAGGTGGCGGCGACGGTCACCGCGCCGATCAGCAGGCCGAAGCCGAAGCCGGTCAGCAGCTCGGCGGGAAGCAGGACCAGCAGGTAGTCGCTCTGCACCCCCACCCGCAGGTAGAGCGCCGCGCCCACCAGGATGAAGGCCATGCCGGCGGCCGTCGTCGTGCGCAGGCCGTACCTGGTGAGCACGCGTCCGCCGAGGAACGAGGCGGTCAGCGCGATCGTCGCGGGGATCGCCAGCGTCGACAGGCCCGACAGGGTAGCGCTGTAGCCGAGCACGAGCTGGGTGTAGAGGCTGAGCAGGAAGGCCACCGGCTGCATCGCCATGGCCACCAGGAACATGATCACGTTGCCGGCGCGGAGCGTGCGCCTGCGGAAGACGTTCAGAGGGACGAGCGGGTTGGCCGAGCGGTGCTCGATGGCGAGGAAGGCGACGATGAGGGCGATCGCGACGGCGCCGACGCCGAGCGTCCTGGCCGAGGTCCAGCCCGCCTCCGCCGCGTCCACCAGGGCGTAGATGAGCAGGCCCAGCCCGGCGGTCGAGGTGACGGCGCCGGCCACGTCGAAGCCGCGGGTCCGTTCGGCGGAGCGTGCGGCGGGCAGCAGTACGAGTGCCAGCGCGGCGACGCCCAGCCCGATGGGCGCGTTCACCAGGAACACGGATCGCCAGCCGAACAAGTCGGTGAGCAGCCCACCGAGCACCAGCCCGGCCGAGGCGCCCATGCCGCCGACGGCGCCCCACAGGCCCATCGCCTTGTTGAGCGCCGGGTCGCCCTTGAAGATCGTCATCACCAGTGACATCCCGGCGGGCGCGACCAGCGCGCTGGCCAGCCCCTGCACCGCCCGTACGGCGATCAGCAGCACGCCGGAGGCGGCCACGCCGCCGATCAGGGACACCGCGCCGAACAGCAGCATCCCGGCGATGAAGATCCGGCGCCTGCCCACGTAGTCGGACAGCCGCCCGCCGAGCAGCAGCAACCCGCCGAACACCAGCGAGTACGCCGTCGTCGTCCACGACAGGTCCTGGGCGTTCATGCCCAGCTCACGACCCATGTGCGGCATCGCGATGCCCACGATCGTGGAATCCAGGATCAGTACGAACTGGGTGGTGGCCAGTAGTGAGAATGCGGCCCATTTGTTCTTCATGACCAAGTCTTCCTAGGGGAACGATTTGTAACAGTGGCCATGATGTGTGACCATCGACGTAAACCGGAAGAAGGCACTTTCATGTCCCAGAGGAACACCGCTGTACCAGAGCAGCTCAGGACGTTGGACGACGCGCAGGCGATGATCGAGCAGGGCTTCTGCCCCATCCCGCCGCGCGAGATCCTGGACAAGATCGCCGGGAAGTGGGCCATCCAGATCGTCGTGGTGACCGCTCGCGGGCCGAGGAGGTTCACGGAGCTGGAGCGGGAGATCGAGGGCATCAGCCGCCGCATGCTCACCCTCACCCTGCGCAATCTGGAGCGCGACGGGCTGCTGGAGCGCACGGTCTATCCGACGGTGCCGCCCAAGGTCGAGTACCAGGCCACGCCGATGGCGCTGGAGCTGTACGAGGCCATGCTGACGCTCACCAACTGGTCGCGGAAGCACAGCGCGTGCGTGGCCGCCTCCCGGGAGCGGTACGACGCCCGCCAGGCCGCGGAGGAGACGCCGGGCTTCGTACCCGCTCCGGGACGGTTCCCCGCCAGCGTCTGAGCCCGCCCCGCCGGGCTACTCCCGATCGCCCTCCCGCCCAAGCGCCCCCGTCCCACCCGACGTGCCCGGGGCTTCCGGCTCACTCGGGGCTCGTGGTTCGCTCGGCGAGGGGGCCGACGTCACGGGGTCCGAGAGCGACGCCGCACGAGCCGAGCGCTCACCCGGCTCGGACCCGTGACCCGCAGCCCCGTGAGCCGTGGGCTCGTGCGCATCCGGCGCGGGGGCGTTCCCTGAGGGCGCGTCCGGCGCGGGACCGGCCATCGAAAGGCCGTCCGGTGCGGGAGCGCTCGTCGAAGGGGCGTCCGGGGCGGGCTCGGGTGTGCCGGGCTGCGTCAACGGGGGCCGGGGCTCGGCGGGCTTGCGGCGTAGTGCGCGCCCGACCCCCCGTACCGAAGCCACCACCAACCGCCCCACACCCCCCAGCAGCAACGGCACCAGCAGCACCCCCACGAAGATGGGCGAGGCCATGTACCGGAAGTCCTGCGCCGAGATGTTGGCCAGCACCGTGAGCTGCTGCCCGGCCACCACGGCCGCCACCCCCAGCACGTACCGGTTCCGCAGCGCCAGCGCCCCCAGCGCCACCGCCAGGTACGACACGTACGCCCACAAAGCCCCCCGCCACAGCACCCAGTCGTACTGCGGCGCCAGCGCCCCGGTCAGCCACGGGTCGGCCACCTGGTTCAGCTCCCACGACTGCGGCCGCAGCGAGTAGACCCAGCGCCCCGGGAAGTCGGGCACCTTGTTCGGCCCGACGTAGGTGTCGGCGTTGGGCCGCCGCGAGAACCGGTACGTCATCCCCCCGATGGCGAACTCGTCCTGCACGGGCCGCCACGCGATCGCCCCACGGCACAGCCGGGTGTCGATGATCATTCGAGGTTCGGAGATCAGCAGCCGTTTCCACAGGTCGAGCAGCTCGGAGGCGTGCGCGTCGGCCTGCGGCCAGCTGAAGTCCCGCCGCCAGATCAGCGGGTTGATCGTGTAGCAGGTCCCGCCGTCCCACCACCGCGTCAGCGGCGCCACGGTGGCCATCAACGCCTTGTCCTGCTCGGTGAACAGCTCGGGACGGTCCCGGTACGCCACCGCGATGTCGCCGAAGGCCGTGTGGTAGACGTACGTCTTGGCCGGGGCCATGATGCCGAACTGCGGGAACACCAAGTTCGTGAGCACGAGCGGCAGGGCCGCGGCGAAGGTGCCGGCGAGCAGCAGCCGTACGCGCATGGTCGTGACGATCACCAGCAGCGCGAGGACGGCGACGCCCACGACGAGGAAGCCGTTCGCCCGGAAGAGCCCCAATGTCGTGAAGAGCAGCCCGAGCCCGACGAGCGTGGGCACGGTGACGGCGCGTCTGGCCGCGATCCGGGCGCACACGCCCGCGACGGCGATCGCGCAGATCGTGAACGGCACGTCCTTCCACAGCGTCACCGAGAACGCGCCCACGGGCGGCGCCAGCGGCATGAGCATCGCCACGAGCGTGGTCGGCAGGCGTGGCGCGCCGAGCGCCTTGAGCGACTGCGCCAGGTACGTCAGCGCCGCCGCCATGGCGGTGGTCTGCGCGAACGTGACCGCGCCCAGGTCACCCGTCTTGGTGAAGCTCAGCGACAGCAGCGCGTCGTAGAGCACCGAGTGGTCGCTCACCCAGGGGCCGACGACGGTGTGGCTGAGGTAGAGGACCGAGTCGCGGCTGAACAGACCGGGGTAGAAGGCCGCCCACCAGCAGGCGAGGACGGCCTGAATGATCAGAAAGGTCGGGATCGCGACCCACGGCCTTGGCTTCGCGGTGCCCATGGCCCCTCAGGGGTAGCTCACTCCGGGCTCGGGTTTCTTGCCGCGTAGCAGGGTCGGCACCGTGACGAGGTGGTAGCCCTGCTTCTTGAGCTCCTTGAGGATGGAGGGCATGGCCTTCACGGTCGCCGGGACCGTGTCGTGCATGAGAATCACTCCGTCGCGCTTGGCCAGCCTGAGCACGGCGGCCTTGATCTTCTTGGCGTCACGCAGCTTCCAGTCGAGCGTCGTGCCGGTCCAGAGCACCTGCGCGAGCTCCACCTGGTCGGCCAAGTCCAGCACGCGGTCGTCGGTGTGCCCGTACGGCGGGCGGAACATCGCCGGCCGCAGCCCCGTGGCCTGCTGGATGGCGTCCTGCGTGGTCTTGAGCTCGTCGAGGATCTGGTCGTCGAGCAGTGTCGGCAGGGAGGCGTGCGACCAGGTGTGGTTGCCGATCGCGTGTCCCTGCGCCAGCGTCTGCCTGGCGATCTGCGGCCGCCGCTCCACCTGCTTGCCGACCAGGAAGAACGTGGCCTTGACCCCCTCCTGCTTGAGAAGCTTGAGCAGGGTCGGGGTGCCCTCGCCCGGACCGTCGTCGAACGTCAGCGCCAGGCACTTGACCCGGTCACAGTCGACCGTCGCCGCCTGGGCGGGCAGCGAGGTCGTGGCCAGCACGGCCGCCAGCAGGGCATGAATCACCACGGATCACAGCCTAAAGCCAATGCGCGCACACCGTGGAACACCCCCACGTCTCGGTCTGAACACGCTCATCTCCCGAGCCGGGCCCGCAAAAACAGCGTGACGCCCTTGAGCGACTTGACCGGCAGGTACCGCTCGGCCCGCACGACCGCCGACAGCCCCGCGTTGACCAGGAGCGGCATCTTCCGCAGGTCGCTGCCCCTGGACCGGCGCCGGTGCCGGGCGACGAGGGGACGGAGCAGCACGTTCCAGCTCCAGACGCGATCGACCTTCAGCCCGGCCTGCTCCACGACGACGGTCAGCGATTCGCGGGCGTAGCGGCGCACGTGCCCGACCGCGTCGTCGTGGGCCGACCACAGCGCCATGTCGCACGGGACCGCGATCAGCGCGTGCCCGCCGGGCGCCAGCACCCTGGCGATCTCCTCCACGACCAGGTGGTCCTCGCGAACGTGCTCCAGCACGTCGAACGCGGTCACCAGGTCCAGGCTCCCCGGCTCGAACGGCAGCGCCCGCGCGTCGGCGCGCACCGCCTTGAGCCCGCGCTGCCTGGCCACCTCGACCGCCGTCGCGCACGAGTCCGTCGCGGTCGCCTCCCAGCCCGCCTCTACCAGCACTCTGGTGTTCCCGCCGCCGGCGGCGCCGATGTCCAGCGCCCGCCCGGGACGGCCCAGCCCGCGCAGCTCCCTGCGCAGGATGGCCCGGCGCTCGCGGTACCACCAGTGGCGGTCCTCGAGCGCGATCAGGCGGCGGATCTCAGTGGTTTCCATCGATCAGTTCCTCGTACGGGAGAAGACCCAGCGGTCCAGGGCGGTGAAGCGGATCAAAGTGAGCAGGCAGTACGTGCCGGCGACCGCGCCGACCTCCGCCAGCCGCCCGGCGCCACGGGGCAGCGCGAGCACGGCCATGGTGGTGAGGGCGTAGTTGGCCAGGAAGAGCGTCGCCGCCCGCACGTGCATGGCGGTGCGCCGGTGGAATGTCCAGCGGCGGTTCGCCTCGGCGCCGACGACTCCGGTGAGGACGAGCGCGGCGAAATTCGTCATCGCCGGCGACCAGATATCGCGCAGCGGTAGATAAATGAGCGCGTACAGAATTGCGGAAACAATGCCGATCACGGCGAACGAGGTGAATTTCGCCAGCGTCACCGCGCGGGGCCGCGCCACGACCGCGTCCGGATGCGTGGGCGTCAGCTCGGACCGCGCCACCTCGACGCGGGCCCGGCCCATCGACATCGACCAGGCGACCCTGGCCAGCCCCTTCAGGTCGTCGACGGCCGTCCTGACGATCTTCACGCGCGAGTCGGTGTCCTCGATCCAGTCCACCGGCACCTCGTGCACGCGCAGGCCGTTGTGCTCGGCCAGCAGGAGCAGCTCGGTGTCGAAGAACCACGAGTCGTCCTCGACCTTGGCCATCAGCGGCCTGACCACGTCGGCCCTGGCCGCCTTGAAGCCGCACTGTGCGTCGCTGAAGCGGACGCCGAAGCCGTACCTGAGCAGGGCGTTGTAGCCGCGCGAGACCACCTCGCGGCGCAGCGAGCGGCGGGTGCGCGCGCCGCGCGCGAGCCGCGTGCCGATGGCGATCTCGGAGTGGCCGCCGGCCACCGAGGCGACCAGCGGGAACAGGGCGCCGAGGCCGGTGGACAGGTCGACGTCCATGTACGCCACGATGTCGGCCGGACTGTCCTGCCAGGCCGCGCGCAGCGCCGCGCCCCGGCCCCGGATGTCGAGCCTGCGGACGTGTACGCGCTCGAACTGCCCGGCCAGCTCCTTGGCGACCGGCCAGGTGGCGTCGGTGCTGCCGTTGTCGACGATCGTGATGCGCCACGGCAGCGGGAAGCCGTCGCCGAGAAAGCGGGCCAGCGTGTGGACGCAGCCGGGCAGGGCGCGTTCCTCGTTGAGCACGGGGATGACGATGTCGACGCTCGCCGGCCGGGCCGTGGTGTCGAGAACGCGGGGGCTCGGCTCCGTCGCGGCACGCGTTTTCATGGGAGTTCCTGATCCTGATCGGTTGCCGTACGTCCACGGAAATGCTCCTGGGGCCGTCCAGCGTGGCGCGGGCCGTTTCTCCGCAGCATTCCGTGAGGGGGAGAGACTTTTACCGGGCGGTGAGCCGGTAAACGGAGAAGGACGAATTGCGGAAGCGCAGTCGCGCGTATTTCCCCAATTCCGGGTTCATCCCGGTGAAGAGCCACTTGACGCCGTAGACCTCGGCGAGGCGCCGGACGTTCTCCGCCGTGGGCGCCCGGAAGACCGCGTCGTTCGCCGCCAGCCGTACGGGATCCGCGAACGGCACCTCGAGATACGGCGAGACGAACAGCTCGGCCCGCGACAGCGTGCTCTCCGCGTACGCCCACCCCTCGACCAGCACCCGCCGCTCGGTGAACCCCGACACCCAGTAGTGCCGGCTGTCGCACCCGGGCGCTTCGACCGGGCGGCAGTGCAGGTCGGTGGCCACCACGTCGCCGGGCGAGGAGTGCGCACGCAACCACCGCCCCGCCCTCAGCGCCCCCGCGGGGATCTCCGTCTCGCGGCCCTCCGGCACCACCCGCAGGACCAGCTCGCGCGCGGAGGCCGGCACCGCGTACCCCGCCAGCAGCGCCACCACCGCCAGCACGGCCCCGCGCCGCCACACCAGCACCGCCGCCGCCACCACCCCGAGCGCGAGGTACGGCACCACCACCCGCACCTCCGCGTCCCCGGGCACCACGATCCACGTGGCGAGCAGCGCGACCCCCGCCCCCGCCGCGACCATGCCGACCGACATGGCCCACGGCACCCGCCGCCCGGCCACCCCGCACACCGCGGCGACCGACAGGTAGGGCCGGACGCTCTCCAGGAAGTAGAGCTGCGAGTCCGACGGATGCCCGAGCAGCACCGCCGCGCCGACCCCCGCCGCCCCCATGCCGAGCAGCAGCGACATGGACGGCTCCAGCGCCCGCCGGCCCAGCGCCGCCACCCCGCCCCACACGCAGAGCAGGCAGAACAGGTGCACGACGGTCAGGACCAGCAACGGCGTCACCGGCACAGCGGCCAGCTCGGGCGCCGCCACACCCGTCACCAGCCCCCAGAGCCCCCGCATCGTCGCGAACGGCGCGATCGTCGTCCCCTGGGACCCCTGTCTGAACACCACGAACTGCGCGACCAGCAGGCACGCCAGCGTGATCCCGGCCGCGCCGAGCCACGCGCCCGGCACCCGCCGCTCCACCGCCCACCGCACGGCCACCACGACCAGCAGCCCCGCGAGCAGCAACGGCAGGAACGTGGCCTTCGCCCCGGTCAGCGCCAGCAGCAGCACGACCAGCGCCGCCCAGCACCGCCGCCCGCCGGTCAGCAGCAGCACCACGGGCGCGAACAGCAGCGCCCCGAACGTCTGCGTCGGACTGGCCCAGGCGGTGAACATCGGCCGCGTCGTGAAGACCACGTCCTCCTGAAGGACCGGCCCGAGCAGGAAGTACGCGACCCCGGCCGCCGCGACCCCGGCGCCCCAGCTCCCGCCCAGCCGCCGCCCGAGCACCGCCACCAGCACGACCATGGCCGCCGTCATCGGCAGCGTGGCCAGCCGGTAGACCAGCGTCACCGGCTCGATCCCGGTCACCCAGCTCGTGGCGGCCAGCTCGGCGTAGACGAACCAGTGGTAGGAGAGCCGCTCGCCCAGCACGGACGGCAGCGTGGGCGGCACGTGGTGCTTGACCTCGCCGACCAGCGCCAGGTGGTAGGGCAGGTCCACGTACGCGGCGGAGACCGGCACCCGGTAGAGGTTGAGCGTGCTCCACGCGATCAGGTAGGCGACGACCCCCGCCAGCGCCCACGCGCACCACGCGGGCATGCGTTCCCCGGCGGCCCCGCCCGCCGACGTGCACCGCGCGGGCATGCGCTCTCTGGCGGTCCCGCCCGCCGACGCGCACCACGCGGGCATCGGCTCCCCGGCGGTCCCGCCCCGCCAGTGCCGCCGCAGCCGGGGCACGCAGGCGAACGCGCAGAGCACCCCCGCGGACGGCACCAGCACGAGCAGCGGCGCTCCGACAGCCCTGGCCGGGAGGTAGGCCAGGACCTCGACCGCGTACCCCATCGCCAGCCCCGCCGCGACGTCCTCGGCCGTCGACCTCCCGCCGCCGGTCAGCGCCCGCCACAGCAGCGTCCCCGGCAGCGCCACCCCGGCCCCGAGGTAGGTTGCGAAAACGGCCAGGTCGCGGGCGGAGACCCCGCACCACAGGAACACGGCCACCGCACCGGCGCACACGACCCCCGCGGGCACCCACCCGAGCCACGGCCCGGACGACGCCGGCCGCCGGTCAGGCGAGGCCGCGGGGGACGCGAATGTCATCTGATCACGGTCACCAGTCGCGTGAACTCGGCCGGGAGATCGAACCCGTCCCACACCCGATGGAAGCTCAGCGCGCTCCCGATCGGCACCATGCGATCGACCCCGCGCCCGCCCAGCTCCCTGGCCAACTGCTCCAGCTCGGCCCTGGCGAACCCGAAGTGCGTCATCGTCTGGTCCCGCCGCTCGACCAGCGAGCCCAGCTCGGCCAGCGACCCGAGCCTGGCGTGCGCGAACGTGCCGGCGCCCAGCCACTGCCTGGGCACGGCGGCGGCGGCCGACAGCGTGACGTTGGCCAGCGCGTTGCCCCGGAACTCGATGCTCTCCGCCAGCCCGTCGGCGGCCAGGCCGTAGGTGGAGACCCGCTTCTCCACGGCCATCGCGGCGTCGACGCCCCACCCCCGGACCGTGACCACGCGCGACACGTGCTCGCAGAAGTCGGCCCGCGCCGTGTCGCAGTCGCCCTCCGCGCCCACCCAGAACACCGTCCTGGGCGAGGAGCAGGCGGCCTGGTCGAACCAGTAGGTGTCGTTGACGAAGCCCTCGGCGACGGTGACCCGCGCGGCCCTGGGTGCGCACAGCCAGGCCGCCGCCCCCACGACGGCGAACGAGGAGCGGTCGGGGAAGACCAGGTCGCGGGCGTGCGGGGCGAGTGAGTGCCGCCGCATCTCCTGCACGGTGCGGTCGCCGCCCCACACCACCCGCAGGTCGCAGGCGGCGGAGAGCGCGGCGGTGACGGAGTCGCTGCGGCCGTAGGAGACGATGCGCTGGGTCGCCGCGATGACGGGGTCGGCGTCGGCCAGCGCGTCGTGCAGTGTCTCCAGGATGACCTCGGCGACCGCGCCGGAGCGCGGCGAGAGGCGCACGATGTTGCGGTTTCCCATCAGGGCCGACAGGGCCCAGGAGTAGACGAAGACGGTGTCGACGTTGGCGGGCGGGATGTGGAAGACCATGCCGCGCGGGACGCGTACGTGCTCGTTGGCGAGGCCGTCGACGGTGCGGGCCAGCTCGCTGGGGCGCAGGAAGAAGCCGAGCGAGCCCAGCTCGGGGTGGCGCCGCGCCAGCGCGGGCCGCAGCAGCCGCTTGCCGAAGCCCGAGAGGAACTCGCGCACCCGCTCGTCGCCCACGTCGAGCCCGCCGCGCAGCTCACCCAGCAGGTCCTCGGCGGACACCGGCGCGGCGGCGGGGAAGCGCACGTCGAGCTTCGGGTCGTCCAGCATCAGCCCCGCCCCATGGTGTCGCTGCAGCCGCGCGCCTCGGCCCTGGGCAGCCTGCCCAGCACCTCGAACCGCTTGCCCGGCCAGCACCCGTCGTCGACGCCGCGCACCACGCCCAGGTCCTCGGTCAGCAGGACGTGGCCCGGGTAGGACGTGGGCAGCGTGCTGACGACCTCGATCAGCCCCGGCTCGCCGACGGGGACCTCCTGCCAGGTCTCCGGGTCGCGGACCACGACATCGGCGAAGTCGGGGCAGTAGAGCCCGTCGCCGTCGGGCCCCTCCAGGAAGACGGTCCCGATCTGCTCGACCATCCCGTAAAAGTTGTGCACCCGGGTCAGCCCGCACTCGGCCGCCAGCCGCCGCCGGAACTCGGCGTTGTCGACCGCCTGCTCGGCCAGCCGCTTCCACCCGCCGGAGTGGACCAGCACCCCCTGCGACAGGTCCGCCCCGAGGTCGCGCAGGTGGAGCCAGACCATGAACGTGAACCCGAAGATCAGGAACCGCTCGCCGCCGTAGCGGGCCAGGAACCCCTTGACCGCCTCGGCGTCCACCCGGCCCCGCTCGTCGAGCACGAACGTGTGGTCCCTGCCGAAGTTCATCATCCCGAGCACCCCGGCCCCGCGGGCGCTCAGGGTGGGGTCGCGGACGACCGAGCGGCTGTCCACGACCAGCATCGGCAGCCGCCGCCCGCCCAGCACCTCCCTGAGCGTGGCCGCCAGCATCCGCGGCTGCGTCGCGGCGGCCTCGCGGTCGAGGTAGACCCGGCTCGGCCGCTGCCCGGTGGTCCCGCTGGAGGTCAGCACCCTGAACACCTGGTCCTCGGGCACGCTGCGCAGCTCGTGCGTCTTGAACAGCCGCACCGGCAGCCAGGGCAGGTCCGCGAGCCGCTCGTACGGGGGGCCGGCCTGAATGGCGTCGAGCACCCGCCGGTAGGGGGCGCACGCCCGCCGATGCCGCTCGGTCAGCGCCGCCAGCTCGTCCACCAGCGCCGCCTCCCGCTGGGGCTCCGCCAGACTGAAAACGCTCATCCGCCACCCTCCGCGCGATCGGGGACGCCCGAGAGCCCGGCGCGCCGCGCCGGGCGACCGCCCGCGGAGCGTGGCGGGGCCGTCATGTGCGGGACTCCAGGGCGCGGTAGTCGATCTTGCCGGTGGCCAGGAGCGGGAGGCTGTCGACGGCGCGCACGTCGAACCCGCTCCAATGGACCCGCAGCTCGGCGCCCAGCTTGCGGGCCAGGCCCGCGCGGCCGGCCGCGTCGAGGCCCTCGGCCCACACCGTCACGCGGTCGTCGCCGCTGGTCGCCGCCACCGGGACGGAGCCGCGCAGCAGGCGTTCGACGTCGTCGAGGTTGACCCGCACGCCGAAGATCTTGGCGATGCGTTTCAGCCGTCCGGTGAGGTAGAGGAAACCCTCGGAGTCGAGCCGGCCCAGGTCGCCGGTGCGCAGCACCCCGCCCAGGTCGTCGCCCCTGGCCAGGTCGGCGGCCGTCTCGGCGTAGCCCATCATGACGTTGGGCCCGTGGTAGACGACCTCGCCCTCGTCGACGGTCAGCCGCCCGCCGGGGATGGCCGGCCCGGCGGAGCCCGGTTTGTCGGCCAGCCGGTCGGGAGGCAGGACGGCGATCCGGGCCGTGGCCTCCGTCTGCCCGTACATCACGAAGAACCGGTCGGCCTGGCCCGCGAACTCCTGCACCAGGTCCTGGCCGAGCCGCCCGCCGGCCTGCGTGAGCGTGGCGAGCGCGGGGTGCTCGGAGCGGTCGTAACGCAGCCGCCGCAGCATCTCGTACTGGTAGGGGACGGCGGCCAGCGACGTGCACCGGTGGGCGTCCAGATGGGTCCAGAACGACCGCTCCAGCAGCCCCGCCTCCGTCAGCATCACCGTCGCCCCGACGATCAGGTGGCTGTTGAGCACGGACAGCCCGTAGCTGTAGTGGAGCGGCAGGCTGGTGGGCGCGATCTCGTCGGGGACGATGGCCAGGGCCGTGGCGATGGCGGTGGCGTTGGCCAGCACGGCCTGGCGCGACAGGCGTACGAGCTTGGGGTTGCCGGTCGAGCCCGAGGTGGCGAGGAGCACGGCGAGGTCGGGATGCGGCTCGGGCACGTCGCGCCGCGGCGGCGGCGAGCCGTCGGCCGCGTGCGTGAACCCGATCAGCGCCGCCGGCCTGAACCGGCCCACCAGCTCGGCCAGCGCCCCGGGAGCCAGGTCGGGGTCGAGCAGCGCGATCGGCCGGGCCGACCGCCAGGCGGCGAGGTAGCGCAGGACGGACGTGAGGTTGTTGCGCATGCCGCAGAACAGCGGCCCGGGCCGCAGCCGGGTCAGGGCCTCCGCGGTGCGCGCGACGTGGCCGGCCAGCTCGTCGCCGCCGAGGCCCGCCGCCTCTCCCGCGACGACGAGCCGGGCCTGTGGGTGCGGGAACATCACAGCACCAGCCCGCCGTCGACGCCGATGACCTGGCCGGTGACGAAACCCGCGTCGGGCGAGAGCAGGAACGCGGTCACCCGGGCGACGTCGGCGGGCGTGCCGAGCCGCCCGAGCGGGGTCGCGGCGACCGTGGCCACCCGGCTCTCCTTGTCGAGCGTGGCGAGCATGTCGGTCTGGATGTAGCCGGGGGCCACGGCGTTGATCCGGATCCCGGCCGGCCCCAGCTCCTTGGCTGCGGCCTTGGTGAGGCCGATCACGGACGCCTTGGTGGCGGAGTAGACCGCCTGGCCCGCGCCGCCCATGCGGCCCATCATCGAGGCGACCAGGACCACCGCGGGGGAGCTGCCCCGCCGCAGCAGCCTGAGCGCGGACTGCAGCGTGTACGTCGCGCCGACCGCGTTGACCTGGAAGAGCCGTTGGACCGTGTCGTGGTGGGCCATGCCGAGCGGACCGGCCGCGTGGATGCCGGCATTGATCACGAGGGCGTCGAGGCGGCCGTGGCGCTGGTAGATCTGCCGCATCACGGCCGAGACGGCGGCGGGGTCGCCGACGTCGCAGGCGACCGAGTCGGTCACCCCGCCGGTCTCCTCCGCGACCTCGGCGGCGGCCTTCGCGGCGCGCTCCTCGCCGCGGCCGTGGAGCACCACGTCGTGGCCCGCCCCGGCCAGCGTGACCGCCACGGCCCGGCCGATGCCCGCCGTCGAGCCCGTGACCAGGACGACCCTGGGCTCAGCCGGCGGCGGCGCCGACGCCATGCTTCTCCAGCAGCCCGGCCGCCTTGGCGAACGAGCTCATGTCGATCATCTCGTCAGTGTCGATCATGACGGAGAACTCGTCCTCCATCGCGGCGATCAACGCCATGTGGGCCAGCGAGTCCCACTGGGGGATGGCGCGGTATTCGAGCCCGTCGACGTAGATGTCGGCCGGAAGGTTGAGCGCGCTGCGGAAGACGGCCCGCAGGCGGTCGAGATGACTCATGATCACTCACTCTCTGTCCTCAAGCCACGACGTAGTGTAGCGGGAATTGCGCGCCAGGAGAAAACCAAGGCCCCCTCTCGGGTAATGGAACCGTATAACGAGGCGTGGCACCCGTTGAGGGCTGGGAATGTCGGACGGGACACGGTCCACCGTACGGGGGAAATGATGGACGAATCCAATCACTGGTACGGGCACTCTCGCATAATCGGCCGATACTGCGGCCTGCCGGATGAGACGCCGAAACGCATCCAGGGCTTCCTTCAGCACGGATGGAACTATCTCCACGGATTTCCGCCCAACGACCACTGGTGCAGCCCTGGATATCCCCGTTTCATCTGGTCTGACGTGCTACGTCGCCGAGGCTGGTCGATGGGCCGCAGGGGGCACTACCTCATCGGCGCGCCGTGGATATACCTCCTTCATCTGGAGCCTGAGCTGGGCGTGGTCCCCGAACGCAAGGGTACGATCTGGTATCCCTTTCATGGCTGGGAAAAGCATTCCGTCAGTGGTGACCATGCCCGGTTGGCCGACGAAATCCGAAATGTCGAGACCGGTCCGGTCACGGTCTGCCTTTATTGGCTGGAATTCGCGAATCCGGACATTCGGCGAGCGTACGAATCGAGGGGATTCCGGGTCACCTGCCATGGCGAGCGCGGCTCCCGGTGGGAGGGAAAGGGACGCGACTTCCTGCGCAAGCAGCTGGTCCAGTTGCGACGCCACCGCAGGGTGGCCTCCAACCGGCTCGGCAGCGCGCTGTTCTACGGCGCCTCGGTGGGATGCGAGGTGGCGGTGTACGGCGATCCGATGCAGTTCGAGGACGAACGTCCCGAGTACGGGGGGACGGCGCGCCGCATGCGGCTCTGGCCGGAGCTGCACGGCACGCACGTCGACACCGAGCTGGCGTCGGAGGTGGCGCGGCGCGAGCTGGGATTCGAGTATCAGGCGACACCGGAGGAGCTACGGCGAATGTTCGGATGGAAACGGGGGGCGCGCACGTGATCACGGGGGAGGCGCCCGAGAACGTTCGGTTGATCGGCGGGGAGATGCTGCTGTGGTCCGACATGTCCAACATGGGCGGCATAACGGACTGGCGGGGGACGGCACTGGAGCTGGTCGGCCGGCTCGTCCCCGACAGCGGCAGGGTGCTGCTGGTCGGCCCGCATCCGCAGGTGCTGGTGGACGACGTGGTCGCGCGGGCCCCGTCGGCGGCCGTGCTGCTGCGCTCCTACCCTGACGCCTGCGCCCTGGGCGAACGGCACCCGGGGCTGGCGGTGTTCTGCGGGCGGCTGGAGGTGTTCGCCGCGGAGCAGCCGTACGACCTGGTGCTGGCCCTCGACGGGCTGCTGCGCACGCACTCCGCGGAGGCTTCGGCGGCGGCGTGGAGCGAGTCGCTGGCGGCGCTGGCCGAGCTGGTCGCGCCCGGGGGGCGGCTGGTGCTCGGCGTACGCAACGACCTGGGCGTCGATCGGTTCCTGGAGGCCAGGCCCGCGGACCGGGAGGGCGCCGACGACCAGTGGGCGCCGCACGGCTTCGACCCGAGCTACCCCAGCGGTCCCGAGGCGCTCGACCGCGGCCTGGAGTCGGCGGGGCTGCGCGTGCGGCGGTGCTACGCGGCGTATCCGGGCAGGCAGGCGCCCCGGGCGCTGCTGTCCCGCGAGGCGCTGGCCGCCGACCTGCCGGACGCCCTCACGTTCCCGCTGAGCGCGCGTGGCGGCGACCGCATGCTGGTGGCCGACCCGCTCCGGCTGACCCGCCTGGTGTTCCGGCACGGGCTGGGCGAGGAGCTCGCGCCGCTCTGGCTGGCCGTGGCCACCGCCGCTTCAGACGATGACGACCACGTGGAGCTGCCGCTGGGGCTGGTCGAGGAGGGCTCCGCCCTGTACGAGCTCACCGCCGGCGGCGCCAGGCGGCTGCCGGACGGCGAGGAGCTGCCGATCCCGGCCGGCCGGGTCGTCGAGGAGATCCTCGTCGAGGCGTGCGCCCGCGAGGACGTCAGGACCGTGCGCGAGCTGCTGGCCCGGCTGGCCGAATGGCTGGAGGCGGGCGGCGACGTGACGGCCGCGACCGACAGCCTGGTGTACGACGGCGAGCGGTTCGCGGCCATCAGCCCCGCCGCCGAACCGTCCACCCCGCCCGGCCCGAAAGTCGTCCTGTGCCGGATCCTGTGGCGGTTCGCGGTCAGGCTGCTGGCCGCCGGTCACCACCACCCGTGGCCGTGGCCGCTGGAGGCCGACCAGCTCGCGCTGACCCTGTGCGGCATGGCCGACCGTCCCTGCGACCAGGGCGACCTCGACCGTGCCCGCAAGCTGGACGTGGAGCTGGGCTGCCCCGCCGAGGTGGCGGAGCACGCGCCCACGTACCGGGATCTGCTGGGCGCTCGAGACCGCCTGGCCGACCAGCTGACCGCGGCGCTGGCCAGGATCTCGCGCCTGGAGACCAAGCTCTCCTACCGCGAACGCGAGCTGGTCAGGGCGAAGGCCAAGCTACGCAGGACCCAGCGCAAGGCCAGCGCCTTCCGCAGGACGCTCGGATATCGCCTCTCCCGCCGCCTGGCGCGCCCCGGCAAGGTCGCCCGCAAGGTCATCCGCCTCCTGTCCGGCTGACACGGCAAGGACGCAGGCGCAGGACAACAGGAAGAGGAATAGGTGTGCCGGTTCTTTCGGTGATCGTTCCGTTCTACAACGTCGAGAAGTACATCGGACCCTGCCTGGATTCCATCGCCGCGCAGACGCTGGGCGATCTGGAGGTGATCTGCGTCGACGACGGCAGCGTCGACGGCGGCCCGGCGGTCGTCGAGGCCAGGCAGGCGGCCGACCGCCGGATAAGTCTCATCAGGCAGGACAACATGGGCGTGGGCCGCGCCCGCAACGTGGGCGTACGCCGGGCGACCGGCCGCTACCTGGCCTTCGTGGACGGTGACGACACCGTGCCGCGCGACGCGTTCAAGCGCCTGGTGACCTCGCTCGAGTCCACCGGCTCCGACCTGGCCTGCGGCAACGTCATGCGGCTCTACCGCAACCTGCTCATCCCGTCGTGGGCCCACCGGGAGGCGTTCGCCAAGCCGGTGAAGAGCACCCACATCACCCGCCACCCGCTGCTGATCCGCGACCGCATGTTGTGGAACAAGGTCTACCGCCGCTCCTTCTGGGAGCGCCTGGGCCTGAGCTTCCCCGAGCGCATGTACGAGGACCAGCCCGTCGCGATGGCGGCCCACGTGGGAGCGAGGTCGGTGGACGTGCTGGCCTCGGTCGTCTACCACTGGCGGCAGCGCGACGAGCCCGGCAGCTCGATCACCCAGCGCTGCCTGGAGCCCGACAACCTGCGCGACCGCCTCCTGTCGGTGCTGGAGACCGCCTCCCTGCTGGGCCGTGGGGCGCCGGCGCTCAAGGCGGACTTCGACCGCGACACGCTGGACATCGACATGGCCGTCGCCGTGGAGGCCATGGCCGCCATGGGCACGACGGCGGACCCGGCCCTGCTCGACATGATCGTCCGCTACCTCGACGGCGTGTCGCGCGAGGCCTGGCACAGCATCCCGTTCGCGCAGCGCCTCCAGGTCCACCTGCTGCACCGGCGCCGCCTGGGCGAGCTGGCGTACGTGTTCACCCAGGACCGCTGCGGGCAGCTGCAGCCGCGCGTCGGCGCGGCCGGGCTGCTGCGCAGGCGCTGGTACGCCAGGCACCCGTCGATGCCGCCGCACCTGTCGGAGGTCTCCGGCGAGCTGGCCCTGGTCCCCCGGCTGGTCGACCTCGACTGGCGCGACAGCGTGCTCTGCGGCGTGGGCCGGGTGGCGGTGGGCCGGTTCGACGTGGGGGAGCTGCGCCGCATGCGGGTGCGGGTCTGGCTGGAGGAGCGCAGGACCGGCGCGACCATCCCACTGTCCGACGAGGAGAGCGCGCCCACCTGGGAGAACGTGGTGCAGGAGGACGGCGGCGCGCTGCCGGAGCACGCGTTCCCGTTCCGCTTCGCGTTCGACCCGGCCGTGCTGACATCCGCGCAGCTCGCCAGGCGCGGCCGCTGGGACCTGCGCGTGCAGCTCAGAGGGCATGGGCTGCGGCTGGACGGCCGGGTGGCCGGGCCGCGCTGGCTGCCGCCCCTGATTCCCGCGCCGAGGCGCAGGTCGGGTGTGTGGGTGGTGCCGATCCGCAGCGCCAAGGGCGCCTGGGGCCTGCGCCTGCGCAAGGCGCGGGCGGTCATCGGGGAGTGCCGGGTGGACGGCGGCGACCTGGTGTTCTCGGGGGAGATCACCGACATCGGCGACGGCGAGCCGGTGCTGCGGCTGCGGCGCAGGAGCGACGGCGAGGAGATGTACTTCCCGGTGACGCTGGCGGGGCGCGACTTCCACGCGCGGGTGCCGCTGGCCGACATCGACGAGAGCGTCGGCCACGAGTCGTGGTGGGAGGTCGTCATCGACCAGGGCACACCCATCCGCCCGCTGGTGCGGACCGGGCAGCGGCCGATCGCGACCGTCGCGGCCAGGCGCTTCCTCGTCGACCGGGGCGAGGACGGCTGCCTGCTGCTGGCGGAGCGCTAGCGCAGGATCGCCGCCAGGGTCTCCACGACCCGGTCCTGCTGGGCGTCGGTCAGGTCGGGGAACAGCGGCAGCGACAGCTCCTCGGCGTAGTACGCCTCCGCCCGCGGGCAGAGCCCGCGCCGGTAGCCGAGGTCCTCGAACACCGGGTGCCAGTAGACCGGCACGTAGTTGACCTGCACGCCGATGCCGGCGGCGCGCATGCGGTCGTAGACCTCCCGCCGCCGGCCGTCGCGGACCCTGACCGGATAGAGGTGCCAGCTCGGCCGCACGTACGCGCGCTGCGCGGGCAGCGTCAGCCCCGGCACGTCGCGCAGCAGCGTGTCGTAGCGCGCGACGAGCTCGCGACGCCGCTCGCGGAAGCGCTCCAGCCGCCGGAGCTGGCTGACACCCAGCGCGCACAGCACGTCGGGCAGCCGGTAGTTCAGCCCGAACTCGTGCACCTCCTGGTGCCACCCGCCCACGTCCGGCTCACGCTGGTCGGCGGGCTCCCTGACCAGGCCGTGGTTCCTGAAGCGGGCGGCCCGCCGGAACCGCTCGGGGTCGGCCGCCGCCACCGCCCCGCCCTCCGCCGTGGTCACGGTCTTGGTCGGGAAGAACGAGAAGGTCGTCAGGTCGGCCAGCGCCCCCACGGGCCGGTCCTTGTACGCGGCCCCGATCGAGTGCGCCGAGTCGGCCATCAGCACCGCCCCGGCCGGGTCGGCGACCGCGCGCAGCTCGTCGTAGTCGGCGGGATGGCCCGCGTAGTCCACCGCCGTGACGACCCGCGTCCTGGAGGTGACCAGGGCGGCGACGGCGTCGGGGTCGAGGTTGCCCGTGTCGGGCTGCACGTCGGCGAAGACCACCCGCGCGCCCAGCAGCGCGGCTGCGGCGGCCGTGGCCACGAACGTCAGCGGCGAGGTGATCACCTCGTCGCCCGCCCGCACCTCGGCCGCCACGTAGGCGACGTGCAGCGCGGCCGTCCCCGACGTGACCGAGACGCACGGCACGCCGCCGGTCCAGCGGGCCAGCTCCGCCTCGAACCTGCCGACCGCGGGCCCGGTGGTCAGCCAGTCGCCGCGCAGCACCTCGGCGACCGCCTCGATGTCGGACTCGACGATCGACTGCCGTCCGTAGGGGAGCATCAACGGGCCACCATGGCGCGCAGGTCGTCCACCGAGAGCCATTCGTCGTTGGTGTCGGAGCGGTAGGAGAAGCCCTCGGGCAGCGGCTCGCCGGTCTGCGGCGGCGTGTAGCCCCAGGTCGCGATCGTGGGCTGGACGATGTAGCGGTCGGCCAGGCGCAGCGTCCTGCGGCCGTCGTCCGGCCCGATCATCTCCTCGTGCAGCTTCTCGCCCGGCCTGATGCCGATCTCGTAGATCGGGCTGTTGGGCGCCAGCGCCTCGGCCAGGTCGGTGATGCGCATGCTCGGCAGGCGCGGCACGTAGAGCTCGCCGCCCCGCATCAGGTCGAACGAGTCCACCACGAACCGGACCGCCCGGTCGAGCGTGATCCAGAACCTGGTCATGCGCTTGTCGGTGATCGGCAGGCTGGCGCCCTGCTCGGCCAGGCGCAGGAAGAGCGGCACCACCGAGCCCCGGCTGCCGACGACGTTGCCGTAGCGGACGACGGAGAAGCGGGTCTCGTGGGCGGCGGCGTAGTGGTTGGCGGAGACGAAGAGCTTGTCGGCGACCAGCTTGGTGGCCCCGTACAGGTTGATCGGGCTGGAGGCCTTGTCGGTGGAGAGCGCGACCACCTTGCGCACGCCGCTGTCGATCGCGGCCTCCACCACGTTCTGTGACCCTGCGACGTTGGTGCGGACGTACTCGAACGGGTTGTACTCGGCCGTGTCCACCTGCTTCAGCGCGGCCGCGTGGACCACGTAGTCCACGCCGTGCATGGCGCGGGCCAGCCGGTCGCGATCCCTGACGTCGCCGATGAACCAGCGCAGGCGTTCGTCGTCGCCGAAGAGCTGCCTGGTCTCGTACTGCTTGAGCTCGTCGCGGGAGAAGACCACCAGGCGCCGCACCCCCAGCGAGTCGAGTGCGTTGCGGATGAACGCCTTGCCGAAGGACCCCGTTCCTCCGGTGATCAGAATCGACGATCCACTGAGAATGCTCACGTGGCCCCCTGGGTTCGCGCTTACGCGCAGTAGTCGTTCGAGCAGGGCGGTAGCATAGCGCGATCGATAAGCGACACACGGTCACACGGGGGATTGGGGCATCGGTGCGCATTGTCGGGATTGTTCAGGCGCGGATGGGCTCGACACGCCTGCCGGGCAAGGTGCTGCACGAGCTGGGCGGCCGGTCGGTGCTGGAATGGGTGGTTCGCGCCGCCCGCGAGGCGGGCACGCTCGACGAGCTCGTGGTGGCCACCACGACGGAGCAGGTTGACGACGCGGTCGTGGCCGAGTGCCGCCGCCTCGGCGTGTCGTGGCACCGGGGCCCGGTGGACGACGTGCTGACGAGGTTCATGGAGGCGCTGGCGGGGCGGCGGTGGGACGCGATGATGCGGTTCACGGCGGACTGCCCGCTGCTGGACCCGGCCGTGATCAGGGAGGCGGCGCTGGTGTTCCGCGCCGTGCGCGGGCTCGACTACCTGAGCACCGCTCTGACACGGACGCTGCCGCGCGGGCTCGACGTGGAGATCGTGGGCAGGGGCGCGCTGGAGCGGGCCGACGCCGAGGCCGCCGACTTCCACCGCACCCACGTGACCTCCTACGTCTACTCGCATCCGGACGACGCGCGGCTGCTCGGGCTCGCCTACCAGCCGGTCGCCGGCGACCTGCGGGTGACGCTCGACACCGAGGACGACTGGCGGCTCATCACCCGGGTGGTGGACGGCCTCGGCGACCGGTGCGTGCCGTTCGGGACGCTGGTGAGCTGGCTGCGGGAGCGCCCCGAGGTCTGCGGGCTCAACGCCCACGTCCAGCAGAAGGAGCTCCAGGACGCGTGACCCGGGTCGGCTTCCGGTGTGACGCCGGGGTGCGCAGCGGGGTCGGCCACCTGGTGCGGTGCGTGGCGCTGGCCGAGGAGCTGCGCGCGCGGGGCGTCGAGGTGACCTTCCTCGGCGAGGTGCGCGGGTCCGCCTGGGCGCGGGCCCAGCTGCGCGAGCGCGGGCTGCCGCTGGTGCCCGCCCCCGAGGAGCCGGCCCGGCTGGTGGCGCTGGCCCGGGAGCTCCGGCTGGACGCCGCGGTCCTCGACTCGTACGAGCTGCCGGAGGGGACGGGGGCGGCGCTGCGGGGAGCGGGCCTGACCGTGCTGGCGATCGTGGACGGCGACCCGCTGGGCCAGGAGGCCGATCTCTACCTGGACCAGAACCTCGGCGCGGAGCGCCGCCCCTTCCCCGTGCCCGCCCGGCGCCTGGCCGGGGCGCGTTACGTGCTCCTGCGTGACAGCGTGCGCGGGCTCGGGCGGGCACGGCCGGCGGGGCCGGTGCCGCGCGTGCTGTGCTTCTTCGGCGGCACCGACAGCGCCGGCGTGGCCCCCGCCTGGGCCGGGGCGCTCCTGGCGGCTGGGGTGCCGTTCGAGGCGACGGTCGTCAGCCCTGCGCCCTTCGAGGCGGGTGGTCCGATCGCCGTGATCCCGCCGACGGACCGGCTGCCCGAGCTCATGGCCGGGGCCGACCTCGTGGTCACCGCCGCCGGCTCGGCCGTCTGGGAGCTGCTCCACCTCGGTGTCCCCACCGCCCTGACCTGGGTGGCGGACAACCAGCTCATCGGCTACGAGGAGCTCGTCGGCCGGGGCGTCGCGGCCGGGCTCGGGCGCGCGGCCGACGCCGCGGCGGTCGGCGTGCTCGTCCGCCTGCTCGCCGACCCCGCCGCCCGCGAGGAGCACGGGCGGCGGGGCCGCGGCCTCGTGGACGGCAAGGGCAGGGAACGCGTCGCCGACGCGCTCCTTAGATCAGATCCCAGGTGAACGGCGTGCCGTAGGGCACGTCCTTGGTGAACTGCCGCCCCATGACCACCGTGGCCGTGTCCGGGGGCAGGCCGCCCGCCGGCCGGATCGACCGGACGTTCTCCGGGGTCACCACGTCGCCCTTGCGCACGTCCTGCACCACGTAGAGCGACCGGCGGAAGCGCAGCCCCTCGCGCTCCGACGGCCGCGGCCCGATGATCACCTCTCCCAGCGACAGCCACGCCCGCCGGCTCTCCACCACCAGCGCCGCCAGCTCGTCCGGCTCCAGCGAGAAGGCCGAGTCGACCCCGCCGTCGGCGCGCGACAGGGTGACGTGCTTCTCGATCATGCACGCCCCCAGCGCCACCGCGGCCAGCGGCACCCCGATCCCGGGAGTGTGGTCGGAGAGCCCGACCTCCACGCCGGTGAGCGCGCTCAGCGCCATCAGCGACCGCAGGTTGCTCTCGTCGGGGGAGGCGGGGTAGCTGGCCGTGCAGGACAGCAGGGCCAGCTGGCTGGTGCCTGCCTCCAGCGCGGCGACCAGCGCGGCGTGGATCTCGCCGAGCGACGCCATCCCGGTGGAGATGATCACCGGCTTCCCGGTGGCGGCCACGAGCCTGATCAGCGGCAGGTCCACGATCTCCGACGAGGCGATCTTGTACGCCGGCACCTCCAGCTTCTCCAGGAACTCGACCGCCGTGGGATCGAAGGGTGTGGAGAACGCGATGAGCCCGTGCTCGCGCGCCCGCTCGAAGATCGGCTGGTGCCACTCCCACGGCGTGTGGGCGCGCTGGAAGAGCCGGTAGAGGCTCTCGCCGCCCCACAGATCGTGCCCGTCGCCCACGCGGAACGAGGGCCCGTCGCAGTCGATGGTCAGCGTGTCGGGCCGGTAGGTCTGCAGCTTCACCGCGTGCGCCCCGGCCGCGGCGGCGGCGTCCACGATGGCCAGGGCCCGCTCCAGGCTCCCGTTGTGGTTGCCGGACAGCTCGGCGACGATGAACGGCGGGTCGTTCCGCGAGATCGGCCGCCCCTCGATGGAGATCATGACTGCTCCTTCACAAGCCGGATGGCAACGACGTCGCGGGACTCGCCGTCGACGTCCCGCAGATAGGCCCCGACCTCCAGGAAGCCGAACCGCCTGTGCAGCCGCCTGACCGCCTCGTTGCAGGCCAGCACCTCGCCGCGCAACGTCGTCAGGCCGAGCGTCCCGAAGGCGTGGTCGATCGCCGCCCGCTCCAGGCCGACCCAGGCCCGCAGCAGCTCCCCCGACTGCTCAAGCCCCTCCAGGTCCAGGTAGAAGCCCCAGGAGGCGCTCTCGGACGACAGCCCGAAGAAGGTCACCACGCCCGCGGGGTTTCCGTCGTGCTCGTAGATCAGCACGCGCTTGCGCGCGTCGTCCCGGGTGGCCTCCCACCACTGGGCGTGCTCGTCCTCTCCGATCTTGTGCGTGGCGAAGCTGGCCGCTCGGACACGTGGATGGTTGCGCCATCGCCGCATGGACGGCAGATCTTTGTCCTCGACGCTTCTCAGCACCTCTCCCCCTACTGTTGGTGTCCAATCAATTGCTCAACGTAGCCGATTATGCGTCCGGTAAAGAGCTGATCAGGGACACGGAATCCGCGGAGTGGTCAAGGCATGCTGCCCTCGAACCCACATCCCGAGAGCCAAGGAGCAAATCGGATGATCCCCCTGCTCAGCGTGGTCGTCCCGATCTACAACGTCGAGCCGTACATCACGGAATGCCTGAAGTCGCTGGCCACCCAGACCCTGGACGACATCGAGGTCATCCTGGTCAACGACGGCTCCGACGACGGCAGCCGGCGCGTCGCCGCCGACTTCGTCGCGCGGGACGGCCGCTTCGTCCTCATCGACCAGCGGGACAACCTGGGGCCGGGTCCCGCGCGCAACGTGGGGATCCGGCAGGCCCGCGGCACCTATCTCGCCTTCGCCGACAGCGACGACGTCGTGCCGCCGGAGGCGTACGAGCGGCTCGTCGGCACGCTCGCGGAGACCGGCTCCGACCTGGCGTGCGGCTCGGTGGCGCGGCTCGTGGACGGCGCGCTGGAGGAGTCGATCCTGCACGAGAAGGCGTTCAGGCGGCCGGAGCTGTGCACTCACATCACCGACAAGCAGGTGCTGGTCAGGGACCGTACGGTGTGGAACAAGGTCTACCGGCGCGACTTCTGGGAGCGCAACGCGCTGGCCTTCCCCGCCGGCATCTACGAGGACGTGCCCGTGGCCATGCAGGCGCACGTCCTGGCCGGCAGCGTCGACATGGTCGGCGACGTGGTCTACCACTGGCGCAAGCGGGACGCGGGGGAGACCTCGATCACGCAGCGCCGGGCCGAGCTGCCCAACCTGTGGGACCGGCTGGCCGCCATCCGCGCGGTCCGCTCCTTCCTCGACGAGCGGGCGCCCGAGCTGCTCGACGGCTTCGACGCGCTGGTGCTGGAGAAGGACATCGTGTTCCTGTTCCAGGCGCTGGAGGGGAGCGATGAGCCGGGGGCGCTGCTGGAGCTGGCCGACGCGTGGCTGGCCACGCTGAGCCCGAAGGCGCTGGCCACCGCGCCGTCGCTGCGCCGCCTGGAGCTGCACCTGGTCAGGCGCGGCCTGGTGGCCGAGCTGCGCAAGGTGCGCGAGTTCCGGCGCACCTGCGAGGACGGCACCCGCATCGTGCCGCGGGGGCTGCGCGTGACCAACTGGTACGGCGACTATCCCTTCTTCCGCAAGCGCCGCCGGCTCCGGATCCCCGACGAGGTGTTCGACGCCCGCGACGAGCTCAAAGTGGTCGCCAGGGTCGAGGAGTGCGCGTGGACCGGGTCCGAATACCGCCTGCGCGGGCAGGTGGCGATCCACCGGGTCGACCGCAAGGTCGGCAAGGTCAGCCTGTGGCTCAGCGACGGCCGTCGCCGGGTGCCGCTGGAGGTGCGGCGCGCCGGCCGCCACGGCGTCTCCGCCGCGTTCGACCCCAAGCGGCTCGAAGGCGGCGGGCCGACCTGGCGCCTCATGGTGCGCGCCGAGACCCGCGGCCTCGTGCTCAAGAGCTGGTTCAGGGACGGGGACGCGAACTCCGCGTGGCGGTTTTCCGTGCCGGGTTGGTCAAGAAGCGGCATGGACATCACCCAGTAGTTCCAGACAGTAATCGATCAGGCGCGTCGCGTGGTCATGCTGGAGTCCATGAGGACCTATTCGCTCGATGACGTCTTCGAGACACGCAAGCGGAGAGATTCCTGGTGGACCGTTTATTTCGTGGACCCGGTCGCCTGCCGGGTCGCCCTTCCCATCGCCAACCACACCCAGCTGACGCCCAACGGCCTCACCGTGCTTTCGCTGGTCCTCGGTGCGATGTCGGCCACCTGTTTCGCCCTGAACCACCACGTAGCGGGCGCCGTGGTTTTCTATCTCAGCTTCATGATCGACTGCGTGGACGGCAAAATCGCCCGGCTGAAGGGCACGGGCACGCCGTTCGGCCTCTGGCTCGACTACGTGGGGGACCGGGTCAGGGTGGTCCTGTGTGCCGGGGGGCTGGCATACGGGCAGTACGCCCTCACCTCGGATGTGCGCTACGTCGTGCTCGGGGCGGCGGTGGCCGTACTGGACCTCTTCCGGTACGTCAACGCGCCGCAGATGAAGCGCGTCCGCGATGCCATCAGGGAGGAGCGGGGGGAGCGCGAGCCGGAGCCCGAGTCCGAGGAGGACATCGACTCTCTCGAGCGGGTGGCGCTCGTCCCGAGGCCACGCCGGCCGCGCAGCTTCCCCAAGCGGTTCAACAGGTTCCTGGCCCGGCACCGGGTCCGCTCGCACCTGATCAGTGGCATCGAGTTTCACGCCGCGGTGTTCGTGGTCGCGCCCCTTGCGGGGGCATGGGCGCTGATCCCGCTCGCCGCGGTGGCCGGGGCGCTGCTGCTGGTCAACGAGGTCTTCCTTGTCTACCGGTTGTGGCGCTTCACGCGCAGGCACGGCGTGCCCTCCTCTCAGGAGAGCCGAGAGCACGTTCTCGTCTAGTTTTCGGGGGTTACTACGAAATGTCCGACCGGCCAGTCTTCGTCATTGGATGTCCGCGGTCCGGCACCACGATGCTCCAGCTCATGCTCCACTCGCACCCCCGCATGGCGGTGCCGCCGGAGACGCGATTCCTCATTCCCGCCTACTACCGCCGCCGGACGTGGGGCGACCTGCGGATCGTCTCCCGCCGCCGCGCGCTGGCGCAGTGGATCGCGACCGACCGCAGCACGAAGTTCCGCGAGCTCAAGATCGACAAGGACGACTTCGTCAGGCAGGCCGTGGAGGGGCCCGGCTCGCTGGGTTCGGTGATCGGGACGGCCTTCCGCATGTACGCCGACCGGTTCGACAAGGTCCGCTGGGGCGACAAGCGGCCCAGCTACGTCAAGCAGGTCGACCTGCTGCTCAGGCTCTTCCCCGACGCCCAGTTCATCCACCTCATCAGGGACGGCCGCGACTGCGTGGCCTCGCTGAAGGAGATGCCCTGGTACACGCTGGACTCCTTCCACGCGGTCGCCACCTGGGCCGAGGCCATCGACGCGGGCGGCCGGCTCAAGCGCACGCTGGGCGAGGACACGTACTACGAGCTGCGGTACGAGGACCTCACCGACGACCCGATGACCGAGCTGAAGAAGCTCTGCCACTTCCTCGACGAGGAGTTCTCGGCCTCGATGATCTCCCCGCGCGAGGCGGCCAGCGTGGCGGTGCCCCAGCACAAGGTCTGGCACAGCAACACGCACGGCGAGGTCATCCGCAGCCGCGTCGGGAGCTGGGCGAACCGGCTGGACGACTGGGAGATCGCGCTGTGCGAGCACATGCTCGGCGACCGCCTGGAGTCCATGGGGTACGAGCTGACCGGCGCGCCCAAGCCGGCCAAGGAGCACGTGACGGCCTGCCAGAAGACCATGCAGAAGCGCAAGGCCAGCCGCATGCGCAAGCAGATGCGCGACCGGTTCAACCGGCTGCGCGAGCCGAGCCCCGTGGGCGCGATGCTCACCGCGCGCCAGCGATCCCTGGCGGGCGTGCCGCAGCAGCGTGCAGAACTGGCCGAACCTGTCTGAAAGTGCCTCTAGCGCCGGATGTGGGCGAACAGCCGCTCCCAGCCGTCGAGCACGTGGTCGAGGCGGAACGCCTCGGCCCGTGCGCGGGCGTCGGCCCCCAGCCGCCGTCGCTCCTCCCAGGAGGCGACCAGCCCGCCCAGCGCGGTCGCGAACGCGTCCACGTCCCCCGGCGGCACCAGCAGGGACCCGGCGGAGCGCACGCCGCCCGACACGTCGAACGCCACCGACGGCACCCCGTGCGCGGCCGACTCCAGCAGCACGACGGGCAGCCCCTCGTGCCCGCTGGTCAGGCCCAAAACGGAGGCGTTCAGGTATTCGGCGGGCATCCGGTCGCTCGGCACCAGTCCCTTGAAGACCACGCGGTCGCCGACGCCCTCCCCGTGCGCGTGCTCGCGCAGCCGGTCCAGCTCGGTGCCGTCGCCGATCAGGTGCAGCTCCCACGAGGGCGGCGCGCCCGAGCGGGCGAACGCGCTGATCAGCCGGTCGAACCGCTTGACCCCGTCCAGCCGGCCCACGCCGAGGACGCGGGGCGCGTCGAGCGCGGAGAGCTCCTCCGGCCAGTGGGCCAGGGGGTTCGGCAGGGCCCAGGCGTTGGGCAGCAGCGCGTGCTCTGAGAACAGCCGGGCGTCGTCCTCGCTGAGGAAGACCGCCTGGTCGAGGCCGGGGTAGTGCCGTTTGATGGAGCCGAGGTGCCAGCAGCCGCGGGCGTGGTCGTACGAGCCGTGATACTGCCCGATCGGCCGGAACGCCGCGGGCAGCAGCCTCGACACCCGGGCCACCGCGGCCGGCGAGGTCATCACGGCGTAGCCGGGCCGGATCGCCCCGAGCAGCTCCTTCAGCCGCCGGCCGGCTCTCTTGCGGGCCAGGAGGCCCTGCGACTCCGCCGGCCGCCGGCTGATCACGTGGTGGTGGTAGAGCGGGCGGTCCACGTACCGGAAGGGCGTCGCCGCCCGGTGCAGCCCGATCACGTGCACCTCGTGACCGCGCCCGGCCAGCCCCTGGGCGAGGGTGTGCGTCACCCGCTGGACGCCGCCGAGCGTGTCGGCGTCCACGCAGGCGAAGACGACGCTCATCGCGCACCTTCGAAGAAGTCGTCCACGATCCTGGCGGCCGCGTCGCCCCGCTCGTCGGCGCACCACAGGTCGCGGAAGGCCGCGTACCGGCCGGCGTAGGCGTTGTGCAGGTCGGGCAGCCGCCTGAGCGCGTCCACCAGTTCGGCGGTGGTCGACACGCACGGGCCCGGCGCGATGGCGGGCAGGTCGTGGTAGACGCCGCGCTCGGCCAGCCGGTAGTCGTCCCAGTCGTCGATGTAGAACAGCATCGGCTTGCCGGTGAGCGCGTAGTCGCACATCACCGAGGAGTAGTCCGTCAGCAACGCGTCCGAGGCCAGCATCAGGTCGTTGATCTCGGGGTACGACCCGGCGGACCGGACGAAGTGCTTGAGGTGCTCGGGCGGGCTGTAGCGCTCGACCGGGTGCGTACGCAAAATCAGCACCCACTCGCGGGCCAGCTCGTCGGCCAGCAGCTCCAGATCCACCCGTACGGACTGGCCGCTGCCTTTGACGCGATCCCTGTACGTAGGCGCATAAAGCAGGATTTTTCGGCCGGGTGGGATCTCCAGCCGCTCCAGCACGTCATCGGCCGGCTCGGCCCGTACGAGCGCGTCACACCGCGGCGTCCCGTACCGGTAGACCTTCCCCGCATAGCCGTTGGACGGCAGGAACACCCGCGAGAACTCGGCGCTCGGCGAGACCAACGCGTCCCACCGCGCGACCGCGGCCCGCCACTGCGCCCGCGGCCCGTCGAAGTCGGTACGCAGGTCGGGCGCGTCGAACCCGATCGACTTGATCCCCTGCCCGTGCCAGGTCTGCAGGTAGCGGGTGCCGTGCGGCTTCGGGTAGTCCAGCGGGAACCCGTGGCTGTCCACCCAGATCCCGGCCCTGGCCATCGTCCAGACGTAGGCCCAGCTCCCGCGCCGGACGAGCCGCGCGTCGGGCGGGAAGTTCCGGCGCCCCTTGGCCACCGACCAGACCACGTCGATCGGCAGGTCGCGGCGGCGCAGCTCCTCGTAGATGGCCCTGGGGCTGCCGCTGTAGCCCTTGCCGACGTCGGACTCGAACAGGGCGAGGTTCTGCCGGGGCGGCACCACCTTGATGAGCAGCTTGTAGGCCCGCAGCTTGTTCGCCGGCGTGTTGAGCCGGCTCATCAGCGCCTGCTTGACCCGCCGCAGCGCCGAGCGGGTGACGGAGTCGGGGCGCACGCACAGGTACGCAGCGCACCCCTCGGCCTTCACCGTGCACCCCGGCAGCTCGACGGGCCGCAGGCGCGGGTCGGCGAGGATGCGGTCGGCCGTGGTGTGCCCGTCGGAGGTCCTGGTGAAGACGATGCGCGGCTCGCACCTGCCCGTGGGCCTGCAGACGACGTCGGTGACGTAGCCTCCACCGCCGGACGGCTGCGGCTTTATCGGGATTTTTAGGGATCCGAGCTCCAGGACCGCCGTCCAGTCCAGCGGCAACGCCCCGAACGGGTCGTACGTGCGCACGGTCATCCGCACCCGCTCGCCGTCCGAGATCATCTCCGTCAGCTCGTGCCGCAGCCTGGACTCGGAGAAGGGCAGCTCGGCCAGCCGCAGCCTCGTGATGTCCATGCCGGGGGAGACCGTCGTCCCCCAGTACGTGCGTCCGTTCAGCCGCACCGCCGACCGCGGGGCGGCCCTCGGCCCGGTGAGCGAGGCCGCCGCCACCCGCAGGTCCTCGGTTCGGTCGTCGAGGATGAGCTGGCAGCAGACCCGGTCCAGCGGCTCCAGCTCCTCCAGCACCCAGCGGGGCATCTCCTCCATGTACGGCCGGACCAGCGCGGCGAACTCCTTGACCCACACCGGCTCCCGCGCCGGCAGCGGGTTGAGGTAGACCCGCAGGTCCTGGCGCACGAACCGGCGCTGCCGCTGGGGCACCAGGTCCCCGGCCCCGTGGGCGCGCAGGACGTCGTCGCTCAGCCGGGCCGCGATGACCCGCTGCCGCACGTTCTCCAGGTCGTCGACGCTCAGCGAGATCGAGTCGTTCGTCGCCGCCCGGTGCCAGAGGTAGACCGTCCACGGCACGATCGCGAACCTGCGCGAGACCGCGTACAGCCCGGTCGAGAAGACGTGGTCCTCGTAATGGATGTCCTCGGGGAAGCGCAGCGCGCGGTCCCGCAGCCAGCCCACGTTGTAGAGCTTGTTCGTGCTGAAGCAGTCGAGGAACAGGTCGGGCTCCTGGCGGATCCCCTCCACCACCCTCCGCCTGGCGAACAGCCCGGGATAGTAGGGTCTCAGCCGCCCGTTCGACTCGAACAGCCGCGAGATCTGCCCCGACACGAAGTCGGCCCCGGTCCGCTCGATCTCGGTGAGCAGGCTCTTGCAGGCGTGCTTGGGCAGCTCGTCGTCGCTGTCGAGGAACATCACGTACGGCGCGGCCGCGGCGTCGAGCCCGTCGTTCCTGGGCGCGCCGCAGCCTCCGCTGTTGACCTGCCTGCGCAGGTAGAGCACCCGCGGATCGCTGTCCATGAGCCGGGCGGCCACCTCCGGCGTGCCGTCCGTGCTCGCGTCGTCCACGATGATCACTTCGAGGTCGCGCAGGGACTGCCCGAGCACGGATCGCACGGCCCTGGGCAGGCGGGCCGCGTCGTTGTAGGAGATCACGACCACGGTGCAGTCCGGCATCCCACGTCCCCCCGCTGGTTCGACCACCTGCGGAAATGGGACTTCCCTCAGCTCGGGTGAAGTGTCCGGACTTGATGGAGTATTTGCTGAAAATCAGCCCTTTAGGCGATCAGCGCCGCAGCCGGCGGATCACCCACACGATGACCAGCAGCGCCACGAGCGCGCCCGCGACGGGCGCCAGGCGCTTCAGCAGCGGCTGCCCGGCGATCTCCAGCAGGTCCAGCGCCTCCTCGTCGGCCGTGCGCGACGTGCGGGTCGTGCCCGCGGGCCGCGACTCCGGCTCGGGCGGCGTCGGCACCGCGGTCAGGTGCCGCTCCTCCTCCGGGCCCGGCGCGGCGGCGACCAGCTCCACCGTGGGCTCGGACAACAGCTCGGCCAGGTTGGCCGCGAACTTCTCGATGAGCTTGCCGCCGACCTCGGCCATCACGCCGCGCCCGAACTGGGCGGGCCGGCCGGTCACGTTGAACGACGTCTCCACGGTCACCCGCGTGGCCTCGTCAACCGGCGCCAGCCGCGCCTTGACCGTGGCCGAGGCCGTGCCGGAGCCCCGGGCCTCCTTGCCGGACGCCCGGATGGTGAGCGTGTAGGAGTCCTTGTCGACGTCCTCGAACCTGGCCGAGCCCTTGTAGGTCACCACGATCGGGCCGACCTTGACCTTCATCCTGCCGGTGAACTCGTCACCCTCGAAGATGTCCAGCGTCGCCCCCGGCAGGCACGGCGCGACCCGCTCGACGTCGAGCAGCACCGCCCACGCCTGCTCGATCGGAACTGGAACAGTGAATTCGTGCTCGAACCGCATCGCCATCGATCCGCTCCTTTTCCCGCTGGTTGCGACACTACGTCGGGGTGGGGCGCCCCGGAAGAGGCGCCCCTCGGACCTCGGTGGTCAGGGCGATCCGGCCGCCGTGCGTACCGCGCGGTGGGTCAGGACCCTGGCCAGATGCCGCCGGTAGTCCGGCTGCGCGTGCAGGTCGGACGGCGGCGAGGTGCCGGCCGCCGCCTCCGCGCACGCCTGGCGCACCTGGTCACCCAGCTCCACCCCCTCCAGGGCGGACTCGGCGGCGTGGGCGCGCAGCGGCGTCGAACCCATGTTCGTCAGCCCGATCCTGGCCTCGGCGATCGACCCGTTGGAGCGCCTGACGGCGGCGGCCACGCCGACGATCGCCCACGCCTGGGCGGTCCGGTGGAACTTCTCATAGTGGAAGCCCCAGCCGGCGCCCAGTTTCGGGAGCTTCACCCCGACCAGGACCTCGCCGGGACCCAGCGCCGACTCCCAGTAGTCGACGAAGAACTCGGCGGCCGGGATCTCCCGCTCACCCTCCTGCGACCAGGCCACGAACGAGCCGTCCAGCGCCAGCACCACGGCGGGCAGGTCGCCCGCCGGGTCCGCGTGGGCCAGCGAGCCGCCGAACGTGCCGCGGTGCCTGATCGCCGGATCCGCCACCTGGGCGGTGGCCAGCGCGACCAGCGGGCAGTCGGCCCGGACGACGCCGGAGTGCAGGATCTCGTCGTGCGTGGTCATCGCGCCGATGAAGACGTGGTCGCCGCGGTCGTGCACGCCCTTCAGCTCGGGCAGCCGGCCGACGTCGACCAGCTTCGACGGGTACGCCATCCGCAGCCGCATCAGCGGCAGCAGCGACTGCCCGCCCGCCAGGACCTTGGCGTCCTCGTCGGAGGCGAGCTCCTGGCAGGCCTCCGCCAGCGAACCCGGCCGCACGTAGTCGAACTGCGCGGGGATCATCGCCGAACTCCTTCCATGGCACGCCATACGCGTTCGGGCGTGCACGGCATCTGCACGTCGTGGATGCCGCTCGGGCGCAGGGCGTCCACGATGGCGTTCACGACGGCCGGGGTCGAGGCGATCGTGCCCGCCTCGCCCACGCCCTTGACGCCCAGCGGGTTGCTGGTCGCCGGGGACTCGGTCCGGTCGAGCTGGAACGCCGGCAGGTCCGCCGCCGACGGCAGCAGGTAGTCGGCCATCGTCGTGGTCAGCAGGTTGCCCTCGGCGTCGTAGACGGCCTCCTCGAACAGCGCCTGCGCGATGCCCTGCGCGATGCCGCCGTGCACCTGGCCCTCGACGATCAGCGGGTTGACGACCTTGCCGACGTCGTCGACCGCCACGTACGAGCGGATCTTCACCATGCCCGTCTCGGTGTCCACCTCCACCGCGCACAGGTGGGTGCCGTGCGGGAAGGAGTAGTTCTCCGGGTCGAACGTGGCGTCGGAGTCGAGCCGCGCCTCCACGCCCTCCGGCAGGTCGTGCGCCGTGAACGCGGCGTAGGCCAGCTCCTGGATCGTCTTCTGCGCGTCCGTGCCCCGCACCTTGAAGGCCCCGCCCGCGTACTCCAGATCCTCGGGCGAGCACTCGAGCACGTGCGCGGCGAGCTTGCGGGCCTTGTCCTTGACCTTCTCGCACGCCTTCAGCACCGCGATGCCGCCGACGACGAGCGAGCGCGAGCCGTAGGTGTCCATGCCCTTGTGCGCGATGGCCGTGTCGCCGTGCAGCACCGTGACGTCGTCGAACGGCACGCCGAGCGCGTCCGCCGCGATCTGGCTCCACGACGTCACGTGGCCCTGCCCGTGCGGCGAGGTGCCGGTGATGACCTCGACCTTGCCCGTGGGCAGCATCCGCACCGAGCCGTGCTCCCAGCCGCCGGCGCCGTAGTTCGCCTCGCCGAGCATCCTGGACGGGGCCAGGCCGCACATCTCCGTGTACGTGCTGACGCCGATGCCGAGCTGCACCGGGTCGCCCCGGTCACGCCGGTCGGCCTGCTCCGCGCGCAGCTTGTCGTAGCCGAACAGGGCCAGCGCCTTGTCCGTGGCCGCCTCGTAGTTGCCCGAGTCGTACGTCAGGCCGGAAATGGTGGTGTACGGGAACTCGTCGTGCTTGATCCAGTTGCGCCTGCGCACCTCCACCGGGTCGATCTTCAGCTCGGCGGCCAGCTCGTCCATCATCCGCTCGATGCCGAACGTGGCCTCGGGCCGCCCCGCGCCCCGGTAGGCGTCCGTGGGCATCTTGGTGGTGAACACGCCCGTGCAGCCGAACTCGTACGCGTCCATCTTGTAGATCGCGTTGAACATCGACGCGCCGAGCAGCGGGATGCCCGGCGTGACCAGCATCAGGTAGGCGCCCATGTCGGCCAGCAGGTCGACCTGCAGCCCGCGGATGCGCCCGTCGGCCTCGGCGGCCAGCCGGATGTGCTGGATCTGGTCGCGGCCGTGATGCACGGTCAGGTTGCCCTCGGAGCGGGACTCGGTCCACTTGACCGGCCTGCCGAGCTTGCGGGCCAGCAGCAGGCAGAGCACCTCCTCCGCGGTGACCTGCAGCTTCGAGCCGAACCCGCCGCCCACGTCGGGGGCGATCACGCGGATCTTGTGCTCGGGGATGCCGGTCACGACGGCCAGCATGACCCGCAGGACGTGGGGGATCTGCGTGGACGACCAGATCGTGAACGCGTCGCCGTCGGTGTCGGCCATGACCGCCCGCGGCTCCATCGCGCTCGGGATAAGCCGCTGCTGGATGTACGTCCGGTCGATGACGACGGGGGCGTCCCTGAACGCGGCCTCGAGGTCGCCGGAGTTGATCTTGACGCTGAACGCCTTGTTGCCGGCCTCGTGCACCTTCGGGCTGCCGTCCGTCAGCGCGTCGTTCATGTCGAGGACCGCGGGCAACGGCTCGTACTCGACGTCGATGGCCTCGAGCGCGTCGGCGGCGCGGTAGCGGTCGGTCGCGATCACGCAGGCCACGGCCTCGCCGACGTACCTGACCTCGGACACCGCCATCGGCGGGTGGTCGGGGATGACGACGTCCTCGCTCACCGGCCAGGCGCACGGCAGGCTGCCCTGCTCGGCGGCGAAGTCCTGGCCGCTGAAGGCCGCCACGACCCCGGGCAGCTCACGCGCCCCCGACACGTCCACCCTGGTGATCCGGGCGTGCGCCATCGGGCTGCGCAGGAACATCACCTGCAGCATGCCCGGCCGGACGAGGTTGTCCGTCCACTGCGTGCGCCCCGTCAGGAGCCTGGCGTCCTCTTTGCGCTTCCTCGGCCTGCCGATTTCCTGGCCGATTTCCTGGCCGGCCTCCTGCTGGACGGTCATGGCGTGGTCACCGCCCGCCCCATCTCCTGCGCGCCCCGGCGGACGGCCTTGACGATGTTGCAGTAGCCGGTGCAGCGGCAGAGATTGCCTTCCAGGCCCTCCCTGATCGTCTCCTCCGACGGCTCGGGATCCTCCCTGAGCAGGTCTATCGCGGCCATGACCATGCCGGGCGTGCAGTAACCGCACTGCAGCGCGTGTTCTTCGTGGAAGGCCCGCTGCATCGGGTGCATCGACCCGTTGACGCCCAGGCCCTCGATCGTCAGGACCTCGCAGCCGTCGGCCTGCACGGCGAGCACGGAACAGCTCTTCACGCTCTTGCCGTCGAGCATGACCGTGCAGGCGCCGCAGTTGCTGGTGTCACACCCGATGGGGGTGCCGGTCTTGCCGAGCCGCTCTCGTAGCAGATGTACGAGCAGGAGCCGCGGCTCCACGTCCTCCTCGTACTTGATCCCGTCGACGGTGACGGTGATTCGGGGCATACGTCCTCCCTCAGGAGCAGGGGATTGGCGGACACACCCGAAACTACGCCGGTGTTTTTACCGGTCAAGAGTTACTTACCGCGAACCACCCTCGCGATGATCGCCACCAGCCCGGCGAACGCCAATCCCAGCACCAATACCCCGATCAGGACCAGCGGATCCGTGATCGCGCGTGTCACTATGAGAATGCCCAGAACCACGAAGAGCACACCGCTGAGCAGCGCCATCCAATCCGTGCGGTGCAGGCGTCGCCTGTTCACGGCCTCACTCCGTTCGGCGGCTCGGTCGCTGGAGTCCGCCGCCTTCCCTCGTCGCTCTGGTCGCTACGCTCCCGACGCTCCTCAGTCCAGGCGGCGGCGCTCCCTCGCGGCCGTTCGACGTCACGCGGCACGCCGCACCTCCATGTCCCCGAGCCCGCCCCGCAGGTTGAGGACGATGGTCGGGACCTTGCCGTCCGGCTTGACCTCGGGCTCGAGCACCTTGTCGTACCGCACGTCCACGCCGCCCCGGACCGAATGGTCGACCTTGATGTCGCCGACCTTGTTGGTGGCGTGCACCTCGATCCTGGCTGTCGGCGGCACGATCACCATCAGCTCGCCCATCGTCACCGCGGCGTTGAACGTCACCTCGGTGCCCGGCTCCAGCTTCAGCTCCGACAGGTCCAGCCGCCCGTCGCCGACGCCGACGTCGTACAGCATGCTCGACTGGGTCACGCTGGTCGGCACCCAGTCCGACTCGCCGATGTTCCGCGGGATGCCTCCGAGCACGAAGCCCAGGGCCACGATGACCGTCACGAGCGTCCCCGCGGCCACCAGCCCGGCCCCGCGTCCCCACCAGGCGGCGATGAGCAGCCCGGCGCCGATCGTGATGAGCACGGCGCCGCCGACGATGGTCGGGCTCACTCCGGCGGCCGACCTGGCTTGGACCGCCACGACGATCCCTCCAATGATGATTGCCAGCAGGATGGTGATGGCGCCGATGAACGATCTCGGGCGCGGCTTCCGCTCCCTCTTGGGGATCGGGCGGCCGTACAGGGCGGGGTCGTACGGCGAGTAGCCTGCTGCCCGCTTGGCCGGGTCGAGCGGCTGGTAGGGGCCCTTCGGCGCGAACGGCTCGCCGTAGGGGGTGTAGTCGAGGCGGGTTCTGGGCTGCGACTGGTACGAGGGGACCCGGTGCTCGGCGGTGACCCTGGCATCCTCACCGGCGGGCGCGCGCTCACCGGCGGGCGCGTCCTCACCGGGGGGCGCGGGCGGGGCGGGCGGCGCGGCCTCGTGCACCCGGGTCGGCGGCTCCGGCTCCCGTTCCGTCTCCCGAACTGCTTCCTGCGCCGGCTCCGGGACGACCGCCTCCTGCACCGGCTCGGGGACAGCGGGCTCCTTGACCGGCTCCTGGGCGGCAGGCTCCTTGACCGGCGGTGGCCCCGCCGCGGGCGTGGGCGGGGGCGGGGGTGTGGGCTGTCTCACCGGCGACGGCTCCGGGGAGGACCATACCGGCGACGGCTCCGCGGGCGGCGTGGGCCTGACCGGAGGGGCTTCGGGAGCGGCGGTCGTGTGCCGCTGCCTCGTGCTCAGCCGTTCGGGCATCGAGCGGGCCAGCCCCAGCAGGTCCACCCCGCTGGAGTGGGCGGCGAGCAGCGAGACGGCGAGCAGGACGGCCACCACCAGGGTGCCGACGTCGAGCCACACCGTCGCCAGGTTGAGCGCCAGCCCGAACGCCAGCACCGCCGTCATCAACGCCATCACGGTTTCGGCGTCGAAGTCGCGGCGCGTCCACTGCTCGATGATCCCCGGCTTGCCGTTCGGCTCCTTCATCAGCAGGAACGCCGCGAGATAGAGGAACAGGCCGATGCCGGAACCCAGCAGAAGCACGGCGAAAGCCACGCGGAACACCACGGGGTCGATGCCGGTGTGCCGCCCAAGGCCGGAACAGACCCCCATGAGGAAGCGCCCCTCGTTGCTGCGTCGCAGCGACCGGGGCGGGGCGGCCGGTTCTTTGGGCGGAGCTTCTGTCATGTCACCATCGTGGACCTACGTGTGGTGTGCTCGCATCCGGGACACCCCTGACCCGACCCGGGGGTTGTTCCCTGATGCCCGAAGTGCCCCCGACATGTGACTATAGCGATGTTATGGCTGACCAGAAGACTCTCGCCGAGCCGACCGGCGACGCGCCTTATCGGCGCTTGATGCGCCCCATGGAGGGCCGCCTGCTGGGCGGTGTCGCCCAGGGCCTCGCGACGCAGCTCTCGCTCGATCCCGTGGTGATCAGGCTGATGTTCGTGCTGCTCAGCGTGGTCGACGGGGTCGGCATGGTGGCGTACGCCGTGTTGTGGATGGTCACGCCGCGGCAACCGTACGAGGGGCAGCCGCCGCAGCGGGACTGGAGCCAGCTGGCCGCGTTCAGCGCGATCGGGGTGGCGCTGTTCGCGGCCAGCTGGCTCACGGGGGCGTCCCAGGGCGGGATCGGCATGCTTCCGTTCGCCGTGGGCGGGATCGGGGCGCTGATCCTCTGGCAGCAGGCCGACCCGGAGCGCCGTAAGAGCTGGGTGCAGGGCGCCACCACGAGCATCAGGAAGAACCGGGTTCGCACGCTGCTCGGCGTGGTGCTCGTGGTGATCGGCGCGGCGGGCTTCCTGTACGCGGAGGGCGAGTTGAACCAGGCCAAACCCGGCCTGCTGTTCACCGTCGTGGTGGTCGGCGGCCTGGCCGTCATCGCCGCACCCTGGCTCGCCGGCCTGTGGAAAGAGCTGCAGCTGGAGCGGCGCGAGCGCATCAGGCAGGAGGAACGCGCCGAGGTGGCCGCCATGGTGCACGACTCGGTGCTGCACACGCTCACGCTCATCCAGCGCGTCGCCCACGATCCGCGCGAGGTGACCCGGCTGGCCCGCTCCCAGGAGCGCGACCTGCGCAACTGGCTCTACCAGCCCGCCCAGGACGCCGACGCCACCGTGGCGGCCGCCGTACGCCGGATCGCGGCGGAGGAGGAGGACGCCCACGGGGTGCCCATCGAGGTCGTCTGCGTGGGGGACATCGCCCTCGACCCGGCGGGTAGGTTGGCCGCCCAGCTCAAGGCGGCCCGGCAGGCGATGGTCAACGCGGCCAAATACTCTGAGAGTCCAGCTATTTCCGTCTATGCCGAAGTAGAGGGTGAAGAGGTCACGATTTTCGTGAAGGATCGTGGCAAGGGGTTCGACCTCGACGCGGTGCCACTCGACAGGATGGGCATTCGGGAGTCCATCATCGGGAGAATGGAACGCCACGGAGGCACGGCCCGGGTACGCACCTCCGTCGGTGAGGGCACGGAAGTGATGTTGACCATGAAGGTGGAGAAGGCATGACGCGCGTGTTGATCGTCGACGATCACCGGCTCTTCCGCTCCGGCGTACGCGCCGAGCTGGGCGACTCGATCGAGGTGGTGGGTGAGGCCGAGGACGTGGAGACGGCCGTCAAGGCGATCGCCGAGCACCAGCCCGACGTGGTCCTGCTGGACGTGCACATGCCGGGCGGTGGAGGCCAGGAGGTGCTGCGCCGGGTCCTGGGCGCCGGCTCCCAGGTGCGTTTCCTCGCCCTGTCGGTCTCGGACGCCGCCGAGGACGTCATCGGCGTGATCCGGGGCGGGGCGCGGGGCTACGTGACCAAGAACATCAGCGGCAAGGAGCTGACGGACGCCATCCGCCGGGTGGCGGAGGGGGACGCGGTCTTCTCGCCACGGCTGGCCGGGTTCGTCCTGGACGCCTTCGCCTCGTCGGAGGCGCCGTCCATCGATCCCGAACTGGACTCCCTGACGCAGCGCGAGCGCGAGGTGCTGCGCTTGATCGCGCGGGGGTACGCGTACAAGGAGATCGCCAAGGAGCTCTTCATCTCCGTCAAGACCGTGGAAACCCACGTCTCGTCGGTCCTGCGCAAGCTCCAACTCTCCAACCGCCACGAACTCTCCCGCTGGGCCACCGCCCGCCGCCTCGTCTAACCCCCACCCCTCCGCACCCCACCCCACCCAACCCCCAACTTCCTCCACCCCTCACCGGGGCCACCCTTCACCTCCTCCACCCCCTCACGTCCTCCACACCCCTCACCGCGCACCGCTTCACCGCGCACCGCGACCCGCCTCACCGTGGCCCTCCTCATATGGTCACCTCCTCACCGCGGCCAGCTTCACCGCGGCCAGCCCTCACCCGGCCGGTCCCTCCCGGTGCTCCAACGCCCCCGTAATCCCGGCACCCGGCACCGCGTCGGGCGCGGGTTCCCCGTGGGGAGGGGGTTCATCCGTGCAGGTTTGGAACGTTACGGGATAGTTATCGTTGGTACGCCCACAAAACTCCCGCCTCAGTTGTCACACATAAAGGAGAAAAAGCACATATCCCAGGAGTAGCCCCCTTGAATCGCGTCCCCCGGATGCTGCCGGTCCTGGTCGCATTGGCCGCCATGACGGCCTGTGCGGCGGAGAACGCCCACGTTCCGCAAACGCAGCAAGCCTCGGTGGTCCGGGCCGCCGGCGCGGCGAGCGTCACGGCCCCGGACAAGCCGGACAAGCCCGCAAAAAAGGTCAAGCTCGATATAGCCGACATCACCCCGATGGGGGAGGAGTCGGAGAAGGTAGGCGTCGGCTTCCCGATCATCGTCACGTTCGACCGCGACGTGAAGGACCGGGCGGCCGTGGAGGCGCTGCTGGAGGTGGAGGCGGAGAAGCCGGTCGACGGCGCTTGGCGCTGGGTGTCGGCGCGCAAGGTCATCTACCGGACGAAGACGTACTGGAAGCCTCACCAGAAGGTCCTCTTCACCGCCCGCCTGTCGCAGCTCCCCGGCAACACCGGCGCCAAGGACGTCTCCCGCCGCTTCGCCGTCGGCACGTCGCAGATCTCCGTGGTCAACACCCGTAACCACCAGATGAAGGTCTACCGCGACGGCAAGCTGACCAAGAAGATCCCGATCAGCGCAGGCAGGGGCGGGCTGATCAAGAACGGCGTGGACGTCTACCTCACCACCAGCGGTGTTCACCTCACCATGGGCAAGAAGGCCGTGGAGACCATGACCTCCTCCTGGATGGGCGTGACGGATCCCAAGGATCCGCGCTACTACAAGGAGGAGATCCCGTGGGCGGTCCGCATCTCCGACAGCGGTGAGTACGTCCACCAGAGCGCCGGCTACTACCAGTTCCTCGGCCGCTCCAACCAGAGCCACGGCTGCGTGCGGGCCACCCCCGCCGGAGCCAAGTGGTTCTACGGCATCGCCCAGCGCGGCGACGTCGTCAAGATCACCGGTACGAAGCGCAAGCTGCAGTGGAACAACGGCTGGAGCTACTGGCAGCTGAACTGGACCCAGTGGAAGAAGGGCAGCGCCCTGAAGGGCTGACCCCGTAAAGACATCAGGGCCGCTCTCCCAAGGCCAGGGAGGGCGGCCCTGCGGCCGTCAGGGGCCGGTCAGAGCTTGTCGATGGGCGCGTACGCCAGCAGCAGCGTCTTCTCCCCGCCGCTGCCGAAGTCGATCTTGACCTTGGTCTTCTCCGCCACCCCGTCCACGGACACCACCGTGCCCAGCCCGAACGCGTCATGCGTCACCCGGTCACCGGGCGCCAGCGAAGGCACCTTCCGCCCGCCGGTCTTGGCGGGTGGGCGGGCGGCGGGCTCCTTGCGGGTGGCCGCGCTCCAGGCGGACTTCTCCGGATCCGTACGCCAGTCGATGAGCTGCCCCGGCACCTCGTTCACGAACCGCGAGGCCGGGTTGAACGCCGGCGCCCCCCAGGAGCTGCGCACGGCCGCCCGCGTGATGTAGAGCCGCTGCTGCGCCCTGGTGATCCCCACGTACGCCAGCCGCCGCTCCTCCTCCAGCTCCTTGGGCTCCCCGAGCGAGCGGATGTGCGGGAACACCCCGTCCTCCATGGCCGTCAGGAAGACGACGGGGAACTCCAGCCCCTTGGCGGTGTGCAGGGTCATCAGCGTGACGACCCCCTGCCCGCCGTCGGCCTCGGGGATCTGGTCGGCGTCGGCCACGAGCGACACCTGCTCCAGGAACTCCACCAGCGTCCCCTCCGGATTGGCCTCCTCGAACTCGGAGGCGACGGAGATGAGCTCGTTGAGGTTTTCCAGGCGCGACTCGTCCTGCGGGTCCTCCGACGCCTCCAGTTCGGCGCGGTAGCCGGTGGCCACCAGCACCTCCTCGGCCAGCGCCGACGGCGGCATGCCCTCGGCCTTGGCGATCAGCTCCTCGAGCATCGCGACGAACTCGCGTACGGCGTTGAGCGAGCGCGTGGCCATCCCGTACGCCTCGTCGGCCCTGCGCAGCGCGTCCCAGAACGGGATGCGCTCGCGCGACGACAGCGCCTCGACCATCGCCTCGGCGCGGTCGCCGATGCCGCGCTTGGGCACGTTGAGGATGCGGCGCAGCGAGACCACGTCGGCCGGGTTGGCCAGCACGCGCAGGTACGCCAGGAGGTCCTTGACCTCCTTGCGCTCGTAGAAGCGCACGCCCCCGACCACCTTGTACGGCAGCCCGGTGCGGATGAAGATCTCCTCGAACACACGGGAGGCCGCGTTGGTCCGGTAGAAGACGGCCACCTCGCCCGGCTTGACGTCTTCCTCGTCGCTGAGCCGGTCGACCTCCTGGGCCACGAACATGGCCTCGTCGTGCTCGTTGTCGGCGACATATCCCACGATCTTGGGCCCGTCGCCCTGGTCGGACCAGAGGTTCTTGGGCTTGCGCGACTCGTTGCGCGCGATGACCGCGTTGGCGGCGGCCAGGATGTTCTGGGTGGAGCGGTAGTTCTGCTCCAGCAGGATGGTGCGCGCGTCCGGATAGTCGCGTTCGAACTCCAGGATGTTGCGGATCGTCGCGCCGCGGAAGGCGTAGATGGACTGGTCGGCGTCGCCCACCACGCACAGCTCGGACATGTCGGAGCCCGTCCGGACCAGCTCGCCGTCGGTCGTGCGCAGCTCGGGATGCCCGACCAGCTCCCTGATCAGGATGTATTGGGCGTGGTTGGTGTCCTGGTATTCGTCGACCAGCACGTGCCTGAACCGCATCCGGTAGTGCTCGGCCACGTCGGGGAAGAGCTGGAACAACGTCACCGTGTTCATGATGATGTCGTCGAAGTCCATCGCGCCGGCCTCGGTCAGCTTGAGCTGATAGGCCTTGTACGCCTCCGCCAGCGTCTTCTCCAGGTGCGAGCCCGCCTTGTCGAGCGCGGTCTCGTAGTCGATCAGCTCGTTCTTGAAGTTGCTGACCTGGGCCGAGAACGAGCGCGGCGGGTAACGCTTGGGATCGAGCTCCATCTCCCTGCAGACCATGGCCATGAGCCGCTGCGAGTCGGCCTGGTCGTAGATCGAGAAGCTCGACGGGAACCCCAGCCGCTTGGCCTCCCGCCGCAGGATGCGCATGCAGGCGCTGTGGAACGTCATCACCCACATCGCCCTGGACCGCGGGCCGACCAGCTTGTCGATGCGCTCCTTCATCTCGCGGGCGGCCTTGTTGGTGAAGGTGATCGCCAGGATCTCGCCCGGGTGCACCTCACGCTCGGCCAGCAGGTACGCGATGCGATGCGTGAGCACCCGCGTCTTCCCGGAGCCCGCCCCCGCAACGATGAGCAGCGGACTGCCATGATGGATCACGGCCTCGCGCTGCTGAGGGTTGAGGCCGTCGAGCAGAGGGTGGTCAACAGAGACTTGGGTCGGCACCTACCTAGGTTAAGACGCCCCACCGACATTCGGCGCCCGGAATGCCTTCGGCGGAGGGCCGGTTGTCTTTTCGTAGAACATCAGAAAGGGGAGTCATGCTGCCGGAAGCCGAGATCAACCGGGTCCTCGTGGTGACCGCCCATCCGGACGACGTCGACTTCGGCGCGGCGGGGAGCGTGGCGCTGTTCGTCGACAAGGGCGTCGAGGTCACGTACCTGCTCGCTACGGATGGCGATGCGGGCGGCAACGAACGTACGTTGGACAACTCCGGCATGGCCGAGCTCCGCAGGACCGAACAGCGGGCCGCCGCCAAGGCGGTCGGCGTCACCGACGTGCGGTTCCTCGGCTACAAGGACGGGCTCGTGGTGCCCTCGATCGAGCTGCGGCGCGACATCTCCCGCGTGATCCGTCAGGTCAGGCCGGACCTGGTCATCACCCACCACCCCGATCGCAACTACAACAATGTCGCCCCCAGCCATCCCGACCACCGCGCGGTGGGCGGCTCCGCCCTGGACGCCGTCTACCCGGACGCCCGCAACCCCTACGCCTTCCCCGAACTGGTGCGGGAGGAGGGCCTGGAGGCGTGGACCGTACGTGAGGTCTGGCTGACGGGCGGCTCGACCCCCAACCACTGGGTGGACGTCACCGAGGCCATGGACCGCAAGCTCGCGGCCTTGCAGTCACATGTGAGCCAGGTCGCCCACGTGGAGGGCTTCGTCGACTTCGTCAAGACCCGCTTCGCCGCCTGGGCCGACCAGGCCGGCTTCGCCTCGGGCCACTACGCGGAGGCCTTCCAGGTCGTCTCCACGGGCTGACCTTCCCTAGGGCACCGACCCTGGGGACACGACCCAGAGCGAGGGCTGGCCGGTGACCTCGGAGATGACGTCGAAGTCCCGGTCATAATGCAGGATCGTCGCCCCGTGCACCTCAGCACAGGCGGCGATCAGCAGGTCGCTGGGTCCGACGGCCCGGTGGTGCGATTTGCGCGCGAGGATCGCCTGGACGTCCAGCGCCCGGGCGGCCGCCTCCTTCTCATGGATCGACAGGAGGCGGAAGCCCTCGCGCAGGTAGTGGGCGTCGCGCTCGTAACCCGCCGGGTCACGCGCGCTGAAGAGGACCTCGAGCTGCGTGACCTCGCAGATGGCCAGCATCTTGTCGAGCATGAGCGGCTCGAGTGCGCGGTGGACCGCCGGGTGCGGCATGCGTGCCAGTGCGCTCTTGTCGATGAGGTAGACCACGCCGGTGGCTACCACGCATGCTTCATGATCTCCGGATCCAGAAGATCGGAATAGTCCCGGGTACGCCAGTATTCGAACGCTTCGCGACGCTTTGCCCTTTCGGCGATCTCCTCCAGGGCCGCGTTCACCGTCTCCTTCATGGTCGAAGTCCCCAACTCGTGCTGGGCGACCTCCAGCAGCTCCTTGTCGATGTCGATTACCGTACGCATGCAACACCACCTCCGTGCCTCCATCGTATATCAGAACTCATGATCTTGATATACGCATTTCCCGACTGCGGGAAGCGCGCGCTGGAGACGTTAAAGCATCGAGGTGGGACGTGCATGGAACGCTCCAATCGAAGGTTAAGGATCTTCCCCATTCGGGTCAGGAATCCTCATCCTCGGCTGATCAAAGATCCACCGGAGTGCCGGAAATGCTTACGTTCCGTCACTTTCGCTTGGCGGCGAGGCGGGCGAAGAGGTAGCCGAAGGAATTGGTGGCCAGGTGCAGCATGGCCGGGGTCAGGAGGCCGCCGCGGCGCCGGAGCTCGCAGAACAGCACCCCGGCCGCCGCCGTGGACACCACGCTCCCCGCCACCACCCGTGCCGTGTCCAGGCGGGCCGGAGAGTCGCCCGACGTCAGGGCGCCGAGAGCGGGGTTGGCGTGGGCCATGTCGATGGCCGGGAGGATGTGCCAGAGGCCGAACAGGGACGACGAGATCGCCGTGGCGGCCACCGTGCCGTGATCCTTGCGCAGCATCGCGTACAGGGCGCCCCGGAAACCCACCTCCTCCAGCAGGACCGTGCCCAGCGGGACCTGGAGCAGGGCCTCCTCCAGGACGCGGGCACGCGAGAGCGACAGGGCACGCTCGTCGTGGAAGAGCTGCCTGGTGCGGGGATTGGCGATGCCGACGGCGTAAACGGCCGCCACCGCCGCCGCCAGCGCGCCTCCCGCCACGGCGCCGCGCCGGCCGTGCTCGAACCCGAGCTCCTTCCACGACAGGCCGGACCTGCGGGCCGCCGCCACCAGGGCGGCGGTCGCGGCGGCCGAGGTCAGGGGGGCCAGGCGGGGGGCCACCTTGTTGTTCAGGAGGTTGGCTGCGGCGAGGATCGCGATCGAGCGGAGCAACACCCTTGCCAGGCTACGTCGCTCACCTCATCTTCGCCCACGCACTCCCCCCACCCACGCACTCCACCCACCCGGCTCCACCCACGCGCCCGGCTCCACCCACCCACCCGGCTCCACCCGCGCGCCCGGCTCCACCCACGTACTCCACCTACGGGGTCGGCTTCGCCCATGGGGTCGGCTCCGCCCACGCACTCCACTCACGCGGTCGGCTTCGCCCACGCCCGGCTTCGCCCACGCCGCCGGTCGGTCGGGGTCAGGAGGCGGCTGGGCGGCGCCAGCCTGTGGGGAAGCGGCTGCGGCGGCGCTCCTCCGGGGTGAGGCCGCCCCAGATGCCCTCCGACTCGCCCGAACGTAACGCGTACGCGCGGCACTCCTCGATGACCTGGCAGCGCGCGCAGACCGCTTTGGCGCGGGCCTCCTGCAAGGGGGTGGGGGCGAGGGGGAAGAAGAGGTCAGGGTCGCTGGATCTGCACGCACCCCTTCGCAGCCAGCCGATCTCCTCCAATGGCATGGGTCAACGGTAGAGCGTGGGCATGATCAGATACATCATCCTCTGGGTTGACCCGCGTATACATCCTGGGGTCCGATCCGCGCCCCTCGTGTACGCCCCGGTCAGCACGCGTTCACGCCGTCCCGATAACCGGTCGCGAACGACGTCTGGCGCTGCTCGGCCGTCCCGTGAGCCGACGGGTTCAGCCAGTCGTCCGTCGGGTCGCCCGCCGCCTCCAGGCTCGTGAGCAGCTCGTCCTCGTCGCCCGGTTGCGTGTCGAGCACGCCCGAGCGCACGAGCGCCGAGAGGGTCCCGCCCGCGTAACAGTCGGCCTGGAGCTCCATTTGTACGTTGAGCTGGAAGTTCGTCTGGAGCTGCGCCTGGATCGCGTGCCCGAACTCGTGGGGAATGATCACGTAGACCGACCCGTCGCCCATCTCGTTCCAGAGCGACTCCATCCAGGTCTGGTCGAAGGCGATGAAGTGGCCGATGGGGCAGTAGAAGGCGTTGTTCGGGACAGCGGGCTCGTTGCCGCAGCTGGGTCCGGAGTTCCCGGAGTAGGGGACGAAGTCGGCGATAGGCCGATAAGTCCGGCCGCTCTGCTGGAACTGCTGCGTCCAGAACGCCTCCGTCAGCGTACGGGCGCTGCGCACATCGTCCTCGAACGAGTCGGCCCCCTGGGTGTCCATGGACGGCCGCCTGCCCAGGCCGCAGGCGCCGACCAGGAGGACCAGGGCGAGGACCAGGATGCGCTTCACGGGCTTCACACGTCCCAAGTGTGCACGGGCTCGTTGGTGTGCATCCGCTCGATGTACTCGAGCGTCATGGACCGCAACGCCTCGTGCCGGTCCCCGGAGACTTCCTCGTGCGCGCGCACGCGTTCCACCTGCCAGCTCGCCCCCGTACGGCCGGTCAGGCAGCGCCCCTCGATGATGCCGAGCAGCCGGTCGGCAACGGGACCGTCCACGCCCCACCTGGCCAGCCCCTCACGCGCCATGGGCAGCAGGCGCCGCAGGATCAGCTCGGCCGCCGGCACCTCACCCATGCCCGGCCAGTACAGCCGCGCGTCCAGGCCGTGCCGCGCCGCCGCGCCGAGGTTGTCCTCCGCCGCCTGGAACGACATCTGGCTCCAGATCGGCCGCTCGGTGTACGGCAGCACGCGCATCAACCCGTAGTAGAACGCCGCGTTCGCCGCGATGTCGGCCACGGTGGGCCCGGCGGGCAGCACGCGGTTCTCCACGCGCAGGTGCGGCACCCCGTCCACCACCGCGTACACCGGCCGGTTCCACCGGTAGATCGTGCCGTTGTGCAGGGTCAGCTCGTGCAGGTGTGGGATACGGCCCTGTTCGAGCTCGGTACGGGGGTCCTCGTCCTCGCACAGGGGCAGCAGGGCCGGGTAATAGCTGACGTTCTCCTCGAACAGGTCGAAGACGCTCGTGATCCACCGCTCCCCGAACCACACCCTCGGCCGCACTCCCTGCGTCTTCAACTCGGCCGGCCGCGTGTCCGTAGCCTGCTCGAACAGGGTGATCCTGGTCTCGCGGTGCAACTCCTTGCCGAACAGGTACGGGGAGTTGGCCGCCACCGCCACCTGAGGCCCGGCGATGGCCTGGGCCGCGTTCCAGTGCGAGGCGAACGCGTCGGGGCTGACCTGCAGATGCAGCTGCACGCTCGTGCACGCGGCCTCGGGGGCGACGCTGTCCGCGTGGGTGTCCAGGCGCTCGACGCCCTCGATGGCCAGGTGCAGGTCCTCGCCGCGGGCCGCGAAGATCTGCTCGTTGAGCAGGCGGTAGCGGGGGTTCGCGGAGAGCGTGCCCTCGCCGATGTCCTGCTCGCGCAATGTGGGCAGGATGCCGATCAGTACGAGGTGACCGTCCTGGGAGCGGGCGCGTTCCTCGGCGTGGTTGAGCCGTGTCCTGACGTCGTCCTCCAGGCGGAGCGCGCCGTCGCCGCCCAGCTCCTGCGGCTCGATGTTGATCTCGATGTTGAACTGTCCCAGCTCCGTGGCCCAGTCGGGCTGCTCGATCGCGGCCAGCACCTGGGCGTTGCGCATGGCCGCCTCGCCGTACGCGTCCACGATGTTGAGCTCGATCTCCAGGCCTGCGAGGGGACGCTCGATCTCAAACCGGGACTCGCGCAACATCTGGGCGAAGACGTCGAGGCATCGATACACCTTTTCCCGATATTTCCGTCGGTCGTCCCGACTGAAGACGACGCTTGGCACGTCTCTGCCCATATCAGGAAATGTCGCACGCCAACCCAGGACCAACAAGCCCAGACGATGTGGTCGGGGTGCGGTGGCGAGTTCGGCTGTGACGCCGGGGCGTGTCTGCGCTGATGGCGGTGGGACTCCTGCGGCGCGGTGGCGAGGTCGGTTATAGGAGCGGTCCGGGGGTTTGGGGCGTAGTTCTGGCTTGGCTGTGAGGGGCGGGGTCGCGCCGAGCGAGGTTCGGGGTACGGCGTGATGGGGGGAGGAGCAGAGGCGCAAGTGAGCCGGACCCAGCCGGACAAGCTGATCAAGGGGTGCAGAGCTGTTCGTGTTTGAGCGTGCATGACATGGGTCTGGTCACGTCATCGCCCGATCGCCCCTGCCTTCGTCGTGTCCGGCCCATCCGGTGTGGCCGTCCGCGACCGGCTCAAGCGCCTCACGCCTGAGGACGACAGAGTGTTGCGGCTGGTCGGCGCGCATCTGGGCACGCTGGCCTCCGCCGATCTGAAAACCAGGTGCGCCGACGGGCTGGGGCACTCCTCTGACACCTGGGCGGCGCGCAAGCGCGAGTTGACCGTGCAGTCGTCGGCGCGCTGGGCCTGAGCCATCACCAAAGCGTCCCATGAGGAGCCATCACCAAAGCGTCCCATGATCAGTGGGCGCTGGCCCGCCGCTGCCAGACCGACCACATTCGCGACCTCTCCGCCGCCATGGCCACGATCACCCGTCGGCTGTCCCAGCCCGTCGGGAAGAAGGGCACCCGCAAGGATCCGGGCGGCTACCGCTCGGCGCAGGAGTGGTTCGCCAAGTCCCGCCGCCTGCACCTCCTGCAAGACCGGCTCGCCCGCCAGCGGGCCGACCGCCAAGCCGGGCGGGTGCGTGTGGTGCGAGGCGGCAAACAGCTCGCCCGCGCCCGGCACAACCTCGCCCAGGCACAACTCGCCGAACCGGAGCGGCCGCAGCGGTGGGAGGCCGGGCGCTGGTTCCTGGCCGCCGACGGCGAGTCCGGCAAACGCTTCGGTAACGAGACCATCCGCATCACCCCCGACGGCCAGGTGTCAATCAAGATGCCCGCGCCGCTGGCACAGCACGCGAACGCGCCGCACGGCCGCTACGTGCTCGCCGCCCGGGTGCGTTTCGCCCATCGCGGCACCGAGTGGGCGGATCGGATCGAGGCCAACCGGGCGGTGGCCTACCGTATCCACCTGGACACGGCGCGCGGACGCTGGTACATCACCGCCTCCTGGCAGCGACCTGCTTTCCCAGCCATCCCCATGGCTGCCGCGCTCGCCCACGGGGTGATCGGCGTGGACACCAACGCCGACCACCTGGCCGCCTGGCGCCTGGACGCCCACGGCAACCCCATCGGCAATCCCCGCCGCTTCGCCTACGACCTATCCGGGTCGGCAGACCATCGTGACGCCCAGGTCCGCCACGCCCTGACTCAGCTGCTGCACTGGGCACGCACCTGCGGCGTGAACGCCATCGCCATCGAAGACCTCGACTTCCGCGCGGAGAAGACCCGGGAGAAACACGGCCGCCGCAAACGCTTCCGCAAGCTCATCTCCGACATGCCCACGAGCAAGCTCCGGGCCCGGCTCACCTCGATGGCTGACCAGACGGGTATCGCGATCATCGCCGCCGACGCGGCCTACACCTCCAAGTGGGGGGCCCAGCACTGGCAAAAGCCCCTCACCACCACAAAACGCACGACCACCCGCCACGACGCAGCCGCCGTGGCGATCGGCAGACGCGCCCAAGGGCACCCGATCCGGCGACGGACGGCACCGCCCCCTGCTCCACCGGAGCGATGGACAGGGGCATCGGACCGTTCAGGCCGGACCGGACGTCCGCGGGCGTGAGGGACCCCGTCCCCGCATCCCCGGACCACGGACACGATCCGTGCCGCCCGGACGCGGCGCGTACGCGGGCGACCAGAACGCTCAACACCGTTCGGAGCGTTCGGCTGAGCATATACAACTCATGCTCAGTCTCTAGGTACGGTGCTGGGATGCGTGTATTGATTACTGGCGGGGCGGGATATATCGGGAGCACGGTCGCGTCGGCGTGCCTCGATGCCGGGATCGAGCCCGTCATTCTCGACAACCTCATCACGGGCAGGCGCGAGTTCGCGAAGGGGCGGGCGTTCTATGAAGGGGATATCAGCGACGGCCCGCTGATTGACAAGATATTCGCGGAATATCCGGATATTGAGGCCGTAGTCCACTGTGCCGCGCTCATCGTGGTCCCCGACTCCGTCGCCGACCCCATCGGCTACTACCGTGCGAACGTCACCAAGAGCCTCGAGTTCGTCGATCACCTGATCCGCAACGGCTGCACCCGGATGATCTTCAGCTCCTCCGCGTCCATCTACCGCACGGGTGACGACCACACGGTGAACGAGGACTCCCCCCTCGGCCCCCAGAGCCCGTACGCGCGGACCAAGGCGGTCTGCGAGGCCATGTTCGCCGACATCGCCGCAGGCCGCCCGATCAGGATCCTCTCCCTGCGCTACTTCAACCCGATCGGCGCCGACCCCGAGATGCGCACCGGTCTGCAGCTGCGGCGGCCCAGCCACGCCCTCGGCAAGATGATCGAGGCGTACGAGGACGGCATCCCCTTCCGGATCACCGGCACCGGCTACCCGACCAGGGACGGCACGGGCATCCGCGACTACGTCCACGTCTGGGACCTGGCGACGGCGCACGTGGCGGCGCTGCGGCGGTTCGACGAGCTGGACGTCGATGTGATCAATCTGGGCACCGGCGCCGGCACCACCGTCCGCGAGCTGGCCGAGGCGTTCAACCGCGTCGTTGACCGCCCGATCGAGGTCGTCGAGACCGACCCGCGCCCCGGCGACGTGGCAGGCGCCTACACCCGCAGCGACCGCGCCCGCAGCCTGCTGGACTGGCAGGCCCGCTACTCCGTCGAGGAGGGCATCAGGCATTCGCTCGAATGGGCGGGCCTGCGGGAGTCCCGGCTCGGGTAGACCTCCGTCCTGCGGCGGAGTAAAGTTCGTACACGAATAGTTCGTACACGAAAGAAGTGATGGAAGAAGCGGAGGCGGCCCGCGAGGTCGCGCGGCTCTACCCTGCGATCTACCGGCGGTTCAAGGCGTCCAAGAGACCGATCGCGGCCGGGCTGACCGCCAGGATGCACGCCGTGCTCGGCCACCTGCAGGCCGCCGGGCCGCTCACCCTGAGCGAGCTGGCCGAGCACCTGCAACTGTCCAAGGCCGCGACGACCGAGCTGGTCAACCGGGTCGAGGAACGCGGCCTGGTGGGCAGGATCAGGGACGAGCGCGACCGGCGGCGGGTGTTCGTGTGGGTCACGGACGAAGGGCGGGCGGCCTTCGCGGCGGCCACGCCACGGGTGCTCGAGGACGACCTGCTGGCGCGGGCCGTACGTCAGATGACGTCACAGGAGCGCGAAGGGCTCGTCACGGGGCTCCGGGCGCTCCTCAGGGGCGAAGACCCAGGAGAGGACGAGCCGTGAACTGTCAGAGCTGCGGGATGCCCATGCGGACCGCCGACGACCACGCCCTCGGTCACCCGGACAGCACGTGGTGCCGGATGTGCGCCAAGCCGGACGGGACGCTGCAGGACTTCGACGAGCGGTTCGAGCGCATGGTGCAGTGGCAGACCCAGCGCACCGGCCAGGCCAGGGCCGAGGCCGAGGAGGCCACCAGGGCCTACATGCGCTCGATGCCCGCCTGGCGCGACCACCCGAGGCTCGCGTCATGAGGATCCTCGGCGTCGACAACATCCTGGTCGGGGTCGCGGACCTGGCGCGGGCTCGGGAGTTCTACGGGGGTGTGCTGGGGCTGGAGGAGAGGTTCGCGACGGGGGAGCTGGCGCTGTTCGCGATCGGGGAGGAGGCCCCGGGGCTGCTGGTACGGGTCCAGGAGGGCGGGCCGGGCTCCATGCGCGTATGGCTGGAGGTGCCCGATGCCCGCGCGGCGGCCGATGAGCTGGGGATCGAGCCGTTCGAGGTGTTCACGGGGTGGACGGTCGAGGTAGCCGACCCCTGGGGGAACGTCATCGGCCTGACCGACTACACCAAACAGCCTCACCTGGCCCGCGCGGGCTGAGGACGCCTTACCGGGAGGCGAGCGCCTCGTTCGGGAGGATCTGCAGTTCCCGAAGTTCCTGCAGCAGCTCGTCGAGGGCCTGCTGATCGAGCTCTTCGGAGCTGATCACCAGCTCCTCGGGCGGGGCCTTGATCGTCACCTTGTGGCCCCAGTCGCTGTACCGGGTGTCAACCGTGTCCAGCCCGCCTGAAGAGTTTTTCGCGCCGGTGAAGAGGCGGCTGGGCAGGCCGGAGGAGCCGATGCTCAGCCGGTAGTCCACCGAAGGGCCGAAATAGAGCCCGCTGAGCTTGTTCGTCTGTTTAGCGGTGAGAGTGCCCCGGTAGAGGCTGCCCGTGTTGGACTTCGCGTGCGATAGCAGGCCCTTCAACTGTGCAGGCTGGAAGATGTTGAAGGGGTGAAAGGTGCTCTCCGCCCGGCTCGCTTCGCCTATATTCAGCCAGGTCTTGCCCTCGGGCAGGGTCTTCTCGTAATCCTTGCTCTGGATGTAAGACTGCTTCCCGACCGTTACGGCACGGAAGACGATCTTCTCCGAGGACTTCAGGAAGCTTCCCCGGATGGTCACATCGGAGGCGACTACCCCTGAAGCGCCGAACTCGAAAGTACCGGTCACGCGGAGGGCGGTCGGCTTCTTCCCCTTGGCCACCGTTCGGCCCAATTCGGAGATCTTCACGCCGTGCCCAGGCACGAACTGGCTCTTCAGCGCCTTCACCGGATCAGGGGTCGCCGCCTGCGCCGGTGCGGCGGTGACCAGTGCCGTGGCGGCCACCGCCGCCGCCAGAACTCGCTTCATGCGCATCCTTAAAGAGGAGAAAAGCCTCCTCCCACCCAGCGGGCGGAAGGAGGCGGAGAGGGTTGCTCAGTTGGCGAGCGAGTTCAGGGAGTTGTTCGGGATCTCCTGCGGAACGTCGCTGTCCTCACCGAGGTCGTCCACGTCGACCCACAGGTCCTTGGCCGGAGCCTTGATCTTGACCTTGGATCCCCACCCGAGGTACCGGGTCTCGGTCTCGGAGCGGGTCTTGCCCAGGACGCCGAAGTCCAGGCTCCAGCCCGAGGTGAGCGTGGTGACCAGGCCCTTGGAGTTGACCTTCAGCGCGTAGTCAATCTTGATCTTGCCGATCGTGCCGGACAGTTTCTGACCGTAGGCCTTGGCCAGTTCGCTGTACGTGAGGGCGCCCTTGTACGTGCCGCCCTTGAAGCTCTTGGCACGCGACACCAGCGTCTTCAGCACCTTCGGCTCGAAGATGTCGAGGATCTGGTTGTAGGTGCCGCCGGTCGCCTCGCCACCGCCGTAGCGAACCCACTTCTTGCCCTCGGGCAGGTCCTCGGTGAACAGCCCGCCCTGAACGTAGCTGTAGCCGCCGACCGTGATGATGCGCGGCGGGGCGAGCGCGGCCGCAAGGCTCTTGTCCTTGCTGGGCTTGCGGGTCCGGACATCGCTCGCGACGATTCCGGACTTGCCGAACTCGAAAGAGCCGAGCGTCGTGCTGACCCCGACGCTCTTGCCGTCCACGGACATCCGGGTCTTCTCGGAGATCCGTACACCGTGCCCCGCGACGAACTGCTTCTTGAGCGCCTTCACCGGGTCCACCGGCGCGGCCTGCGCGGCAGGTGTGGCGGTAACGAGCGCTGCGGCCGTGGTTAACGCCAAGCCCGCGAGAATTCGCTTCATACGATTTCCCCGTTCGATTCAAAAGGAGAGGGAGCAGAAGCCTGCCAATAGAAGATCACGACCATATATCGACAGCCCGGTCACGCGATGCCAAAACGGTGCATTTTTCGTGCAGGGTCGGCCCTGGAGAAGTGAGATGACCGTCACAGAGCGGAAGAACCATGCCCCCATGACCTGTGCAGGTCAAGCTTCGGGCTAGGCTTTACCGGCGGAAACGCCCGGCACGCACGGGTTGCCCGGGGCGTCGAACATCAGTCGGAAAAGCAGGGCGCGAACCCGACAGAGGGCGAGCGACCAAACGGAAGAGGACGGACCCTCGTGGACCTGTTCGAACATCAGGCGAAGGAGCTCTTCGCCGACTACGGCATCCCGGTGCCACGCGGCATCGTCGCACACAACGTGGAGGAGGCGCGGTCGGCCGCCGAGGAGCTGACCGGCCGCGTTGTCGTCAAGGCCCAGGTCAAGACCGGTGGCCGAGGCAAAGCCGGAGGCGTCAAGGTGGCCGACGACGCGGCCGACGCCGTGACGAAGGCCGAAGCCATCCTCGGCATGGACATCAAGGGCCACACGGTCCACAAGGTCCTCGTCGAGGAGGCCAGCGCGATCGCGGAGGAGTACTACTTCTCCTTCCTGCTCGACCGCGCGAACCGTACCTTCCTCGCCATCTGCTCCGCCGCGGGCGGTATGGACATCGAAGAGGTCGCCCACACCGCGCCCGAGAAGGTCGCCAAGGTGCCGGTCTCGGCGCTGACCGGCATCGACCGCGCGAAGGCCCGCGAGATCGCGGTGGCCGGCGGCCTGCCGGAGAAGGCGCTCGACGGCGCCGCCGACCTCATCGAGAAGCTCTGGTGCTGCTTCGTCGACGAGGACGCCACGCTCGTCGAGGTCAACCCCATGATCCTGTCCGCCGACGGCCAGGTGAAGGCCCTCGACGGCAAGGTCACGCTCGACGACAACGCCTCCTTCCGCCAGGCCGACCACGAGGCGCTGGCCGACAAGGCGGCCGAGGACCCCCTCGAGGCCAAGGCCAAGGAGAAGGACCTCAACTACGTCAAGCTCGACGGCGACGTCGGCATCATCGGCAACGGCGCGGGCCTGGTCATGTCCACGCTCGACGTGGTGGCGTACGCGGGCGAGCCGTTCCCCGGCAAGCCGTCCCCCGCGAACTTCCTCGACATCGGCGGCGGCGCCTCGGCCGAGGTCATGGCCGCGGGCCTGGAGATCATCCTCTCCGACCCGAGCGTCAAGTCGATCTTCGTGAACGTCTTCGGCGGCATCACCGCCTGCGACGCCGTCGCCAACGGCATCGTCTCGGCGTTCAAGCTGCTGGAGAGCCGCGGCGAGGCCGTGACCCACCCGCTCGTGGTGCGCCTCGACGGCAACAACGCCCAGCTCGGGCGGCAGATCCTGGCCGACGCCGCGCTCCCGCGGGTCGAGCTGGTAGACACGATGGACGACGCGGCCAAGCGTGCCGCCGAGCTCGCTGCGGTAGGTGCGTGACCCATGGCCATCTGGTTGACTGAGAACAGCAAGATCATCGTTCAGGGCATGACCGGTGGCGAGGGCACCAAGCACACCCGCCGCATGCTCGCCTCCGGCGCCCGCGTCGTCGGCGGCGTGAACGCCCGCAAGGCCGGCATCACGCACGAGGGCCTGCCGGTGTTCGGGACGGTCAAGGACGCCATGGAGAAGACCGGCGCCGACGTGTCGGTCGTGTTCGTGCCGCCGGCGTTCACCAAGGACGCGGTCATCGAGGCCATCGACGCCGAGATCCCGCTGTGCGTGGTGATCACCGAGGGCGTCCCGGTCCACGACAGCACCGCGTTCTGGGCGTACGCCGTCTCCAAGGGCAACAAGACCCGCATCATCGGCCCCAACTGCCCCGGCATCGCCTCCCCCGGTGCCTCCAACGCGGGCATCATCCCGGCCGACATCACCACCGCGGGTCGCATCGGCCTGGTCTCGAAGTCGGGCACGCTGACGTACCAGCTGATGTACGAGCTGCGTGACTTCGGCTTCTCGACCGCTGTGGGCATCGGTGGCGATCCCGTCATCGGCACGACCCACATCGACGCGCTCCAGGCGTTCCAGGAGGACCCGGGCACCGACGCGATCGTCATGATCGGCGAGATCGGCGGTGACGCCGAGGAGCGGGCGGCCGCCTACATCGAGCAGCACGTCACCAAGCCGGTCGTGGCCTACGTCGCGGGCTTCACCGCCCCCGAGGGCAAGACCATGGGCCACGCCGGCGCCATCGTGTCGGGCTCCGCGGGCACCGCCCAGGCCAAGAAGGAGGCCCTGGAGAAGGTCGGCGTCCGCGTCGGCAAGACCCCCTCCGAGACCGCCCGCCTCATGCGCGAGATCATGCAGGCGCGCTGATCATCGGGTTTTTTCGAAAGCCCCGTGCGGGTCTCACCGCACGGGGCTTTCCCTTCCCCATCTTTTACGCTTACGGCGGGCAACCCACCCGCCGCACGTGGCCGGCCCCTGTCCAGGGAGACGGTCACGAGGTGCGCGGGGCCGGCCGCTGTTACGCCGCCCCGTGGGCCGTCTCCGTGGCCGGTCCGGGGCCCGGAGGACAAATTGGGTGTAGTTCGACGTCACAAAGTGGGTGGACGGCGGCGCGTCAACCAAGCGCCGGTCGGGAAACCTTGAGAAAATCGCCTACTGTGACGGCGATTCTCGACCAGTTGCGTGCTGCCCCCCGGTCGATGCTAGGCAAGCTCCCCGGGAGCTCGGGCGACGACGACGAGACGAGGCGGCCGCTACCCGTGTCCGGGATGCTGGCCGCCGCCGCCACGCTGGGCGTCGGGCTGGCCGCGCTCACCACGCTCACCCTCGTCGGCTGGATCGCCGCGCCGCGCGGCACGCTGGGCACGGGGCTGCCAGGAGTGTTCCGCACCGCGGCGCAGCTCTGGCTGGCCGCGCACCACGCCGGGTTCGCGATCCAGGGCGGGCGGGTCGGGCTGCTGCCGCTGGGGCTGATCGTGCTGCCCGCCGTGCTCCTCTACCGCGCCGGGCGGTGGATGGCCCGCGACGCCGACCTGCGGCTGCGGCTGCCCGCCCGGCTGCCGAAGAACAGCCCCAAGGAGCAGGCCGGGGCCCGTCGCCGCGCCCAGCTCGCCGTGGTCGTCCAGGCGGGGGTGTCGCTGGCGGCGCCGTACGCGCTGCTCGCGGGGTTGATCGCGCTCGCGGCGAGCAACGAGATCACGCAGCCGTTCATCGGCGAGGCGTTGCTCAGCCACTTCGTGCTGGCGTTCCTGGCGGGGTCGCTGGCCACGGCGCGGATGATCGGGCCCTGGCGGGTGATGCTGCGGCTGCTGCCCGAGCGGGTGCGCGCGGTCACCGTCGGCACGGCGGTCGCCACGGCGTTGCTGCTCGTGGCCGGGCTCGCGCTGGTGCTGGTCGCCATCGTGCTGAACTTCGGGCAGGTCAAGGAGCTGTCCGACGTGCTCTCGCCGGGGCTCGTCGGCGGGGTGCTGCTGTTGCTGCTGCAACTCCTCTACCTGCTGAACGCCGTCGTCTGGGCCTCCTCCTACATCGCCGGGCCCGGGTTCGCGATCGGCGCCGAGACCCTGGTCGCGCCCACGGGGGTGCAGCTCGCCACGGTGCCGAGCCTGCCGCTGCTGGGGGCGTTGCCGGAGAGCGGGCCCGTGCCGGGGTGGATGATGGCGGTGGTCGCGGTGCCGTTCGCGGCGGGGGCCGTCGCGGGGGTCATGGTGGCCCGGATCTCGCCGTCGCCCTCCTACGAGGCGGCGCCGCTGTGGGGGTTCCTCAGCGGGGTCGTCACCGGGCTCGTGGCGGGACTGCTGGCGGCGCTGTCCGGCGGGCCCATCGGCGGCGGGCGGCTGGCCACGATCGGGCCCTCGCCCTGGGAGGTGGCGCTCTCCGTCGCGGTGGAGGTCGGCGTGGCCGCGGGCATCTCCGCCGGCGTGGCCAACCTGCTGCTGCTCAACAAGCGCGCCCGCACGCCGCTCGACAAGGCGGCCGCCCCCGTACGCAAGGCCGGGGCCGCCATCGCCAAGGCGGCGAGCAAGGTCGGCCTGGCCGAGTCGGACCCGCGCCCGCTGCCCGGCCACTGGATGGACGCCACCGAGGCCGACACCCAGGAGATCCCGGTCATCCGGGACGACTGGCAGGACGAGCACGCCTCAGCCGAGGCCGAGACGCTGGCCCAGGCCCGCCCGCGCCTGCCGCAGCCCGACCGCCCGCCCCGCAAGGACATCGTGGACGAGTCGGACGACCGCGGCGGCCACGTCATCTACCTCGACCCGTACGCCTGGGACCGCGACTGACCCGCGTCCGGCTCAGGGCTGCACGGTGCCGAGCAGTTGCAGCACGTCGGCGGGCAGCTTGCGCTGGGCCGCGTCCCTGAACTGCGTGAAGCACTCACCCTGCGCCGAAACGGTCCCCGCGCCCTTCATGCACTCCTGGTAGGCCGAGTATTCGTCCATCAGGTACAGCTGCATCCCCGTGGCCATGGCCGACAGCGCCAGCGCGATCGAGGAGATCGTGATGCCGCCGACGGCGACGCCTGTGGACCGGCCCGCGGACTTCAGCAGCGGCAGCGCCCGGATCCCCGCCACGAGCGCGAACAGCGCCATGACCAGGCCTGCGAGCGGCAACATGAACGTCATGGCCAGCGCTGCGATGGACAACCAGATCGCTCGGCGACCCGCCGAATCGGCGGGCTGCTGGCCTGCCGGTGCCTGCACCGGTGTCGACACCTGACCTCCTCTGCGTCGCCGGGCGAGGAACCGATATTCTGACACCCCCACCCTGTTTCCTTATTGGAGTGTGCGTGTCTAAGGCTGGGCGGCTCGTCGTCCTCGTCTCCGGCTCTGGAACCAACCTACAGGCCCTGCTGGACGCTTCCGCCGACCCGTCGTACGGGGTTCGTGTGGTCGCGGTCGGCGCGGACAGGGATGGGATCGAAGGGCTGGCCAGAGCAACGAGGGCACAAGTCCCAACTTTTGTTGAAAAACTGGGCGATTATGCGACGCGGGCGGAATGGGATTCCGCCATCGCGGCCAGAATCGCCGCGTACGAGCCTGACCTGGTGGTGTCGGCGGGTTTCATGAAAATTCTGGGGCCGCCGACCCTCGACGCCTTTCCCGTGCTGAACACGCACCCGGCGCTGCTGCCGTCGTTCCCCGGCGCGCACGGCGTGCGGGACGCGCTCGCCCACGGGGTCAAGGTGACCGGCTGCACGGTGATGCTGGCCGACTCCGGCGTCGACACCGGGCCGATCGTCGCCCAGGAGGCGGTGTCCGTACTCCCGGACGACGACGAGGCGGTCCTGCACGAGCGCATCAAGACCGTCGAGCGGCGCCTGCTCGTCGAGATCGTCGGCCGGATGGCTCGCGAGGGCTGGACGGTCAGCGGACGCCAGGTCCGCATCGGCAACCTAACAGGAGGGGAATCCACGTGACACGCATCGCCATCCGGCGCGCGCTGATCGCTGTTTACGACAAGTCCGGGCTCGAGGAGCTGGCCAGAGCCCTCGACGGCGCCGGGGTGGAGATCGTCTCGACCGGTGGCACGGCCGCCGCGATCTCGTCGTTCGGGATCCCGGTGACCAAGGTCGAGCAGCTCACCGGGTTCCCGGAGTGCCTGGACGGGCGGGTCAAGACGCTGCACCCGCGCGTGCACGCCGGCCTGCTGGCCGACGTCACCAAGCCGCACCACGTGTCCCAGCTGGAGGAGCTGGAGATCGACCCGTTCCAGCTGGTCGTGGTCAACCTCTACCCGTTCCAGGAGACGGTGGCCTCCGGCGCGTCCGACGAGGAGTGCGTCGAGCAGATCGACATCGGCGGGCCCGCCATGATCCGCGGCGCCGCCAAGAACCACAACACCTGCGCCGTCGTGGTCGACCCCGGGTTCTACGGCGACGTGCTCAACGCGCTGACCGAGGGCGGCTTCACGCTGGCCGAGCGCAGAGGGCTGGCGGGCATCGCGTACGCGCACACGGCCTCGTACGACGTGGCGGTGGCCAACTGGTTCGCGCGGACGTACGGGGAGGACCGGTTCCCGGCCTTCACGGGGGCGACGTACGAGCGCAAGGCCACGCTGCGCTACGGCGAGAACCCGCACCAGAGCGCCGCCCTCTACACGGCGGGCACCAGCGGGCTGGCCAACGCCGAGCAGTTGCACGGCAAGGAGATGTCGTACAACAACTACCTCGACTCCGACGCCGCCTGGCGGGCCGCCTGGGACTTCAGTGAGCCGTGCGTGGCCATCATCAAGCACCAGAACCCGTGCGGCATCGCCATCGGCGCCGACGTGGCCGAGGCGCACCGCAAGGCGCACGCGTGCGACCCCGTCTCGGCGTACGGCGGCGTGATCGCCGTCAACCGCGAGGTCACGGCCGAGCTGGCCGGGCAGATCGCCGACATCTTCACCGAGGTCGTCATCGCGCCGTCCTACGCGGCGGAGGCGCTGGAGGTCCTGCGGGCCAAGAAGAACCTGCGCCTGCTGGAGTGCCCGGAGGGGCCGTCGCGGCAGGTGGAGCTCCGCGAGATCGACGGCGGCGTCCTGGCGCAGTCCGTGGACAAGGTGGACGCGTCCGGCGACTCGGCCGCGCAGTGGGAACTCAAGACCGGCACCCCGGCCTCGCCCGAGCAGCTGGCGGACCTGGAGTTCGCCTGGCGCGCCTGCCGCTCGGTGAAGTCCAACGCCATCCTGCTGGCCAGCGGCGGGGCGACGGTGGGCGTGGGCATGGGCCAGGTCAACCGGGTCGACTCGTGCCGCCTGGCGGTCTCCAGGGCGGGCGAGCGCGCGGAGGGTGCGGTCGCGGCCTCGGACGCGTACTTCCCGTTCCCGGACGGGGCACAGGTGCTGATCGACGCGGGCGTCCGGTTCATCGTGGAGCCCGGCGGCTCGATCCGGGACGAACTAGTCATCGAGGCCGCCGAAAAGGCCGGCATCACCCTCTACTTCACCGGCACCCGCCACTTCTTCCACTGACCCACCCACAGCGACCCGCACCTTCACCACTTCCAGGGCCAGAACCCCCTCTGGCCCTCCCCACACCCCGGTGGCCGTGCACGGCCACCGCAACCCCGGCTCCGACCAACGCGCACGCCCACCTTCGGCAACCCGGACCGCCACGCCACCCAAGGCACCTTTGCCACGCACGGCAGGCCACCGCACCCCCCGACCGCCTGGTCCGGCGGGAGCCGTCGTTTTCGCTCGGGGCTTTGGTGGGGTGCGGCGGGGACGCTTGTCGTGCAATGCGCGGGGCTGTGCTGCGCTACCGCATGCGGTAGGGGAGCACCGCGTGGCTCAGGATGCGGCAATCGCTGTGTCGCTCACGGTGGGGATCGCGGTGTTACCCAGGGCGGGACGATCGGCCTGTGAGGGGCGACTGATTTGTCGCCGCGTACGAGTCGGTGTCCCGGCGCTCATTGCGTGATGATCGTCCGATGGCGTCTCAATAGTCCGCTAAAGAGCGGCATGGACGATCATGTTGTCGTTTGGTCGTTTTATGGGCAAGCACACGCCGGCTGCGGTTACCCTGAGTGCCACCCCTAGCTCGCCCGATCCCCCGGAGCCCCTCTTGCTCGAGTTGATCCTGCAGGTCTTCGTCACCATGAACGGCATCGCCACCAGCCCCTTCGTTCTCCTGGTGCTCGCCCTGATCGGGGCCTACCTCGGCAGCCGCGTGGTGGAGATCATCCCGATCACCCGCCGGATCATCGAACGCCGCGAAGCCCAGGCCGCCGAACGCGAGTAACCCACCGCTCCACCCCCCCCGGGCGCTACTTCCCCGGATGGCCCCCGCCTCGGAGAGCGGGTTTCGCTGGAGCCGAGGTCGATGCCTCCAGGGCGTCCTTCATCCAGTGCGGCTCGCTCACCAGAACCAGCGCCTCCTGCCGGTACGCCATCGATCGATCGCGTACCGGCAGGAGGCGTTCAAAGGCCGTCTAACGGGCCATAGACGCCAAACGGGCTGCTCCCGCCAGAGCTGCGTCCACGCCAAGGGTGCTCTGATGGACCTGCACCGCTCGGACGAACGCCAGCCCGGCCACGTCATCGAGGATGCGCTCCAGCGGATCGAACAGCACCTTCCCGGCCGCCGACACGCCACCCCCGATGACCACGTTGGTGATCTCGACCGCGGCCGCCGTTGAGGCGATCATTCCGGCCAGCGCCCGTGCGCCGCGTTCGAACGCCGCCACCGCGACCGGATCGCCCGCTGCCGCGTCCCTGGCGAGCGCTCGGGCGTCCGCCTTCTCCTCGGACCCATCGAGGGCAGGGGACCAGCCGTTGTCCAAGGCCCAGCGGGCGAGATTGGGTCCGCTGGCGTAGCGCTCGACGCAGCCCCGGCCGCCGCACTCGCACCGCTCGCCGTTGGGGTCGATGGACATGTGGCCGACATGTCCGGCATTCCCGGTGAGTCCCAGGAGTGGCATGCCGTCGATCACCAATCCGCCGCCGATCCCGGTGGACACGACGATGCCGAGCAGGGATGTGCTGTCGCGTCCCGCTCCCAACCAGTGCTCGCCGAGCGCGAAGCACTGTGCGTCGCCGGCGAGCACGGTGGGCAGCCCTGTCAGCTTCCGCACCTCCTCGCGCAAGGGGAATCCGCGCCAGCTGGGCATGTTCACCGGGCTCACCGTTCCGGCGGTCAGGTCCAGCGGTCCGGCGCATCCGATCCCGACGGCTTCCGGCGGCGGGCCGCCCTCGGTCACTTCCGTGATGAGAGCCGCCAGGGCGGACATGACGTCCGTACGCGGCGTGGGCCGCGTACCGGAACGCAACACGGAACCTTCCTCGTCCACCAGTGCGGCGGCGAGCTTGGTCCCTCCGATGTCGATGGCAAGTACGTAGTTCATCAATGTTTGTGGTGGTTGTCGGGCTGGCGGGGATCGCCAGGGTGTTCGAGTCCGGGCACGAGTTCGACCTTCTTGGCGCGCAGGTTGCTGGCGCCCGCAACACTAAGCCCTTCCAAGATCAATGACAACGATGTCAACGATCGCCTGTGGATAACTGGGGCCGGCCGCCTGGTCCCTGTGGATAACTTGTGGATATTCGCGCCCCCCAGGGCCGACCGTGCTCTCGGGGCAAGGGTGGTTGGGAGTGGCGTGTTGAGGGCGTGAGGGGACGTGGAAGGATTGCCGCATGAGCGCAGTGAAACTCGACGGCAAGGCGACCGCCGCCAAGATAAAGGCAGACCTCACGACCCGAGTGGCCGCGCTCAAGGAACGCGGCATCACGCCCGGCCTGGGCACCGTTCTCGTGGGTGACGACCCCGGCAGCCAGATCTACGTCGCGGGCAAGCACCGCGACTGCGCCGAGGTGGGCATCGCCTCCATCCGCGTCGACCTCCCGGCGACCGCCACCCAGGCCCAGGTCGAGGCGGCCATCGACGAGCTCAACGCCTCACCCGAGTGCACCGGCTACATCGTCCAGCTTCCCCTCCCCAAGCACCTCGACGCGATGGCGCTGCTCGAGCGCATGGACCCGGCCAAGGACGCCGACGGCCTCCACCCGATCAACCTGGGCCGCCTCGTCCACATGGTCGACGCCCCGCTCCCGTGCACCCCGTACGGCATCGTGCTGCTCCTGCAGGAGTACGGCGTGCCGATCAAGGGCGCCGAGGTGGCCGTGGTCGGGCGCGGCATCACGGTGGGCCGTTCGCTCGGCCTCCTGCTCACCCGCCGCAGCGAGAACGCCACCGTGACCCTCTGCCACACCGGCACCCAGGACCTGGCCGGACACGTTCGCCGGGCGGACATCGTGGTGGCGGCGGCGGGCGTACCCGGCCTGATCACCCGTGACATGGTCAAGCCCGGCGCGGCCGTCCTCGACGTGGGGGTCTCCCGCGTCAACGGCAAGATCGCCGGTGACGTGGCGCTCGACGTGGCGGAGGTCGCGGGGTTCCTGACGCCCAACCCGGGCGGCGTCGGGCCCATGACCCGCGCCCTGCTGCTGTCCAACGTGGTCGAGGCGGCCGAACGCGCCTGACACACGGGCTGCTCGCGCGGGGCGGTGTCCCGCGCGAGCAGCCCCCTAGAACGGGTACGCGGCGATGTCCCCCTGCATGGTGACCCACTGCGTCTCGGTGAAGGCGTCGACGTTCGCCCCGGTGCCGCCGAACCGCGCTCCCGTCCCCGACGCCCCCACCCCGCCGAACGGCGCCACGGCCTCGTCGTCCACGGTCTGGTCGTTGATGTGCACGATCCCCGTCGGCACCAGGTCGGCCAGCGCCATCCCCTTCATCACGTCCCGCGTGAGGATGCCCAGCGACAGGCCGTACTCCGAGTCCGCGGCCAGCGCCGCCGCCTCCTCCAGCGTGGAGAACGTCGTCACCGGCGCCACCGGCCCGAACACCTCCTCCGCGTACGCCGGCGCGCTCACCGGCACCTCGGCCAGCACGGTCGGCCGGTAGAACAGCCCCTCGTACGTCCCCCCGGCGGCGAGCCGGGCCCCGGCGGAGACGCTCGCGGTGACCAGTTCGTGCACCCGGTCGCGCTGCCCGGCGTCGATCAGGGGCCCGAGCGCGACCTGCCCGGTGGCGGGGTCGCCCACCGGCAGCCCCGTGGCCTTGGCGGCCAGGCGCTCGACGTACTCCTCGGCCACGGCCTCGTGCACGAGGTGCCGTCCCGAGGTCATGCAGATCTGCCCCTGGTGGAAGAACGACGCCCACGCGCCCGCCGACGCGGCGGCCCCGAGGTCGGCGTCGTCGAAGACGACCAGCGCCGAGTTCCCGCCCAGCTCCAGGTGGACCCGCTTGAGCAGGCGCGCCGCCGCCTCCCCGACCTTGCGCCCGGCGGCGGTGGAGCCGGTGAAGGAGATCACGGGGATGTTCGGGTCGGCGACCAGCGCCTGACCGGCCTCGGGACCGCCGGGCAGCACGTGCAGGAGCCCGCTGGGCAGCCCGGCCTCCTCGAAGACCCGCGCGATCGCGAACCCGCCGCACACGGCCGTACGCTGGTCCGGCTTGAACACCACCGCGTTCCCCAGCGCCAGCGCCGGGGCGACCGACCGGATGCCCAGGATCAGCGGGAAGTTGAACGGCGCGATCACCCCCACGACCCCGACCGGCACCCGCCGCGCGAAGCTGAGCCGTTTGCGGGCCGTCGGCAGCACCTCGCCCAAGGGCTGCGAGGCCAGCGCCGCCGCCTCGTAGCACTCCTGCGCCGCCACGTGCGTCTCGAACCCGGCCTTGCCCGGCACGCCGCCGGACTCCCTGACGATCCAGTCCTGGATCTCCTGCGCGTGCTCCTCGAACAGCCGTCCGGCCCGCCGCAGCAGCGCCGCCCGCTCCTCGTACGGCGTGGCGGCCCACGCCCGCTGCTCCGACCGGGCCCGTACGGCGGCGGCCGCCACGTCGTCGGCGCCGGCGGTGCCCGCGCGGCCGAGTTCGTCGCCGGTGGCGGGCTCGGTGACGGGCGCGTCACCGGCGCGCGAGGCCGTCCATCCGCCGTCGAAGATCGATCCCGTCCAGATCTTGGGGTCGAGGAACGTCATGGTGAGCCTCCTAAGGCTGGAAGTCCGGATCCACGGTCACGGTCACGTCGAGCAGCAGGGGCTCCTCGCGGGCCGCGAGCGACGGCAGCACCTCGTCGAGTGCCGCCGTCAGCTCGTCGTACGAGTCCACCCGCCTGGCGGGGCAGCCCAAAGACCTGGCCAGGCCGCCCATGTCCACCTCGGTGAACGGCGGCCACGGCGCCTTGCCGCCCTGCTTGTCGGCCAGCCGGTCCATGATCGCGTACCGGCCGTTGGAGAGCACGACGAACAGCGCGCCCACCCGGTAGTGCGTGGCGCTCCAGAGCGCGTGCACGCCGTAGAGGGCCGACCCGTCGCCCACGACGGCGACCACGGGCCGGTCGGGGAGCGCCATCCGCAGGCCCACCACGGCGGGCACGGCGAACCCCAGCCCGCCCATGGCTGCCGACAGGAAGCCGAGCGGGGTCCTGGCGGGCACGAGCCGGTGCAGGTCGGGGCGGGACGAGGGGGTCTCCTCGACGAGCACGGTGTCGGCGGGCAGCCGCTGCGCCAGCTCGCGCAGCACGTGCGCCGCCCGCAACGGCCGCCCCGCAGCCGGCAGTTCGGGAACGTCCGCCATGGGAGCCCGTCCCGCGGCCGGTGACGATGAGGGGAGCAGAGCGGCCAGCCGGGCGCAGACGGCCGACGGCGAGGCGAGGTAGGCCAGGTCGGCCGGGCTGCGATGCGCCTCGGCCGGGTCGTCCGTGATGACCGCGACCGACGTCCCCGCCGCCACCAGGGGACCGGGCGCGTACGGGTACTGCCGGAAGACGGGAGCCCCCACCGCGAGCACCACGTCGTGCCCCGCCAGCGCCTCCCGCAGCCGAACCCGGTCGGCGGGCAGCACCCCCGCGTACTGCGGATGGTCCTGCGGGAACCCGGCCCGCCCCCCGAACGACTCCTGGAACACGGGACACCCGAGCCGCTCGGCCAGCGCGACCAGCGCCTCCCACCCGGCCCCCGCGCCCGCGACGATCGCCGGCGACCGGGCCCCCGACAGCAGCTCCACCAGCGGCGCGAGGTCACCGTCCGGGATGCCGGCGGGCCGCACCATCCGCGCGGGCGCCGCCACCGTCTCCCCCGAGAAGGGCGCCTCCCAGTCGTCCATCGGCACCACGACCAGCGCGGGCCCGCGGAAGGTCGTCGCCTCGTGGAAGGCCCGGGCCACCGCCCCGGGCACGTCCTGCGCGCGCACCGGCTGGTCCACCCGCACCGGATAGTCCCCGGCCAGCCCGCTCAGGTGCCCGGTCAGGAACGGCTCCAGCGCCAGATGCCGCCGGTCCTGCTGCCCGACCAGGATCACCAGCGGCACCCGGTTCACCCGGGCGGTGGCGATGGCCCCCACCGCGTTCCCCAGCCCGGCCGTGGTGTGCAGCACGGCCAGCGCGGGCGCCTCGTGTCCGATCGCCCACCCCGTGGCCATCCCCACCACGGACCCCTCGTGGAGGGCGAGCACGAAACGCAGGTCGTCCGGGAGCCCGGTCAGCAGGGTCACCTCGGTGGAGCCGGGGTTGCCGAAGATCGTGGTCAGCCCGTACCGCCTGAGCACGTCGAACGTGGCGTCCCGGACGGTCGTCATCGCCGGTCCCTGGCCCGCTGGATCTGCCGGTAGACGTGCCCGCGCAACTCGCCGAACCGGGGCAGCGAACGGGTCGTCAGCTGGTCGCGTTCGGGCGGCAGATCCACCTTCAGGTCCTCCAGGATCACGGTCGGCGACGAGGACAGCACGATCACGCGTTGCCCCAGGTAGACGGCCTCGTCGATGTCGTGGGTGACGAACAGCGTGGTCACCTCCAGGTCCCGCCACAGCCGCAGGATCAGGTCCTCCAGGTCCGCTCGGGTCTGGGCGTCCACGGCGGCGAACGGCTCGTCCATCAGCAGCACCTGCGGCTGGTACGCCACCGCCCTGGCGATGGCCACCCGCTGCTGCATGCCGCCGGAGAGCTGCCACGGATGGGCGTCGGCGGCGTCGCCGAGACCGACCGCGTTCAAGGAGCCGTGGACCAGCTCGTGCCGCTGCCCGGCGGGCACCTTCTTCTCCTTCAGCGGCAGCTCGACGTTCTCGCGCACGGTCATCCAGGGGAAGAGGCTGCGCCCGTACTCCTGGAACACCACGGCCATCCGCGGCGGCGGCCCGGTCACGGGCACGTCGTCCACCCGCACCTCGCCCCCGCTGACCGGCAGCAGCCCGGCGACGCACCTCAGCAGCGTGGTCTTGCCGCACCCCGACGGCCCCACCACGCACACCAGCTCGCCGGCGCCGACGCCGAACGTGATCGAGCGGATCGCCTCGACGGTGCGGCCGGGGCTCTCGTAGACCTTGCGCAACGAGGAGATCTCAAGCACGGGCGGCTCCACTGCCGTAGTACCAGGCCAGGACCCGCCGCTCCACGCGGCGGAAGAGGACGGACAGGGTCAGGCCGATCAGCCCGAGCAGCAGGATCCCGCTCCACATCTCGGCGATCTGGAACTGCCGCTGGAACACCAGGATCGTGAACCCCAGCCCGCTGGAGCTGGCGAACATCTCGCTGATGACCATGAGGATGATCCCGATGGACAGCGCCTGCCGGAGCCCGGTCATGATCTGCGGGCTGGCGCCGCGCAGCACGAACCGCCGCAATCTGGCGGTTCCTCGTACGCCGTACATGCGGCAGGTGTCGGCGAGCACCTCGTCCAGCGCCCGTACGCCCTCCACGGTGTTCAGGAGGATGGGCCACAGGCAGCCCGAGACGATGACCAGCACCTTCATGGGGGTGTCGATCCCGGCCAGCAACATGATCAGCGGCACCAGCACCGGCGGCGGGATGGCCCTGAAGAACTCCAGCACCGGTTCGAGCGTGGCACGCAGCCGCGGCGACAGCCCGATCGGCACGCCGAGGCCCACGCCCAGCAGCCCCGCCACCGCGTAGCCCGCCAGCAGCCGCCCCACGCTCGGCAGCACGTCCTCGACCACCCGCTCGGAGAACCAGGTCTCCGCGAACGCCTGCCCGACCAGGCCGGGGCTCGGCAGGTAGAACGAGCTCCCGCTGACCGCCCACCAGAGCAGCACCAGCGCCGCCGGCAGGGTGAGCAGCCTGACGACCCGCATCATGCGGCCACCTCCGACCGGACGCTCGGATGCCAGGCCAGCACCCGGCGCTCCAGGAGCCGCACGGCCGCGTTCACGCCGATGCCGACCAGCCCGGCCAGCACGATCAGCGCGTACACGGTCGGCACGGCCCCGCTGCTCTGCGCCACCTGGATCTCGGCGCCCAGCCCGGGGCTGCCGATCACGAGCTCGGCCGTCACCGCCAGGATGAAGGCCACCGCCGCCGCCAGCCGGAGCCCGGTCATGACGTACGGCAGCGCCGTCGGCCACACCAGGTGCCTGACCCTGGACCAGGCCGACAGCCCGTACGACCGGGCGGTGTCGAAGGCCACGGAGTCCACGGCCGCGACGCCGTACAGGACCTGGATGAGCACCTGCCAGAACGACGCGTACACCACGAGCAGGAGCGTCGAGCCCAGCGACGGCCCGAACAGCAGCGTCGCCAGCGGCACCAGCGCGACCGATGGGATCGGGCGCAGGAACTCGACGGTGGAGTTGGTCATCGCGCGCAGGCCCGGCACGATCCCGATGACCACCCCGGCCGCCACCGCCGCGCAGAACGCCAGCGCCAGCCCCAGCACCCAGCCGAGCATGGTCTCGCCGAGCGCGATCCACAGCTCGGGCGTGGCCAGCTCGGCGGCGAGCGTGCCCAGGATGCGCGAGGCGGGCGGCAGGAACCGCTCGTCGACCAGGCCCAGCCGCGGTACGGCCTCCGCGAGCACCAGCAGCCCGCCGAGGCCGGCGAGCCCGTACCCGAGCCGGTTCAGCGAGCCGGTCACGGCACCAGCGCCGAGACGTCGACCTTCTGCTTGAGCACCCCGTCGGCCAGCGCCAGGTCGGCCACGGTCTGCACGGAGGCCTTGTTGACCTCGACGGGCCACTTCGGCAGGTTGATCTTCGCGATCACCTCGGGCGCGATCTTGGTGTACGTCTTCAGCACCTCTCTGACCTCGTCCGGATGCGCGTCCGCGTACTCCAGCGACTTGCGCATCGCCGCGGTGAACCGCCTGGTCAGGTCGGCGTCGGTCCGGCCCGTGGTGAAGTACATGGCGACGGTGAGGTTGGGGGCGGCGTCGGCGAAGTTCCAGGCCACGGGGCGCGCTCCCTGGCTGACGGCCTGGCTGACGAACGGCTCGACCACCCAGATCGCGTCCACCCGGCCGCTCTGCAGCGCGGCGGGCGCGTCCGGGAAGGGCAGCTCCACGAACTCGATGCCGGTGGGGTCGCCTCCCGCGTTGCGCACGGAGGCGCGTACGGTCGTGTCGCCGATGTTCTTGAGCTGGTTGACGGAGATCTTCTTGCCCGCCAGGTCCTTGGCCGTCCTGATCGGGCTGTCCTGCTTGACCAGCACCGCGCTGAAGTCCTTGCCCTGCTGGCCGGTGGAGGAGACGCCGTTGGCGACCACCTTGACGTCGAGGCCCTGCTGCTTGGCGGTCAGCAGCGAGGTCGTGTTCGCGAACGCGAACTGGAACTGCCCGCTCACCGCCCCCGAGACGGCGGCCGCGCCGCCCTGGACCGGGGTGATGGTGAGATCGATGTTCTGCTCGGTGAAGAAACCCTTGGCCTTGCCGAGGTGGATCGGAGCGGTGTCGACGATCGCGATCACGCCGGCGTTGACCTTGTCTGCCTGTTTGGCCTGGCCGGGGGAGGTCGAGGGCTGGGTGCCGCCGCAGGCGGCCGTGATCAAGGCGGCGAGGACGATGAGAGCGCGACGCACGGCTGCTCCTATTTGTTCGCGATGCGCACATGTATTCTCTGACCGAACAATCCCGTATCGCGGAACCTACGCTCTTGCCAGCTCATGTCAAGGGGATCACGATGGTTGATCATGTTCAGTCGCTGGCCCGGGGGCTCGCGGTGATCCGGGCGTTCAGCGCCACCGACCCTGAGCTGACGCTCAGCCAGGTGGCCCGCGCGACCGGCCTCAGCAGGGCCGCGGCCAGGCGATTCCTGCTCACGCTCGAGGACCTGGGGTACGTGCGCAGCGACGGGCGGCTGTTCTCGCTCACGCCCCGGGTGCTGGAGCTGGGGTACGCGTACCTGTCGAGCCTGTCGCTGCCCGAGGTCGCCGACCCGCACCTGGAACGCCTGGCGGCCGAGGTGCACGAGTCGGCCTCGGTGGCGGTGCTGGACGGGGAGGACGTCGTCTACGTGGCGCGGGTGGCGACGGCGCGGATCATGCGGGTGACGATCAGCATCGGGACCCGGTTCCCCGCGTACTGCACGTCGATGGGGCGGGTCCTGCTGGCCGCCCTCCCGCCGGACGAGCTGGACGCGTACCTGGAGGGGGCCTCGTTGCGCCGCCTCACCTCGCACACGATCGTGCTGCCGGCCGCGTTGCGGGCGGAGCTGGGCAAGGTGCGCGGGCGGGGGTGGGCGATGGTGGACCAGGAGTTGGAGGAGGGGCTGCGCTCGATCGCCGCGCCGATCCGCGACCGTTCGGGGCGGACGGTGGCCGCCGTGAACGTCTCGACCCACGCCAGCCGTACGACCCTGCAGGCGGCCCGCCGCGACCTCCTGCCGCCGCTGCTGGCCACGGCCGCCAAGATCGAGGCCGACCTGGCCGCCCTGTCGGTCGCCCGCGCCTGACCACCGCCCGCGACGTCAGCGGTTGCGGTAGCGGTCCGTGGCGTCCCGGGTGGCCCGGATGGCCGCATCGGCCGTGTCGTACGTCCGCTGCGCCAGCCCCACGAAGATGCAGTCCACGATCAACAACTGGCTGATCCGGCTCGCCAGCGCCCCAGGCCGGAACGCCGTCTCCCGCCCCGCCGACACCAGCGTGTGATCGGCCAGCTCCGCCAGCGACGACCGGGGGTTGTTGGTGATGCCCACGACCAGCGCCCCGGTGTCGGCCGCGGTGCGGGCGGGCACCAGCACGTCGGGCGTCTCGCCGCTGCAGCTGATCGCCACCACGACGTCGCCTTCCTTGAGCAGCGCCGCGCTGGTCAGAGCCAGGTGCGCATCGCTGAACGGATGGCTGGACAGCCCGATCCGCAGCAGCTTCTGCGACATGTCCGCCGCCACCAGCCCCGAGGCCCCCACCCCGTACACGTCCACCCGCCGCGCCACCGAGATGGCCTTCACCACGTCGCCCAGCTGGTCGGGGTCGAGCTGCGCGGCGGTGTCGGCCAGCGCCTCCGACTCGGCGCGGGCGACCTTGGCGATAACGTCCGTCAGCGGGTCGTCGGGCCCGAGGTCGCCGGGCACCAGCCGCTCCGGCTCCTTGGCCACGGCCGCCGCCAGGGCGAAGCGCATCTGCGAGTATCCCGCGAACCCGAGGGCCCGGGCCGTGCGCACGATGGTGGCCTCGCTCGTCCCGGAGACCGCGCTGAACTCGGTGATCGTGCTGCGCACCACCAGCCCGGGGTCGTCCAGGATGATGCGGGCGATGGCCTGCGCCGCCGGGGTGAGCGAGGGCAGGACGGCGCGTACGGTGGCGACCGGGTTCGCGGGTTCGGCGGTCACTGGGTCAGCCATTCTGCCGCCGCCTGTGCGGACACGCGGGAGATGCCGTGGGTGGCCAGGTGGACGGCCTCGCCGGGCGGAGCCGGCACGCCGGTGTCCACCACGATCACGTCGGGCCGCACCGCCAGCGCCTTGGCCACCGTCGAACGCACCCAGTCGTACCGGGCGGCGTCGTGCACCACCAGCACGATCGGCCGCCCGTCGGCTGCCAGGTCGGGCAGGTCGCCCATGGGTTCGAGCTGCAGCCGGGCCGTGTTCGGCAGGAGGGAGGTGAGGGCCGCCGTGATGCCGGTCGGCGTCGAGGGGTCCACGGCCTTGCTGAAGCGGGTGTTGACCTCGACCACCAGCGGGGCGCGGTCGAGCCTGGCGGTGCCGGAGGTGGTCAGCGCCGCCCTGGCCGCCTCCAGGCCCACACCCTCGTCCACGTCGCCCCGGGCCTTGTCGCGCAGCGCCGCCTGCGCCCCGTACCACTGGGAGAGCGCGAGCACCCGAGCGGCCGCCTCCGCGAGCCGCTCCTCGGGCAGTTCGCCGGCGCGTACGGCGGCCACGATCGTGTCGCGCATCGCGTGCAGGCTCTCCTCGGTGGCCAGCCCCACGCAGATGGCGTCCACGCCCGCGTTCAGGGCCCGCACCGCGATCTCGCCCGGCGTGAACATGGCGGCCACCGCCTGCATCTCGATCGCGTCGGTGACGAGCATCCCGTCGAAGCCGAGCTCGCCCCTCAGGAGCTCGGTCATGGCGGTACGGCTCAGCGTCGCCGGCATCGACGGATCGAGAGCGGGGACGAGCAGGTGGCCCGACATGATCGAGCGCACCCCGGCGGCGATCGCGGCCCGGAACGGCGGCAGGTCGCGCGCGAAGAGCACCTCGCGCGAGGCGTGCACGGTGGGCAGCGCCAGGTGGGAGTCGGTCACAGTGTCCCCGTGGCCGGGGAAGTGCTTGGCGCACGTGGCCACGCCCGCTCCCTGGACGCCGTTCACGTACGCGACCGTGTGCCGGGAGACCAGGTCGGGCGTGGGGCCGAAGGAGCGGATGCCGATGACGGGGTTGGCCGGGTTGGAGTTCACGTCGGCGTCGGGCGCGTAGTCGAGCGTGATGTCCAGCTCGCCGAGCATCCGGCCGATCTGGCGGCCCACGCGCTCGGTGAGCGTCACGTCGTCCACCACGCCCAGGGCCCGGTTGCCGGGGAAGGAGCTGCCGGCCTGGACCTCCAGCCGGGTGACCGCACCGCCCTCCTCGTCGATCGCGACGACGGTGTCCGGGTTCTCGGCGCGCAAATGCCGTACGAGCTGCGCATCTATGACGTTGCGGGCGAACAGCACAACTCCGCCCAGACCCTCGCCCAGCGCGCGGCGCAGCCAGTCGGGGACCGAGGTCCCCTCGTACCCTGGGTGCAGCACTGTCATCGCCAGTCTGGACAGGTCACCGCTCATCGGCACTTTCCTTCACGGTTGTTGATCTGAAGGTAATTTTCTGTCATCGTCGCCTTCGATACAACCACTTTCCGAGAGGCCACCCCCCATGCCGAGCAGACGGACTCTCTTGAAGGGCCTCGCCCTCGCTGCCGCCGCCACCGCCGTTCCGATGCCTGCCTTGGCGCAGGACTACGTGCCGCCGTTGCGTCAGATGCGCGGTATGTGGATCGCCTCGGTGGTCAACATCAACTGGCCGTCGAAGCCAGGGCTGACCGCCGACGAGCAGAAGGCCGAGTTCGTCGCCTGGCTGGACGTGGCCGTGCAGCGCAAGCTCAACTCGGTGTTCGTGCAGATCAGGCCGACCGCGGACGCGTTCTGGCCGTCACCGTTCGAGCCCTGGTCACAGTATCTGACCGGAACCCAAGGTCAGGACCCCGGCTATGATCCGCTCGGCTTCGCCGTGGAGGAGACGCACAAGCGCGGCCTGGCCTTCCACGCCTGGTTCAACCCGTACCGCGTCTCGATGCAGCCCGACCCCGCCAAGCTGCACCCCGACCACCCCGGGCGCAAGCACCCCGACTGGATCCTGCCGTTCGGCGGCAAGCTGTACTACAACCCGGGCCTGCCGGAGGTACGGAAGTTCTGCCAGGACGCGATGATGGACGCGGTCACCCGCTACGACATCGACGGCCTGCACTTCGACGACTACTTCTACCCCACGAACACCACGGCTTTCGACGACAGCGCCACGTTCGCCAAGTACGGCGCCGGCTTCCCCGACCTGGCCACCTGGCGGCGCAACAACGTCGACCTGATGGTCCAGGAGATGCAGCAGCGCGTCCTGGCGGCCAAGCCGGAGATCGCGTGGGGGATCAGCCCGTCCGGCATCTGGCGCAACAAGGCCTCCGACCCGCTCGGCTCGGACACCAACGGCGGCCAGTCGTACGACAGCCTGCACGCCGACACCCGGGGCTGGGTCAAGAAGGGCTGGCTCGACTACATCGCGCCGCAGCTCTACTGGTACATGGGGCAGCCGCCGGCCGACTACTCCAAGCTCGTGCCCTGGTGGTCCGACGTGGCGAGCGGCACGAACACGCTGCTGTGGATCGGCCAGGCCGCCTACAAGGCGGGCGACCCGGCCCAGGTGGCCCAGTGGCAGGCCCCCGGCGAGTTGTCCGCCCACTTGACGCTCAACCGGAACCACCCCGAGATCGGCGGCGACATCTGGTACAACGCCAACGACGTCAAGGTCGACCGGATCGGCTCCATCACGACCGCCGTCAACGACCACTACCAGCGGCCCGCGCTGGCTCCCGTGCTGCCCCGGCTGGCCGACGGCGAGCCGCCGCACAGGCCGGTCCTGGCGTACGCGCTGCGCAAGCCCGGCGGGGTCGAGGTGCGCGCGGTGGCCACCGGCAGGGACGAGCCGTTCCAGTTCGCGATCTTCCGCTTCGGCGGGAACGCGTCCTCGCGCGACTTCGCCGACGCCCGCAACCTGGTCGCGGTCGTGCCCGGCGACCGGCAGGTCCGCTGGACGGACGCCGACGGGAAGCGCGGCGACCACTACTACGTGGTCGCGGTGGACCGGGCCAACCGGACCAGCAAGCCGAGCAACGGCTTCAGGGTGATCTGAGCGCATGCTTCGCCGATGAGCGTCGCCGGCCGGTTTCCTGGCCGGCGACGTGCCCGTTTCCCGTGGGTCGCGGGCACGCTGACGCTCAGGTTCCGACGCTGCCGGAACCCCTCGCCGAAGCCCCGGTCGCGATCAGGCCCCAAGAACCGTCGTCAAGAAGCCCTTCGCCCAGCCGCCGACGGCTGCTCGGCGGGGGTGCCCGTCGACCGCTGTGGTGGCACCACGGGGGTCGGACGGACCAGACCGAGCGCGACGACCTCATTGGCCAGGCGCGTGCGCCGGTTGGTGCCCTCGGGGATCCTGAACTTCTGGTAGAGCCGCAGCAGATGCTGCTTGACCGCGGCCTCGGTCACGACCAGGTCGTCGGCGATCTCGCGCGCGGTCGCCGGGGCGACGAACGCCTCGTCCGACAGCGCCGGCCTGCAGAGCGAGGTCAGCACGTCGACCTCGCGCCTGGTCAGCTCGGGCGCCGCCGCCCTGCGCAGCTCGACCTCCGGGGTGAAGTCCTCTCGGGGGACTCCACCGATGCGACCCCGCGCCGCGCCGAAGGAGACCACGTCGCCGTCGTCAAGGACCCTCCGGGCGATCGGCCTGCCGTTCACCCGCGTGCCGTTCCTGGACAGCCCCAGGTCGACGACGTACAGGTAGGGTCCTCGTCTGACGAACTCGGCATGGAGTCGAGACACACTGGGATCGCTGAGCCGGATGTCGACCCCCCGGCCTCTCCCGACCGTCGTGATCTCGGGGCGCAACGGGACCACCTCGCCAGTGTCCTCGATGCGTATGAACGGCCCCTCCACTGGCGGTTCCTCCCCTTGTGAGGCAGCGTATGAACGGCACGCCTCCACCTGGGCACGGCAGTTCCTCCCCAGGTAGCCCGCCGTAACTATTACTACAGCTCCGGCTTACCCAAACGAGGGGATGCGGAATCGCCTTTGCCGAAAGGAGAATCCGGCGTGAAATTGGTCTGGACCTTTGAGGCCGGTTTTGCCTGCTCACGGGTAGACTTCGGACGAAGATAAGCGGAGGAAACACTCATGGCGGACAAGCCCACGAAAGGCCTGGCCGATGTCGTTGCCGCGTCCACAGCGCTGAGCGACATTGACGGAAAGGCCGGCCGGCTCTTCTACCGTGGATACGACATCCACGACCTGGCCGGTCGCGCGACGTTCGAGGAGACCGCACACCTGCTTCAGCGTGGCAAGCTGCCCAACCGGTCCGAGCTCGACGCGTACGTCGACGAGCTGGCGCAGGGCCGGGAGCTGGGCGCCCTGGCTTCCGCGAACATCGCCGAGATCGCCGAGAAGCAGAAACCGATGGAGGCGCTGCGCAGCCTGGTCTCGCTGGCCGGCGCCGACGACGCGGACAAGGACTCCATCGCCCCCGACGCCAACCTGCGCAAGGCGGCCCGGCTGACCGCGCAGCAACCGCTGCTGGTCGCCCGCTACCACGCCGCCCGCACCGGCGGGAGCGTTCCCGAGCCCGACCCGTCGCTCAGCATCGCCGCGAACTTCCTGCACGAGGTCACCGGCCGCGTCCCCGACCCCCGGGCGGTCGAGATCTTCGACGAGTGCCTGGTGCTGCACGCCGACCACACCATGAACGCCTCCACGTTCGCCGCCCGCGTCTGCGCCGCGACCCTCTCGGACATGCACTCCGCGATCGTCGCCGCCATCGGCACCCTCAAGGGCCCGCTGCACGGCGGGGCTAACGAGCAGGTCATGAAGCTGCTGGAGTCGATCCCTCCGGGTCAGGTGGCCCAGGTCGTACGTGACAAGCTGGCGGCCCACGAGAAGATCATGGGCTTCGGGCACCGCGTCTACAAGACCGAGGACCCGCGCGCGACCCATCTGCGCAAGATGTCCGCCGAACTGGCCGAGGCCGGCGGCGACGACACCTACTACCGGATGTCCAAGGAGATGGAGGAGGTCGTCTTCGAGACGAAGGGCCTCTACCCCAACGTCGACTTCTACGCGGCTTCGGTCTACCACTATCTCGGGATCCCGACGGACCTTTTCACGCCGGTCTTCTCGATCAGCCGAATGTCTGGCTGGACTGCCCATGTCATAGAGCAGCACGCAGACAATAGGCTGATCCGACCTGACAGTGAGTACATCGGTGAGACCGATCAGAAGTGGAAGCCTCTAGAGGAACGTTGAGCCACGGGACCAAGCGTGAGAGCTGGGGGCCGTACCCGCTGATTCTGGCGGGTGCGGTCATCGGCGTACTCGTGATCTTTTTCGCGAACCCGCGCTGGGGCGGGTTCGCGCTGGGCGCCGTCATCATGATCGCCGCCGCCCTCCGCTTCGCCGGTTACGGTGGGCAGCTGTCCATCCGCAGCAAGAAGGTTGACGTCATCACGCTGGCCGGGTTCGGGTTCGTGCTGGTCCTGACCTCGCTCCTGCTCTACAACAACGAGCTCAAAGCGTTGATACTGTCCCTTTTCGCCTGATGACCGGACGGTCCGATAGCCTCAACGCATCAAAACATTGAAGGGGAACCATTCGCATGCCCAAGATCAAGGTGGAGGGTCCTGTCGTCGAGCTTGACGGCGACGAGATGACCCGGATCATCTGGCAGTTCATCAAGGACCAGCTGATCCTTCCCTACCTCGACGTCGACCTGAAGTACTACGACCTCGGCATCCAGTACCGGGACGAGACGGACGACCAGGTCACCATCGACGCCGCGAACGCCATCAAGAAGTACGGCGTCGGTGTGAAATGCGCCACCATCACCCCGGACGAGGCGCGGGTCGAGGAGTTCGGTCTCAAGAAGATGTGGAAGTCCCCCAACGGGACCATCCGCAACATCCTCGGCGGCGTGATCTTCCGCGAGCCGATCATCATGTCGAACGTGCCGCGTCTCGTCCCCGGCTGGACCAAGCCGATCGTCGTCGGCCGTCACGCGTTCGGCGACCAGTACCGCGCCACCGACCTGAAGATCCCCGGCGAGGGCACGCTGACCCTGACGTACACGCCGAAGGACGGCTCCGAGCCGATCGAGCTCGACGTGTACGACTTCCCCGGCAGCGGCGTCGCGCTGGCGATGTACAACCTGGACGAGTCGATCCGCGACTTCGCCCGCGCCTCGATGCGCTACGGCCTGGCCCGCAACTACCCGGTCTACCTGTCGACGAAGAACACGATCCTCAAGGCGTACGACGGCCGCTTCAAGGACATCTTCGCCGAGGTCTACGAGACCGAGTTCAAGGCCGACTTCGAGAAGGCCGGTCTCACGTACGAGCACCGCCTCATCGACGACATGGTCGCCGCGGCGATGAAGTGGGAGGGCGGCTACGTCTGGGCCGCGAAGAACTACGACGGCGACGTGCAGTCCGACACCGTGGCGCAGGGCTTCGGCTCCCTCGGCCTGATGACCTCGGTCCTGATGACCCCCGACGGCAGGACCGTCGAGGCCGAGGCCGCGCACGGCACCGTGACTCGCCACTACCGCGAGCACCAGAAGGGCAACCCCACCTCCACCAACCCCATCGCCTCGATCTTCGCGTGGACGCGCGGTCTGGCCCACCGGGGCAAGCTCGACAACACCCCCGCCGTGACCGACTTCGCCAACAAGCTGGAAGAGGTCTGCGTCGAGACCGTCGAGGGCGGCCAGATGACCAAGGACCTGGCGCTCCTGGTCGGCGGCGACGCCAAGTGGCTCACCACCCAGGACTTCCTGAGCGCACTGGACGAGAACCTCAAGAAGAAGATGGCAATTTGACCGTTTCAGCTTAAAGGGCCGCCTGCGGGCGGCCCTTTCGCTTGTCCGCTTCCCAGACCATCTCTTGACAGTGACGCGGCGTGGCGCAGTTGATCAGCTGGGTAAGAGCCACCTCGTAACGGTCGTACGCGTCTCGGGGGGTTCGGATGCGACTGCGTATTTTCAGTGGAGTGGGGCTGTTGGCCGCCGCCACCCTCCTGAGCGGCTGCGACTCGCAGCCCACCACGGTCAAGATGGCCGACACCAAGGTCGACGCCGCCGCCAAGCTCAAGGCGGCCCAGGCCGCCAAGGCCAAGCGCGCCGCCGAGGTCAAGGCGAACGAGCTGGGGCAGATCCCGGTGCTCATGTTCCACCGGGTGATCGACAAACCGGGCTCGACGGACGACAGGACGCCGCAGCAGTTCCGCGCGGATCTGGAGCGGCTGGCCAGGGAGGGGTACGTGCCGATCACCGCCGCCGAGATGGTGGCCGGGAAGATCGACATTCCGGCGGGCAAGCACCCGGTGGTGCTGACCTTCGACGACTCGTCGCCGTCGCAGCTGACGCTCAACGAGGTAGGCGTCCCCGCCCCGAACACCGCCGTCGCCATCCTCAAGGACGTGGCGGCCAAGAACCCGGGCTTCCCGGCGAAGGCCACCTTCTACGTGACCCGCGACATGTTCGGCAAGACCGTACGCGAGGAGCAGGCCCAGATGCTGGGCTGGCTCAAGGACAACGGCTTCGAGATCGGCAACCACACCCGCGACCACATCAACCTGCGCGGACGCTCGCACCAGGAGGTCGACGAGCAGATCAGCACGATCGCCCAGCAGATCGCCTCCCTCTCCGGCGTCCACCCCACCACGATCGCCCTGCCGTACGGCAACCAGCCGAGCAACAAGGAGTGGGCCATGCACGGCAAGGCCTACAACCACCTGGGCGCGTTCCTGGCCGGTTACACGCCCGCGCCGGCGCCGTTCAGCAAGGCGTTCGAACCGCCGGGGATCCCGCGGATCAAGGTCATGGAGAAGAAGGGCGACTGCAAGCAGTTCTGCTCGGAGGCGTGGCTGGACTGGCTCAAGAACAACCCGGACATGCGCTACACCTCGGACGGGGACGTGCGGACCGTGGCGTACCCGAAGTTCAAGAACCCGTACCTGCGCAAGACCTTCACCAAGTGGGGCCTGCCCTACTGACGGACCTTCCCGAGGACCACTCCCAGTTCGGCGGGCTGCAGGAAAAGGTCGGCCACGTCACTCATGCGTACGTCGAGTCGCCGCGCCGCCCCGGTGGCGAGGTCCACGACGTGGTACGCCATCTCGGCACGAGGTCCGGAGGTCCGCACGACGACGGCGTCCTCGCCGTCCCAGCGCAGGACGCTCGTGGCCTGCCAGCCCGCCGGCAGCCGCGGCGCGACGGTCCGCGCCGGCCTGCCGGTTGACGTGTCGGTGAGCGCGATGCCGTGCCCGACGACACCGTCCGGCGTGATCTCGCGGGCGAGTGTGGCCGTCGTGCGCCCGGACGGCGACGGCATGGCGCCCGCCGCCAGGTTGCCGGGCAACGTGAAGCGTCCGACCACCTTGCCCTTGGGCGACCAGACGGTGAACGAGGCCGACGTGGTGTGCCCGGGCAGGCTGTTCGTGCGACGGGTCGTCATGGCCATGAGCCCTGCGGAGGTCCAGCCGACCACCTGCCCGACGGCGGGCAGGTGACGGACGGCGCCGGTGCCGAGGTCCACGATCATCGGGTTCTCCAGCACGGTCTCGTCGTCCTTGTCCAGGTGGTCGCGCTGGATGAGCAGGTGGCGGCCGTCGAGGGAGAACAGCGGGACCTGGGCGCCGAACATCTCGCTGACCGTGCCGCCCTTCTGCCGCACGGGGAGCGCCTTGACCGCTCCGGTGCGCAGGTCGGCCACGACGTACGTGTCGTCGCTCGTCCGCAGGTAGGCCGCATGTGTGCCGTCCGGGCTGAGAGAGAGCGAGTCCGCGGCGTCGGTGCCGGGCAGCCGGCCTCGCTCGCCGCCCCACGCGACAAGGATCCAGTGGCTGCACGAGGCCGAGCCGTTCTCGCAGGCCGGGCTGTACGCATACTGGATGGGGGAGGCGTACCTGCTGAGTTCTTCCGGGGCGGTGACCGCGCGCGTCGGCTCGGGGCGGGCGAACTGGACCGGCGGTTGCTCGCCGGTCGGGCCGATCACCCACGCGGTGGCCACGGCCAGCGCTGCCGCGGCGAAGGCGTACCACCACCGGCTCACTGGATCCTCCCGAACACCGCGCCGTCGAGGTTCGCCGGCAGGTCCCGCATCGGGCTCGCCTCGCCGGTGCCCGGATCGACCAGCTGGAACTCCTTCTCGGCGTCCGCATCGACCTTGATGAGGAGCCGCCCGTCCCGCGCCCAGGCGAGTGCCTTCGGCGTGCTGTATCGCTCGGGCACGCTCAGCTTGGCGTGCCTGCGGATCTCGGCCGTGCGGGGATCCATGGTCAGCACCTCCTCCTCGGTGAGGACGACCAGCGCGCGGGCGTCGGGGGAGGAGATCACCTCGAGCGTCGGATCGAAGGGTGCCCGGGTCCGCACCGTGCCGTCGTACCCGATCGTGAGGAGTTCGGTGTCGGGGGAGCCCGCCAGTGCGCGGCGGCCGGTGGTCGCCATGACGCCGTCGGGGCCGAAGCCGAGCACGCGGCCGACGCCCGGCAGGCGGGTACGGGCTCCGGTGCGGTTGTCGATCACTTCCGGGCCGACGCTCACGTACCGGCCGTCCTGGGACAGCACCACCTCGGGGAGGGGCCTGCCGGTCAGCGGCCCGGTCAGGTCATGCCGCGCGCCCGGCCCCGACAGGTCCTGCTGCACGAGGCGGCGAGTGGCTTCGTCCACGTAGACGAGGTGCAGGCCGTCGCCGCTGAGCACGAAGGGCTCGCCGGGCAGCCGTGTGCTCGCCCGGCCCACCTCCTGCCGTTGCTGCCCTTCGCTCCGCAGCGTCCACGTGCCAGACCCCGGATCCATCAGCGCGTACTGGATGGGTCCGGCGAGGATCTCGGGAGCGGCGGCGTCCGGCGTCTGCTGCCACACGGACCGGCCCATGGCCAGGCCCACGCCGGCCAGCGCCACACCCGCGGCGGCCCAGAGCCAGGTCGTCCTTCTGCCCGAGGTGCCGGGCGGCCAGGCGTTCGAGGCCAGGACCAACGCCAGGATCGGCAGACCGACGAGGGCCAGCCCGCCCACCTCGTTGAACTGCTGTACGGGCAGGGCTATCGCTGACGTCCAGAGGGCCGCGGACGCGCCCACCCCGAGCAGCCAGCGGGCGGAATGGGACCGCGTGGCCAGTTCCCCGCCCACGAGGTCCGCCGGCCCCGGGAGCAGCGCCCGCCGGTGCAGGTCGCTGACCATGAACTGGACGCCGGCCACCACAGCGAGCGCTGCCGCGGCGCCGAGTCGCCGGCCGACGGTGGTCTCCGCGGAGAGGGACCGTTCGACCGTGCTGAAGGCGACCCCGCAAGAGAAGGCGGCGCAGATCAGCCAGGTCGCGGTGAGCTGCGGCGGGACGAGTCGTATTCCTGGCGCGCGCCGAATTGGGCCCCGCGGGCGGCCGAATGCGATTTCACCGGCCATGACTCCGAGGAGCCAGCCGATCAGCACAAAGTAAGGAGCCAGAAACATTGATCCGGATGATGCGCTGAAAGCCCCTGTGGCCAGTCCCGCGCCGGTGCCCATCCACCGGAATCGCCGCGTCACCTGGAGATATCGCAGAACGTGAGGGCCGTTGAACGCGGTGATGTCCACCATTTGGCGGTGTCCGAATCGGTCCGCCTCCACGCGGTGCAGGGGTGAGTTGGCGGCCGCGGCGGCCATCGGTGTCACCAATAACAGGAAGACCAGAAAGCCGGTCAGCAACAAGAGTCGTCTTTCGCCACGCCCGGAAAAGTAGCAGAATGCGGAATCGCCAAAAAGGGGGCTCGAGTGATTTCCGATGAAGTCTGGGTGCGCCTGGATCCAAGGACGGGCATGGTGCGCCGGTTCGCCTACGGACGCTGGGTCCTGGCCGCGATCGCGGTGCTCGTCGCCGGGGTCACCTGGATGAGCGGAGCGATCGTCCCCCGCCTGTCGCACGGTCTGGGCGGTGGCTCCGGCAGGGTGTCCCAGGATGAGGCCGGTCGGCGGCGCATCGAGGTGGAGATCGGCCTGGAGGTCGTCAATGAGGCCTGGCTGCCCACGACGGTCACGGCGGTGGGCGTGCGCTCGGCCGGTCTCGCGCTCCGGTCGGTGACCCTCGACGGTGGCGGCGCCTTTCCCCGCTCGATCCCGCCCCGCACGCGGATGACGCTGGCCCTCGTCCTCGGTGTCACCGACTGCCGGACCGCCCTGTCGGAGGACGTCCCCCTCATGGTGGAGGTGGAGCAGTGGTGGGGCCGCACCACCGCCGAGGCGCAGTCCGAGGAACCCTGGCACACCCTCTCGGTCGAGTCCGCCTGCCGCCTCACCTCTTCCTGACGAAGGAGATGTCCGCCGCGCGCAGGCGGTCGATGAGCGGCCGGCCCATGGCCGAGGCCGTCGTGAGCTGGCCGGCGCGGTCCGGGAGGTCGTCGAAGGCGAGACAAAGGGCCGACTCCGCGAACATCCTGGCCGTCGCGCCGTAGCCCGGGTCCCCACCAGCGACCTCCGTGACCACGCGCTCGCCCCCGCCCTCGCCCAGGAACGTGACCTTGAACCAGTTCCGGGCTCGACGCTCGGCCGACGGGCCCTCGCCGGGCTTCAGCCGGTCCTGGATCCAGCCGCGTGCGGGCGGGATCTGGGCGATTGCCGCGAAGGCGCCGGCGGCCGTCACGGTGGCCAGGGCCTCGGGGAGGGTGCGGACGGCGTAGTGCTGGCGGTAGGTGAAGTCGGGGCCGTAGCGGTCGAGGAGGCGGGCCGAGTAGCCGACCACGAACGGGTCGAGGCTCGGCATCGGGAGCGCCCAGCCGCCCACGTAGCGGACGCCGCCGGGCAGCGAGCTCACCCTGCGGCCGGCGGGCCGGGGCTCGGCGGAGCGGCGCTGCGTGCCCTGCTGGACCGTCTGGCGGGCGCGGCCGAGGATGGACATCATCGTGGCCAGGGTGCCGCCCGACGGGGCCATCCTCGCCCGCAGGAAGCCGCTCACCCTGAGCGGGACACCTTCGGGGAGGTGGGTGACGGTGTGGAGCACGCCCAGGTCGTACGGGATGGAGTCGAAGCCGCAGGCGTGCACGAGCTTGGCGCCGCTCCTGGCCGCCCGGTCGTGGTAGCGCACGTAGACCAGGTCCACGAACTCGGGCTCGCCCGTCAGGTCCAGGTAATGGGTGCCGGCCTCGGCGCACGCGGCCACCAGCGGCTCCCCGTACGCCACGTAAGGGCCGACGGTCGTGGCCAGGACGCGCGTCTGACGGGCGAGCGCGGCCACCGAGGCGGGGTCCGTGGCGTCGGCGAGCAGGATCGGTACGTCGAGCCCCAGCCGCTCCAGCTTGGCGCGGTCGCGCCCGGCCAGCGCCCACCGCGTGCCGGGTCCGGCGGCCTGCGCGAGGTAGGCGGCCGTGAGCGCGCCGGTGAAGCCGCTCGCTCCGAAAAGTACGATGTCGTAGGGGCGCTCCATGATCCAGAGCCTCCCCTCGACGGCCCGCACGCGCAACTCCACGCCGGTAAAACCGTGACGTCACGAACGCTTAACGGATCCCTGAGGAGTTGCTGAACGTCGTAAAGTTTGCGTCGTTGGGGTTAGCACACGTGGGGATGACGAATGCCGCAAATCTCGCCGCTGGTCGCCGGCGATCCCACACAGCTGGGGTCCTTCCGGCTGTCCGGACGGATCGGGGAAGGCGGTCAGGGCATCGTTTACCTGGGCGTCAACGACAAGGGGGAGCAGGCGGCCATCAAGCTGCTGCACGTCAAGTTCACCGGTGACACGATCGCCAGGTCGCGCTTCGCCAGGGAGCTGAAGGCGGCCAAGCGGGTGGCGTCGTTCTGCACGGCCAGGGTGATGGAGGCCGATCTCGACGGCAACACGCCGTACATCGCCAGCGAGTACATCGACGGCCGGGCGCTCAGGGACATCATCGAGACCGACGGGCCGCTCACCGGCACGGTGCTCGACCGGCTGGCCATCGGCACGGCGACCGCGCTCACCGCGATCCACCACGCCTCGATCATCCACCGGGACTTCAAGCCCGACAACGTGCTGATCGCCGCCGACGGGCCGCGCGTGGTGGACTTCGGCATCGCCCGGATCATCGACTCCACCGGCACGATCACCAGCCGGGCCATCGGCACCCCCGCCTACATGGCGCCCGAGCAGATCGCGGGTGACGACGTCGGGCCCTATACGGACGTGTTCTCCTGGGGCGCCACCATCGCGTTCGCGGCCACGGGGACGCCCGCGTTCGAGGGCAAGTCCATCGCCGTGGTGCTCAACCGGATCCTCAACCACGAGGTCGACGTCGGCATGATGCCGGAGCCGCTGCGCGGCGTGGTGAGCTCCGCGCTGTCCAAGTCCCCGGCCGACCGGCCGTCCGCCGACCAGATCCTGCTACGGCTGCTCGGGCAGCCGTCCACGGTGGGGGCGTCCACGGCGGTGCTCACCCGGGGCGTGCAGGTGGCCAGCGACGACACGACGCCGTTCAACAGGGTGTCGGCGGGGTCGATCACGGACCTGCCCCGGCCGCAACCCGCGACGGCACCGTCCGCGACGACGCCGCCTCCCACCACGACGTCGCCTCCCGCCACGACGGTGTCTCCCGCGACGACGCCGCCCACGGCCGCGTCTCCCGCGACGGTGCCGCCGGAGGGGGGCGGGGTGCCGTACCCGATGACCGAGCCCTCCCTGCCAGGGCGGTCGCGCCGCGCGCGGGTGTGGATCGCGGTGGGCACCGCCGTCGTCCTGCTCGCCGCCGCCGCCATCGCGCTCGCGATGAACGGCGGCTGGTCGCTCGCGTTCCGCGAGGGGCCCGAGCCCACGGAGACGGCCGAGCAGAAGGCTCCCACGACCGCCTTCGCCACAGTGATCGACAAAGTGGCGCAGACCGGGAAGATCGTGATCGGCGTCAAGGGCGACCTGCCCGGCGTCGCGCTGCAGGACGGCGACGACTTCCAGGGCTTCGACGTCGAGGTCGCCAAGCGCATCGCCGCCGAATTAGGAGCGAAGGACACCGCGCTCGTCAAGGTCAGCCGGGGCGACCGGGCCGACGCGCTGGCCGAAGGCAGCGTCGACCTGGTCGTGGCCACCTACTCCGTCGACCGGTCCGAGACGCAGTTCGCGGGGCCGTACTACGTGGCGCACCACGACGTCCTCGTACGCGCGGGCAGCGGCATCGACTCCGTGGACGACCTGGAGGGCAAGAGGCTCTGCGCGCCCGACAGCCCGTCCGTCGGCGAGGTGCAGCAGAAGGTGAAGGTCGAGCCGGTCTCGGCCGGCGACTACGCCGTCTGCATGCAGCTGCTCCGCGACGGCAAGGTGGACGCGATCCCCGGCGACGACCTGATCCTGGCCGGGTTCGCAGCCCGCGAGAACATGCGCTACAAGATCGTCGGCGCCAAGCTCAACAACGAGCGGTACGCCGTCGGCATCAAGAACGGCGATGTGAAGACCTGCAAGGCGGTGAAGGCGGTCATCGCCGACCTCTATCGCACGGGCTTCATGAAGCAGCTTCTGAGCAAGTACTTCGCCAAGGTCGAATTCGATCCGGAGCTGAAGGTGCCCGCGATGGAAACCTGCGGATGACGAGCAGGTAGCATCCCAAAGTCAACGAATATCCTGCGAGTGAGGGGAAGGCCATGGCGTCGTCAGCCAACGGGCCCGTCAAGGTAACCGTCACCGGAGCCGCCGGTCAGATCGGTTACGCACTGCTGTTCCGCATCGCGTCGGGGCAGCTGCTCGGCACCGACGTCCCGGTCAAGCTCAGCCTGCTGGAGATCCCGGCGGCGGTGAAGGCCGCCGAGGGCACCGCCATGGAGCTCGACGACTGCGCGTTCCCGCTGCTGTCCGGCATCGAGATCACCGATGACCCCAACGTCGCCTTCGCCGGGGCCAACGTCGCGCTGCTGGTCGGCGCCATGCCGCGCAAGGCCGGCATGGAGCGCGGCGACCTGCTCGGCGCCAACGGCGGCATCTTCGGCCCCCAGGGCAAGGCGATCAACGACCACGCCGCCGACGACATCAAGGTCCTGGTCGTGGGCAACCCGGCCAACACCAACGCGCTCATCGCCCAGCAGAACGCGCCCGACGTGCCCGCCGACCGCTTCACCGCGATGACCCGGCTCGACCACAACCGCGCGCTGTCCCAGCTGGCCGCCAAGCTCCAGGTGCCGGTCGCCGAGATCAAGAAGATGACGATCTGGGGCAACCACTCCGCGACGCAGTACCCCGACCTGTTCCACGCCGAGGTGGGCGGCAAGATCGCGGCCGAGCAGGTCGACGGCGAGTGGCTGCGCGAGACGTTCATCCCGACGGTGGCCAAGCGCGGCGCCGCCATCATCGAGGCCCGCGGCGCCTCCTCGGCCGCCTCGGCCGCCAACGCGGCGATCGACCACGTCTACGACTGGGTCAACGGCACCGAGTGGACCTCCGCGGCCGTCGTCTCCGACGGCTCCTACGGCGTGCCCGAGGGGCTCATCTCGTCGTTCCCCGTGCGTGCGGCGAACGGCACGTTCGAGATCATCCAGGGGCTCGAGATCGACGCGTTCTCCCGCGACCGGATCGACGCCAGCGTGCGCGAGCTGGTGGAGGAGCGCGACGCGGTCAAGGAGCTCGGCCTCATCTGACGACCGGCCCGGCCCCCCGCGCGAGGCGGGGGGCTTCAGGGCGGACAGGACATGGGCTGCACGGCGGGGACGGCCGGCGGGGTGGCGAAGATCACGCCCGCGGCGGCCAGAAGACTACCCGTCACGATGAGGACACCGAAGAGCAGCTTCGTGACCCTTGGTGAAAAGTTCCTCACATTTCGGTATCACAGCACATTTTCCGGTGCGGCATCACGCATTTGCGGAAAGCGCGTCCCACGCGTCAGAAACGATGTCACGCAGCGCGGGTCGTTCGGCCTTCCAGCCGAGCTCGCGCTGGATCCTGGCGGACGAGGCGACCAGCACGGCGGGATCGCCGGGGCGCCGGTCCGCGACCACGGCAGGGATCTCGTGCCCGGTGACCTCGCGGCAGACCGAGATCACCTCCTGGACGCTGAAGCCGGTGCCGCTGCCCAGGTTGTAGATCTTGTGCTCGCCCGGCGTGATGGCGTCCAGCGCCAGCAGATGCGCCTGCGCCAGGTCGGACACGTGGACGTAGTCGCGCACGCAGGTGCCGTCGGGCGTCGGGTAGTCGGTGCCGAAGACGCTCACGGACTCGCGCTCGCCGGTCGCGACCTTCAGGACGTTCGGGATGAGGTGGGTCTCGATCGTGTGCCGCTCGCGGAAGCGGCCGTAGGCGCCGGCCACGTTGAAGTAGCGCAGGCTCACCGCGCCCAGCCCACGGATCGCCGCGAACGCGCTCAGCGCGGTGTCGACGGCCAGCTTGGAGGCGCCGTAGGGGTTGGTCGGGCGCGTGGGGTCGTCCTCCTCGATGGGGGAGCGCTCGGGCTCCCCGTACGTGGCCGCGGTCGAGGAGAACACGATCCTGCCCACCCCCTTGTCCCGCATGGCGTCGAGCAGGGCCAGCGTGCCGCCGAGGTTGTGCGCCCAGTAGAGGCCCGGCTTCTCCACCGACTCGCCCACCAGCGACTTGGCCGCGAAGTGCAGCACCGCGTCCATGCCGTCGAGCACGTCATGTGCCTCGGTGATGCTTTTTTGGACAAATCGGGCACCTTCCGGCACCGCGTCCTGATGCCCGGTTGACAGGTCGTCGAGTACGGTCACCTCGTGCCCTGCCTCGATGAGCTGCGCCGCCACGACACTGCCGACGTATCCGGCACCCCCGGTGACCAATAGCCTCATGTTTACTCCTGTTCAAATATGTTGGATTTTGTACGGCTCGCCGCCCAGCATACGCGCGAAGGCCGCCGAGTACGCTGCCAACCACCATGTTTGACACCCTCGCGGCCAACATCGCCCTGGTTCTGGTGTTCATCCTGATCGGGGGGTTCTTCGCCGCCGCCGAAATCGCCATGGTCTCCCTCCGGGAAAGCCAGGTCCGCAAGCTCTCCCAGCAGGGCCGCCGCGGCGAGCGGGTGGCCAAACTCGCCCATGACCCCAACCGCTTCCTGTCCGCCGTCCAGATCGGCGTCACCGTCGCCACCATGTTGTCGGCCGCGTTCGGCGCCGACCGGCTGGCCGCGCAGCTCGTGCCCGTGCTGGAGCAGTGGCAGGTGCCCAAGGCCGTCGCCCCCGTGCTCGGCCTCGTGCTGGTGACGCTGGCGATCTCGTACGTGTCGCTCGTGCTCGGCGAGCTGGCCCCCAAGCGCCTGGCGCTGCAGCGGGCCGAGGGGCTGTCGCTGTACGTGGCGCCGTTCCTCGACCGGATCGCGTCCCTGTCGCGGCCGATCATCTGGATGTTGTCGAAGTCCACCGACCTCGTGGTCCGGCTGCTCGGAGGCAATCCGGAGGCCGACCGCGAAGAGGTCACCACCGAGGAGCTGCGTGACATGGTGGTCGGGCACACCGACCTCACCGCCGACGAGCGCAAGCTGATCGCAGAGGTGTTCGCGGCCGGGAAACGGCAGCTCAGGGAGGTGATGCTGCCGCGTACCGAGGTCGAGTTCATGGACGCCGAGACGCCGCTGGACGAGGCGGCCCGCCTCGCCGCTGGGCTGCCGCACTCGCGCTTCCCCGTCTATCGGGAGACGTACGACGAGGTCATCGGGTTCGTACACGTACGGGACCTGCTGGACCCCGAGCTCAACGGGCGGACCGAGCCGATCAGCGCGGTGGTGCCGATCCGCGCGGCCAAGTTCGTGCCCGCCTCGAAGCGGCTGCTCAGCACGTTGAACGAGATGCGCGACGAGGGCCAGCACCTGGCGATCGTGGTGGACGAGTACGGCGGCACGGCGGGCATCGTGACCCTGGAGGACCTGGTCGAGGAGCTGATCGGGGACATCAGGGACGAGTACGACGAGGAGCAGGACGTCGTGGTCCTGCCCGCCGGTGAGATCGAGATCGACGGCCTCACGAACCTCAACGACTTCGCCACCGAGACCGGCATCCGATTGCCGGACGGCCCTTATGAGACGCTTGCCGGATTTGTCATGGCGATGCTGGGGCATGTGCCGGTCGTGGGGGAAAAGGTGGAAATATCGGGTTTTGAGATGACTGTCACAGAGCTGGACGGGCGCCGTATCGCCAGGGTGAGAGTGAAACGCGGCCCGGCGGTCGAGTCGCCGCCCGAGCAAGATTCCTGACACAATTGCGTGCTATGGCCAGACCTCGTGTACTCTCCGGCATCCAGCCCACAGCGGACTCCTTCCACCTGGGCAACTACCTGGGTGCCGTCCGTCAGTGGGTCGCTCTGCAGGAGACCCACGACGCCTTCTACTGCGTGGTCGATCTCCACGCGATCACCGTGCCGACCGAGCCCGACGCGCTGCGCCGCCGCACTCGCGTCGCCGCCGCCCAGCTCTTCGCCGCGGGCCTCGACCCGGAGCAGTCCACGGTCTTCGTGCAGTCGCACGTACGTGAGCACACCGAGCTCGCCTGGATCCTGATCTGCCTCACCGGCATGGGCGAGGCGGGCCGGATGACCCAGTTCAAGGACAAGTCGGCCAAGTTCGGGGAGAGCGCGGCCAGCGTCGGCCTCTTCACCTACCCGATCCTGCAGGCCGCCGACATCCTGCTCTACCAGGCCAACCGGGTCCCGGTGGGCGCCGACCAGAAGCAGCACCTGGAGCTCACCCGCGACCTGGGCCAGCGCTTCAACCACCGCTTCGGCGACACGTTCACGCTGCCCGAGCCGTACATCCTCAAGGAGGTCGAGAAGATCACCGACCTCCAGGACCCCACGGCGAAGATGTCGAAGTCCTCCTCGAGCCCCGCCGGCATCCTCGACGTCCTGGAGCAGCCCGGCCCGCTGCGCAAGAAGGTCATGCGGGCGGTCACGGACACGGGCTCGGAGGTGCTGTTCGACGAGGAGAACAAGCCGGGCATCTCCAACCTGCTCCGCATCCAGTCGGCCCTGACCGGCACCCCCATCCCCGACCTGGTGGCCCGCTACGAGGGACAGGGCTACGGCACGTTCAAGAAGGACGTGGCGGAGGCGGTGGCGGACACGTTCACGCCCATCAGGGAGCGTACGGAGAAGCTGCTGTCGGACGAGGCCGAGCTCGACCGCCTGCTCGCCATCGGCGCCGAGCGCGCCGCGGCGGTGGCCAAGCAGACCATGGCCGAGGTCCGCGACAAGGTCGGCTTCCTGCCCACGCTGTAGCGTTCTCCCCGCTCCGGGTGACAGTCGACAGCGGGGTGGCTCGTACGCGCACGAGCCACCCCTTATCACGAGATCACCCGAAGATCATCTGAAGAGGCCCATCCAGCCCGGCGTGCCGGGTTGCGGAGTGACGGGTTTCCTGAGCGTCTGGACCTCGGCGGGCGGGACGGCCGGGCAACGGGTCCCCGGCGCCGGGAGGGTCCGCGAGATCAGGTAGGTGTCGACGGCCCCCGTGGTGCAGGCTCCACGCCCGTAGGCGATGTGGCCCCAGCCCTCGTACGTGAGCAGCCGCCCCGACCGGCCCAGCTGCTGGGTCGTGCTGAGCGCCCACGGATAGACGGTGGCCGGGTCGTGCAGGGAGTTGAGGACCAGCAGCGGGGTGTTCGTCCGCACCTTCAGGCGGTGCTGCGGGTTGGGGATCGGGTCCGGCTGGCCGAGACACGAGATGACCGGCCCGATCGCCAGCGGGCTGTAACGCATGTCGGGCGCGATCTTCGCCAGGCGGCGCAGGTGCTTGCTGAACTCCCGGTAGTCGCGTACGGGCAGCCGGTAGTCCAGGCAGAAGACCTGGAACGGGTTGGGGCTGACCTCCTGCGTCCGGTCGATCGCCAAGGGGAGCGCGCCCGGGCGCGGTGTCTCACCGGCCTCCAGATCGGCGAGCAGCTGGGAGAGCGGCTGCCAGTTGGCCGGATCGTAGAAGGCGCCCAGGGCGTTGTCGATCAGCATGAGCGCGGTCACTTTGGTGTCCGGCTCTCCCGGGACGGGCAGTTCGCCGCGGTCGGCGCGCTCCAGCAACCCCTTCCAGATCGACCTGACGTCCTTGCCGTGCTGGACGCAGCGGCTGTCGCGGTCGCACCAGGCCACGAACTCGTTGAAGGCGTCCTGCGCGCCCCAGGTCTCCGTATCCATGAAACCCCGCGTGTCCAGGCTGTGGTCCATCGTGCTGTCGAGCACGAAGGCGCGGACCCGCGACGGGTAACGCTCGGCGTACAGCTGGCCGAGGAGGGTGCCGTAGGAGCCGCCCCAGAAGGTCAGCTTCTCCTCGCCGAGCGCGGCGCGGAAGGCGTCGAGGTCGGCCGCGGTGCTGAGCGAGTCGACGTGGTCGAAGAGCGGGCCGGTACGGGCCCGGCAGTCGGCACGCAGGCGGTCGTTGTAGGCCAGCATCCTGTCGAAGTCGACCTGGCTCTTCAGGAGCGGATCCGGGGCCTGCATCATCACGTCCGTGGAGCAGACCACGGGGTGGCTGCGGTTGGTGCCCCGCGGGTCGAGGCCGACGATGTCGAAGCGGCGCAGGATCTCGGGACTGAACGTGTGCGGGCTGCCGAAGACCAGCCGCACCCCGGATCCTCCCGGGCCGCCCGCTCCCAGCACGAGCGCGCCGATCCTGGCGGCGGGATCGGTGGCCTTGCGGCGGGCCACACCCACCTCGAACGTGCCGCTCGACGGCTGGTTCCAGTCGATGGGCACGGTGAGCGTTCCGCATTCGACGTCCGGCTCCTCCGGACACGGCGCCCACGAGATCGTGTCCCGTGGCTGCGCGGCCTGCGTGGTGGCGGCCGAGACCGGCGTGAGCAGGGCGAGCGGTGAGATGAGTCCTAACAACAATGCGGTGAGTCTTCGCATGCTCTGATCTTCAACGGCCTCCGGACAACTGTGAATCGGGCGCAAGTATGGACCGGCGACTCCTTCGCGAGGACGACGGCACTGGGTCTTTGGTCCCATGTACCGGTTTCCCATGAATTCCGGAGGCTTCGGTTCTCATCAAAGGTCGGGTGCCTAGCGCCTGGCGGCGGACTCGCCCGGGCTGTGCGTTTCCACCCGGGCCGGCAGCTTCTCCCGCGTTGTGGCGGGCACGCCGCGATACGCTCGCGGCGTGCCCGACAACGCCACCGCGCAACCTCGGTTACCGGAGCTCACCCGGATCCTGATCGGTCCGCCTGGCAAGGTGCTGCTTCCCCTGGTCGTCCTGCTCGCGCTGATCATCCTGAACCACTGGAGCCTGCCGGGCGGCGGTCCCTTCCCGCTGGTGTTGATGGGCTTGCTGCTGGGGCTCGCCACGGTCGTCGTCTGGACCGCGCGGTTCCTGGTGGGCCTGCTGCGTTCGGACGGCCGCGCCGGGCTGAGGCGGCACTGGGTGCGCTGGGCGTGCGCGCCGGTCATCGGGGTGGCCGTGGTCGGCCTGGTGTATGCCGACCTGCCGTTCGCCGCCCGGTTCGCGCTCTCGGAGGCGAGCCTGGAGCAGCTCGCCCGGACGGTCGCTTCGGGGGACGAGTCCGGCGGGCACGACGACCAATGGGCGGGGCTCTATCCGCTGACGTCGATCGAGCGGGTCGAGGGCGGGGCGCGGTTCCTGGTGAGCGACACCGGGTTCCTCGACCGCTATGGCTTCGCGTGGAGCCCCGGCAGGGAGCCGCCCGACGAGTCCCACACCGGATACACACATATTCGGGGCCCCTGGTACGTATGGGAGAGCCGGTTTTGAGAGTCCCCGGAACGCCCGGCTTCTGGGTCTACCTGGCTGCCGCGCAGCTGATTCCCGCCTGGTACGTCTCCGGGGAGATCGGCTGGCTCGTCGCGCCCGTCGTCGCGCTGCTCGCCATGATCGCCGCCGTGATCCGGGCGTACCAGGACGCGGCACACCTGCGAACCGCGGAGGATTCACCACCGGACGAGCAGTAGGGGTGCCGTTGACCAACGTCTCCTGGCAGTACTTCACGCAGCACGGGCGCTTCCCGCGCGGGCGAGCACGGGCCATCACAGTGCGGGTCGTCGGAGTGGCGCCAGAGATCGAACAACTGGTCGCCACGTTCTGCGTGCTTACTCGGGGACGGGGAGCCGCGGCGCCGGGAACAGATCGCCGACCAGCAGCGTCGCCGCTTGCGTGGCGATGGCGAGGATGTCGTCGTCCGTGGCTTCGGTGCCCTGGGCGGACAGCACGGCGTTGTGCACACTGAGCAGGGCCATCCGGACACGCAGCCGGTCGGTCAGCGGCGCGTCGGGGCCGAGGAGGAGCTGTGTGGCCCTGCCTATCCGTTCCAGCGGGCCGCCGTCCCGCAGTGGCATCACCTTGCGCAGGGTGGCATGGTTGGCGGCGGCGAACCGCATGACCCGCAGTCCCCGTCCGCCGCTCAGAGCGATCCAGCGGCCCAGGAATTCGGAGGACAGTTCCGGGGTGAGCGCCTGGCCTGCGGCCCAGTCCAGGAGGTCGTCGAGGGCGCGCATGTTGTCCTGGAAGAGGCTGAGGATGATCGCCTCTTTGCTGTCGAAATGGTAGTAGAGCGCCGCCTTGGTGATGCCGATCTGTTCGGCGATCTCGCGCATCGAGGTGGCGTCGTAGCCGCGCTCGGTGAACAGCGACAGCGCGGCCTGCTGGATCTCGGCCCGCGTCTGGCTGCCCTTGCGCCGCGGGGCCGTCGCCTGTTCCGTCTTTGACATCGCTCTTCTTGCTCCCAGGCTCAGCTCTCCGGAGAGTCTACACCCACTTGCTTACCGGCCGGTCAGCAAGTAGCTTGCTAACCGGCCGGTAGGCAATCACCTCCGGGGCGGAGCTTGGGAGTTCGATGACCTGGCCTGGGATCGCCGGGATCGAGGAAGGAAGGGCTGGCATGAGTTTGCGAGTTGTGGGAGCGGGATTTCCGCGTACGGGGACGACGTCGCTGAAGGCGGCGCTGGAACGGCTGCTCGGGGCGCCCTGCTACCACATGCAGGACCTGTTCGGACGGCCGGACGACGCCGCGGTCTGGCGCGACGCCTGCGCGGGTGTCATGCCTGACTGGCAGCGATTCCTCGCAGGACACGCCGCCGGGGTGGACTGGCCGGTGTCGTGGTTCTGGCGGGAACTGTCCGCCGAGTTCCCGGACGCGCTGGTGCTGCTGTCCCGGCGGGAAAGTGCCGAGCGCTGGTACCAGAGCATGGACCGGACGGTGCTGGAAGGGGCGCGCCGCCTGACGCGCGGCGACTTCGCCGGCGCGCGGCCGCCGATGCGCGCCGGCGGCACTCCCGAGCAGGCCCGCGCCATGGAGGAGATGATCCGGGCCCTGTTCGGCGGCGCGTTCGGCGACCCCCACGACCGCGACAAGGTCATCGCGGCCTACGAGCGGCACCTCGCTGAGGTCCGCGCCACCGTGCCGGCGCACCGGCTGCTGGAGTGGCAGCCGGCCGACGGCTGGCAGCCCCTGTGCGCCGCACTCGACCTCCCGGTTCCCGACGAGCCGTTCCCGCACGAGAACACCACGGCCGACATGCGGGCCCGGATGGGCGACCTCGGCGGGCAATGACCTCAGCGTCGCGTCAGATGCCGGCGAGGGGGACAGTCGTGCAATTGCTTACCGGCCGGTTAGCAAGTAAGCTTGCCGACCGACCGGTAAGTTCTATTGCATCGATGGGAGCGCAATGATGGCAGGAGACGGCGCGACGAGTCCCCCGGTGGCGGGGCAGCAGGCCGGACTGGGGTTCAGCCATCGCCAGATCCTCGTGACCATGAGCGGCCTGGTCATCGCCATGATGCTGGCGATGCTGGACAACATGATCGTCGCCCCTGCGCTGCCGACCATCGTCGGTGATCTGGGCGGCCTGAACCACCTGGCGTGGGTGACCACCGGCTACGTCCTGGCCTCCACCGTGGCCACGCCGATCTGGGGCAAGCTCGGCGACCTGTACGGCCGGCGCATCGTCTTCGTCGCCGCCGTGGCGCTCTTCCTGCTCGGCTCGGTCTTGTGCGGGATGTCACAGGACATGGCGCAGCTGATCGGCTTCCGCGCGCTGCAGGGCCTGGGAGCGGGCGGCCTGATGGTCGGCGTGCTGTCGATCATCGGTGAGATGATCCCGCCGCGGGACCGCAGCAAGTACCAGGGCGTGATGATGGCCGCCATGCCGGTGGCGATGATCGGTGGCCCGCTCATCGGCGGCTTCATCACCGACAACCTGAGCTGGCGCTGGGCCTTCTACGTCAACCTGCCGCTCGGCGCCGTCACCCTGGTCCTGTGCTGGATCACCCTGGCCAAGCTGCCCAAGGGCGCCGGCAAGGCCGTGATCGACTGGTGGGGCACCGCGCTGCTGACAGTGTGGATCACCGCGCTGGTGCTCATCACCAGCTGGGGCGGCACCCAGTATGACTGGAGCTCGCCGCAGATCCTTGGCCTGGCGGCGCTGGCACTGGCCGGGTTCGTCGCCTTCGTGATCGTCCAGCGGCGGGCAGCCGAGCCGATCATGCCGCTGCGGGTCTTCAAGAGCCGCAACTTCTCCCTCGCCGGCGCCGTCGCCTTCATCTCGGGTTTCGCCATGTTCGGCGCCACGGGCTTCCTGCCGCAGTTCCAGCAGTTCGTCCAGGGCTCCTCGGCCACCAACAGCGGCCTGCTGCTCATGCCCATGATGATCGCCGCGATGATCGTCAGCCTGGCCGGTGGCTCACTGATCAGCAAGACCGGGCACTACAAATCGCTGCCCATCATCGGCTCCATCCTCGTCACCGCCGGCCTGGCACTGTTCGCCACCGTGGGCCTCGACACCACCACCACGATGACGGCCCTCTACATGGTGGTCCTGGGCGCCGGCATGGGCGCGCTGATGCAGACCAGCACCCTCATCGCCCAGAACAGCCTCGACCTGCGCGACATGGGAGCAGGCACCGGGGTGTCGACCTTCCTGCGCAACATGGGCAGCTCACTCGGCGTCTCCCTGCTCGGCGCCGTCTACACCAGCCAACTGGCCGACTCCCTGGCAGCCGCCGGGCCGGCCGGGCAGGGCGTGGCCGCCTCCGCCGTCTCGATGACCCCGCAAGCGCTGCGTGCCCTGCCCGAAGCGGCCCGGCACCTGTTCCAGCAAGCCGTCACCGACGGCATCACCACCCTGTTCACCTGGGGCGCGGCGGTGACCGCCGTCGGCGTCATCCTGGCCCTGTTCATCCGCCAGGTCCCACTGCGCAGCGCCGCCGCACCGGCTGCCAGCCCCGACGCCGAGCCGGTCGCGGCCGGTAGGTGAGGCCATCCGCCGGCACCAGGCAAGGCCCACGACAGCGAGGCGATACGGCACCCGGTAGCCGTGCGGCCTTAGCGGTGCTAAATTTGCCTTAGCGATGCTAAGGGGGTGGCTGATGATCAAGGTGATGACGGCCGACGGGACCGAGGCGCGGGCCGCCGACGAGGGGCAGGGGCCGATCGTTCTCGTTCTCCATCCTGGCCTCGACGACGGCTCGTCCTGGCGGGAGGTGGCCGCGGAGCTCGCCGCGCGCCATCGGGTCGTGCGGCTGCACCGGCGGCGGTACCGGCTCGATCTCGACGGCGCCTCCTGCACGGTCGCTGAGGAGGTCGAGCACGTCCTGGCCGTGGTGGCGGCGCTGGGTGGCGGGCCGATGGTGCTCGTCGGGCATTCCTCGGGTGCCGTGATCGCGCTGGAGGCCCTGGTGGCCGACCCGTCGGCGTTCGCGGGGGCGGTCCTGTACGAGCCGCCCACCGTGATCGGGGCGCCGCTCGGCGGGCCGCACGGTGAGGTGCACGCGCGGGCTCGGGCGGCGATCGCGGCCGGTCGGCCGGGGAAGGCGTTGAGGGTTTTCCTGCGGCGCTCCGTGCGGGTTCCCGCGTGGGTGGCGTTACTGGCCGGGGTGTTCGTGACGGTGGTGCCGAGGATGCGGGCGCTCGTTCCGTCGCAGATCGAGGACAACGTGGGCATGGACTCGCTCGGCGTGCGGCTCGACGCCTACTCGGGGATCGAGGTGCCCACCGTGCTGCTCGGCGGTGATCGCAGTCCTGCGCATCTCGGGGAGCGGCTCGACGCGCTGGAGCGGGTGATGCCGCGGGTGGAGCGTGTGGTGATGCGCGGGCAGGGGCACGCCGCCCACGTCAAGGCTCCCGGTGAGGTCGCCACCGTCATCGACGCCTTCGCCGCCAAGGTGCTCGACCAGGCCGGCCACTGAGGCTCAGGAGTCGCGGAAGGTCCCGGCGAGTGCGAGGCCCCGGCGGGCCGCCGCGATGGCTCGGTCAGCCCCGGCGGGTGCTGCGGTGGAGCCGGAGCAGGGCGCGCAGGGCCGCCAGGCTGGGGCGGGTGAGGCGGGTGTCCCCGTGGGTGGCGGTCCAGCCGGAACGATCCCGCTGGAACGACCACCCGGGGAACTCCCGTGTTGCCTCCTGAAGCAGTCGTTCCATGACGAACTCGGCACTCGGCGCTGTGGTCATGAACACAGCGTGTCACCCAAACCCCGCTCCGTGACGAACTCCGGCCGCAGAACTCCCCGTTCATCCGGCCCGAACTCTCAGTTCGCGATGCCGTGGCGCTCGGCCAGGTAGCGGACCTCCGGCGCCCACGACGGCCGTGCGCGCCGCGCCAGGGACCGCACCATCTCCCTCAGCAGCAGCTTGTGATCCAGCTCCTCCGGGCATTCGCGCTCGATCCGCAGGAGGTGGAGCAGGCTGGCGGCGTCGTCGCCCACGTCCTCGCAGGCGCGGGCGACCTGGCTGAGGTGGGTGGCGCGCCGCTCGATGGACGGCGTGTGCCGCAGGTCGATGTCGTCGGCGATCTGCAGCACCGCCTCCGGCCGCCCCAGGTCGTTCTCGATGCTGGCCATGTGGATGGCGACGTTGGTCGGCCCGAAGAAGGCCAGGTCGTAGACGTCGGCCCCGTCCTCGACGCGCTGCGCGAGCCGCGCCGCGGGCCCGCGGACGATCTCCCTGGCCTCGTCGTCGTCGCCCGCACGCGCCGCGCCGATCGCGGTCAGCAGGTGCAGCGCGCCGAGCGCCTTGACGTGGCGGTCGTCGCCGTCGGCGACGTGGGGTTCCAGCATCTCGATGCCGCGCCGGCCGATGTCGTACGCGATCTGGTGCATGTCGTCCGACAACATCGACTGCCCCAGGCTCCAGTACGCCCACGCCCGGATCAGCGGATCTCCCGACTCCTCCGCGAACCGCATGGCCCGGTCCGCCACCAGATGCGCGAGATCGACCCGCCGCAGGTGCTTGAGCACGCCCCTGGCCAGCATGTACGCGTCGGACGCGACGCGGTGGGCCTGCGGCGTGTCCGCGAGCGCGAGGTTCTCGGCGTCGGAGATCAGGGACGGCAGGGACGCCATCAGGATCGAGTAGCGGTGCGCCGAGGTGAACCAGGCGCTGCGGGCCGCCGCCACCCGTTCGGAGAGCTGTTCGGCGTCGGGCGGCTCGATGTCGGGCTCCAGCGAGCGCCACGTGAACAACGCCCGCTCGATGTCGCTGATCTGCGGGCGGCTGGGCTCGTGCGAGTCGCGCGGGGTCTCCCCCAAGAGCACGGCGGTGCGTACGCCCAGCACTTTGGCGATCTCCCGCAGCAGGGGGAGCGAGGGGGTTCGTTTGCCGTGCTCGATCAGCTCGATGTGCCTGGGGGTGCAGCCGGACTGGGTCGCCAGCGCGGTGGTGCTCATGCCCCTTCGCTCGCGCTGGAGCCTGATCATCTGCCCGGTGGCTATTTCGGACATGGACGTGCGGCCTCCTGGGTGGGTCCCGACATCCCACAGGCTAGGGCTCCAGGAGATCGCCTGTCCTGGATTCAGCCCTGCTCAGAGGAGCTGCCGGAGCGCGCGTGATGCTCCAGGAGGCGGGTCAGCAGACCTGACAACTGCTCGCGTTCCGGTTGGCTCAAAGGGGCGAACAGCTCGTCCTGAAGGCTCGCGATGAGCGTGTGCAGCCGTCGTACCTGCTGGATCCCCTCGGGGGTGAGGGTGATGACGTTGCGGCGGCGGTCGGCGGGGTCGGGGGCGCGCTCGACGAAGCCGCGCTCCGCGAGCTCGTTGATGACGGCGACCATGTCGCTGCGGTAGATGCCGGTGCGCCTGCTCAGCTCGGCCTGGCTCACCGGGCCCGCCTCGCGGAGCGCGACGAGCGCCGCGTAGTGCCACTTGCGGGCGTCGACGGCGGCCAGGCCCTCGTTGACCAGCCGGTCGGCGTGCATCGCGACCAGCGACAGCGTCCGGCTGGGCAGGAGCCGGAGCGCTGCGGGGGTGGCCCTGAGGTCGTCCGTCATGCTCCCGATCATAGTCCCTTGCGTTAGTGGCACTAACGATGTACGTTCGTTAGTGTCATAAACGTTAGTCGCACTTACGAAATGAGAACCGTCATGCCGACGATCGACGTGCTCGACTCGACCATGTACTTCGAGGACTCCGGCGGCTCCGGCCTGCCCTTCGTGTTCCTGCACGGGAACCCGGCCTCGTCCCATGCGTGGCGGAAGGTGTTGCGGGGGCTGGACGGCCGCCTGCTCGCCCCCGACCTCATCGGCATGGGGCGCTCGGGGAAGCCGGACATTCCCTACCGGTTCGGCGACCACGCCCGCTACCTCGACGCGTGGTTCGAGGCGCTCGGGCTGGAGGAGGTGGTGCTCGTCGGGCACGACTGGGGTGGCGCGCTCGCGTTCGACTGGGCCGCCCGTCACCCGGAGCGGGTCCGGGGGGTGGCGTTCATGGAGAGCATCGTCCGAACGATGAGCTGGAGCGACCTGGGCGAGGCCCCGCGTGCCCGCGCCGAGATGCTGCGGAGCGCCCAGGGGGAGGCGCTGGCGCTCGACCAGAACTTCCTCGTGGAGACGGCGTTCTCGGGCGGCGTGCTGACGAGCCTGAGCGAGGAGGAGAAGGAGCCGTACCGGGCGCCGTACCCCACCAGGGAGAGCAGGCGGCCGCTGCTGGAGTGGGCGCGGTCCCTGCCGCTGGACGGCGAGCCCGCCGACGTGGCCGAGCGGGTCGAGGGTTACGGGAAGTGGCTCGGGGCCAGCTCCGACGTGCCCAAGCTGCTGCTGACCTTCGACTCCTCCCCGACGCTGCTGATCGGGCCCGAGGCGGCCGCCTGGTGCGCCGCGAACATGGCCGCCCTGGAGGTCGAGCACTGCGGCCCGGCCGGCCACCACGCCTCCGAGGACCAGCCGGAGGCCATCGCCGCCGCGATCGCCGGCTGGGCGGCCCGCCACGGGTGGCGCGCGAGCACGTCCTGAGCGGGGGTCAGCGGAAGCGGCGGCGGCCGAGGCGGGAGAGGACCTCGCGCAGCGCGTCGGCCGCCTCGCGCACGACCTCGTCCGGGATCCCGCCCGCCACCTCCTCGGTCGCCCGCCCCGAGGCTACCAGCGCGGCCTCCGCCACGCGCTGCCCCTCATCGGTGAGCTGCACCCAGCGGCTGCGCGCGTCGCCCGCGTCGGCCTCGCGCTCGACGTATCCCGCAGCCGCCAGCCGCTGCAGCACGTTGCTGATCCCGCCCGACGTCAGGAACAGCGCCTTCGACAGCTCGCTCGGCTTCATCCGGTACGCCGGCGCCCGGCTGAGCGCGGCCAGCACGTCGAACTCGGCATACGTCAGCCCCAGCTCGGCCAGCTCGGCCTTGATCACCTGATCGAACAGCAGATGGAGCCGCGCCGTCCGCTTGCTGAGCTCCAGGGCGGCGATGAGCGACGGCGACAGGCCCGCGTCCTTCCAGCGGGGGACCAGCGCGTCGACCTCATCGTGTGTCACGCCATCGAGGATACCTGTCACAATATTGCTTTCTAGAAAGCTTCTCATTAAGCTTTCGGTCATGACATATACGATCTTGATCAGGAACGGCGTCGTCGTGGACACCGAGCCCGAGCCCGTCGTGCTGGGTCGGGTGGACGTGCGGATCGAGGACGGCCTCATCGCCGAGGTGGGCCCCGGCCTGCCGGACGTCCCGGGTGCGGAGGTGATCGACGCGACCGGGCGGATCGTGCTCCCCGGCTTCGTCGACACCCACCGCCACACCTGGCAGGCGGGCATCAGGGCCGTCGCGACCGACATCACGTTCGACACCTACCTGCGGCGGGTCCTCACCGAGCTCGCACCCCGCCACCGCCCCCAGGACGTCTACGCGGGCAACCTCGCGGGCGCGCTGGAGTGCCTGGACGCGGGCATCACCACGCTGCTCGACTGGTCACACGTCCAGTTCAGCCCGGAGCACACCGAAGCGGCCGTACGAGGGCTGGGCGAGTCGGGCATCCGGGCCGTGTTCGGCTACTGCTACGGCGGCGATTCCGACGAGCTGACCAAGGAGACCCGGCGGGTCCACGACTCGCTCTTCTGCTCGTCCGGGCTGGTCACGATGGTGGTCGCGGCGCTCGGCCCGGAGATCGTGGGGGAGGAGCGCTCGCTCGAGGAGTGGCGCGTGGCGGCCGAGCTCGGTCTACCCGTCACCGCGCACCTGGGCGGCCACGGCCCGGAGAGCGCCGAGCGAGGGCTCGCGTTCCTGGAGGCGAACGGCCTCCTGGCCACCCCCACGACCTTCGTGCACGCGCTGCACTACACCGACGAGGCGCTCCGGCGCATCGCGGCCGCCGGCGGCACCGCCTCGCTCGCCCCCGTGGACGAGATGAACCTGGGCCTCGGCTACCCCGCCACCGGCCGGCTGAGGGCGGCGGGGATCCCGACGGGCCTCGGCGCGGACACCGTGGTCTGCGCGCCGGGGGACCTGTTCAGCCTGATGCGGGCGGTCCACCTGCTCGAACGCGGCCGCCCCGACGGCGCCGGGATGGACTTCACCACCCGTGACGCGCTGCGCATGGCCACCATCGAGGGCGCCCAGGTGCTGGGCCTCGCCGACGTCATCGGCTCGCTGCGGCCGGGCAAGCAGGCCGACCTCGTGCTGCTGCGTACGGACACGTTCGGCATGGCAGCGGCGCACGACCCGATCGGCGCCGTCGTGCTCAACGCCGACACCAGCGCCGTGGACACCGTGCTGGTCGGGGGCCGGGTGGTCAAGCGTGACGGGCGGCTGCTCCACCACGACGTGGCGGCGGTCCTCTCCACACTGATCGAATCGGCGGATATGGTGGCGAACCCCTGATCGTCGCCCCGGCGCCGGGGTAGTGGGTCCCCAGGAGGCGCGTCATGGCGAGCGTGATGAAGCGGATCGAGGCGGTCAAGGCCCGGGGCCGCCGCAAGGTGACACGCTGGCGGGAACGGCGTCCGGCGTTGGACCACGCGATCAGGGCGGTGCGGCGTTACCAGCACCAGTCCGGCGACACGCTGGCGGGCGCCGTCACCTACTACGCGTTCCTGTCGTTCTTCCCGCTCGTGGCGCTCTCGTACGCGGTGCTCGGGTTCGCGGTGGCGACCAGCGAGGCCACCAGGGACGCGCTGGAGAAGGCGATCGTCGAGCGGCTGCCCGGCATCGCCACCCAGCTCAACCTCGACGCCATCGCCACGGCCAGGCAGACGGCCGGGGTCATCGGTCTGCTCGGTCTGCTCTACGCCGGGCTCGGCGCGCTGGACGCGCTGCGCGGGGCCCTGCGCGAGATGTCGATGACCACCGCGCCGCCGCTCAGCTTCCTCGTCGGCAAGCTGCGCGACCTTGCCTCGATCCTCCTGATCGGGGTCACGATGATCGCGTCCGTGCTGGTCGCCGGGTTCGCCACCACGGCCACGGACAAGGTCATGCACTTCGTCTTCGGGAGCGAGTCGGAGCTGGCCACCTGGGGGCTGCGGCTCGCGGGTGTGGTGGCGAGCGTGGGGGCCGACTGGCTGCTGTTCCTGATCCTGCTCGGGTGGGTGGACCGGCCGACCCGGCCGTTCCGGCTGATCGCCAGGGGGGCGCTGCTGGGCGCGATCGGGTTCGGGGTGCTCAAGCAGGCGGCGACGCTGCTGCTCGGGCAGACGCTGAGCAACCCGATCTACGGGACGTTCGCCGTCATCGTCGGGCTGCTCGTCTGGATCAACTTCTCGGCCAGGCTCGTGCTCTACGTCGCCGCCTGGACGGCCACCGCCGGCCGCTGCCCGCCGCCTTCTCCGACCCCGGTCCCGTCCTGGAACCCGGACGGCTGGGCCGTGCGCGAGGGCACCTCAGGAGCCTGAGCGGCCGCGCCGGCGGCGGATGCCGAACCCGAGCCAGACCAGCCCGAACAGCAGCCCTCCGCCGATCACCACGGATCCGATCGTCTTCGTGGAGTCGGTCTGCTTGGAGGCGGCCGTGTCGAGCAGTGGCGGCTGGGCCGCGGGCGTGACCTTGGAGGCCGGCGGGGCGGAGGAGCGTGGGGCGGCCTGGACCGCCGGGAGCGGGTCGACGAGCCGGCCGACCGGCTGGACCTTGCCCCTGACCGAGAAACCCCAGTCGAGCAGTTTGGCCACCTCCTCCCAGAAGTACCCCTCGTGCCGCATGATGCTCACGACGATCGTGTGCCCGTCGCGGGTGGCCGCGCCGACGAAGCTGCCCAGGGCCTTCGAGGTCCAGCCGTTCTTGATGCCGATCATGCCCTTGTAGCGCCAGAGCAGCTTGTTGTGGTTGCTGATCTCGTAGTAGCCCTTGGGCGCGGGGAACTTGGACGTCTTCGTACTGATATATCCGCGGAAAGCGGGATTGGCGAGGCCGGCGCGGGCGATCAGCGCCAGATCGTACGCCGAGCTGCTCTGCCCCGGCTTGTCCAGCCCGCTGGGCGTCTTGGCCACGGTGTCGTACGCCTGCAGCCGCTTGGCCGTGGCGTTCATGTCGCTCATGGTCTTGGCGACGCCGCCGTTCGTCTCGGCCAGGGCCATGGCCGCGTCGTTCCCCGACGACATCATCAGCGCCCTGAACAGGTCGTCGATCTTGTACGTCGCCTTGACCGACAGGCCGACCGCCGTGCCCTCCTGGTTGCAGGCGTTCTCGCTGGGCCGGATCCTGCGGTCCTTGTCGAGCTTGGGAATGAGCGTGAGCGCGGTCAGCGTCTTGAGCGTGCTGGCCGGCAGGTAGCGCCCGTGAGGGTCCTTGGCCGCGAGCACCTCACCCGTGTCCGCGTCCGCGACGACGTACGACGTAGCCTGGGTTTTGGGCGGTTCCTTGACGCCCTCGGGCGTCACCAGGCCGCGGCTGCCCAGCGCCTCACCCCCGACCGGTGTCGTCGGCGCGGCATATGCGGTCCCGCCGGTGAGCGAGACCGAGGCGATGAGTGCCGTGACCGGCACGAGTTTCGTCCACATGGCGGTCTCAGCGTAGCTTCGAGTGAATGCCCATGTGGCGACACATCCCCCGTTGATCCACCTTCGATACTAGAGAGGCGCTCATGTCACGAAAGATCGCCGGATTCCTCATCATCCTCGGCGCATTCATGATTTTCGAGTGGGTGAACCTCGGGTTTAACTTGGCCGACGGGCACCCGACCAGCTTCTACGTGGTGCACGGAATCCTGATCGCGGTGAACATCATCCTCGCCATCGTGCTGGGGATCATCGGCTGGCGGGGGTTGCGCGGGAGTCGCGAGAAGGGGGTCACGGGCCGCACAGGAGACGCCGGGTGAGGGCGTGCAGCTCGTCCGCCTCCTCGCGGGAGTCGCCGATCGTGGTGAAGCCCAGCTTCCCGTGCTCGGGCACGGCGCCGAGCAGGTGGAAGACGTTGCCGGTACGCCGTTCCGCGTCGAACCCGATCCCGAGCCGATCGGCCATGCGCACGACCTCGCCGGGGCTGCGCCCGCGCAGGCAGGTCGATGAGCAATTGTCGGTCGCGGTGTAGAACTTCGGCTGATTTCCGGACATGAGGAGGCCGGTGGCCGGATCGTACGTGGCCCCGGTCGTCAGCACGGCGGCGCCGAACGGATGCGTGGTGCCGCCGATCCGCAGATTGATCTCGCACAGCAGCGCCGCGTACCCGGCGTCGGCCTTCAGCGCGAAGAAGTCCATGCCGAATATCCCCACCACGCCCCGATCGGCCAGCACCTGGGCGATCCGCTCGGCGGACGAGCCCACCTCGGCCCGGTACTCGAGCGCCGCGGGGAACGTGCAGCCCTGGTAGACGTGGCCGTTGGGCCCGCCGAGGATCTGGTCGTGCGTGGCCAGGACCTGCGCGGTGCCGCCCGGCGTGATGCAGGCCAGCGCGCTCGGGTAGTACAGCGGCCGGTGCTCGATGAACTCCTCGACCACCGCCCCCCGGTCCCTGATCTTCGCGGTGAAATTGGCCCAGGTCTCCCCGGAGGCCGAGAAGCTGGTCAGCGACCGGTCGGCCTTGGTGACGATCGCGTTGCCGAGGCCGGAGTAGCTGTCGTTCAGCTTGACGATCACCCGCTCGCCCGGCAGGGCCTCGATCGCCTCCTCGATCTCCAGCACGTGCCGGACGTCGCCGAAACCCCGCGCCATCGGCACGCCCGCCTCGTGGCCGACCTCGCGCGCCCCGCTCTTGGAGCCGTAATAGGCCAGGGCGGTGGCCGGTCCGTAGAGGGGGACGTTGAGTAACGAGGCGAGCTCCTCCTCGAGCTCGCTCAGGACGAACGGCACCAGCCAGGCGTCGCCCTCGATGGCCGCGCGCACGTGTTCCAGCGCGTCCGGGCGGGCGAGCAGGGCCTTGGTCAGCGGCTGAGACCAAGGGTCGTCGAGGCTGATCAGCGTGAGCCGTTTGGCCGCGTCATCCGGATCCGGCAGGAACGCGAAGTAGTAGTCGATGATGTCGGGATCGATGGGCGCGGAGGAGAGGTAGACCACCTTGACCCCGGGCTCGCGGAGCGCGAGCAGCAGGAACAGCAGCCGCTCCTCGTAGGATCTGGCCCCTGTGATCCGGCGGAGCTCATCCTGAGGAAGGGAGAGCGAGGGTACGACCACCAGGGTCCCCTCGCTCGGCTTGAAGATGCTCAACCCAGCATACTTCTCCCCGAACGGGATATTAGTGATCATATTGCGAGTGAAACACGCATTCTTCTCAAATGCAGCCATCGCTGAAGTGTGATGACCATGACAGAAGGTGACAGGATTCGGAATCGCTGACCACGTTTGAACTGGCAGCATCGGGTCATGATCTACTGATCCCTTGTGACCATTTCCGGATCACCTGAACGTTCACGGACCGTGACCACCTGGGGTTACGGACATGCTCACAGGAACTTTTGGAGTATCTGTCACCGCGAACTTGCGCCGGGGCGATAAAGTCGAAGCATCGCCATCGGGCTCACGGCCGACCGCTGTGCTCCCGGGCTGCAGCGGCGCTCGCGACTGACGAACGCAAAGCCCATGCTGACGATCTCGCGCACCCTTATCCAATGGGTGTGTTTTTTGATCCGCCGAGTGTGCCGCTCGACCGGGAGGCCACGGCGGGATGACGAGCTTTCACAGCGGATGAGCCGCGGTGGTCAGACATATTGGTGCGCGCGGCATGGACGGGACGGTGACATATGCGGGGACGTGAGCTTCGGGGGGAACTCGACGCGTTCCTGGCGGAGACCGAGCAGGATCTCGTGGCGTTCCGCCGCGACCTGCACATGCACCCTGAGTTGGCCTTCGCGGAATATCGCACGACGCAGCGGATCGCCGAGCGGCTCACCGCCGCCGGGTTGACCCCCTCGGTGCTCCCGCGCGGCACCGGGCTGATCTGCGACGTGGGAAGCGGGGACGGCCCGACCGTCGCGCTGCGCGCCGACATCGACGCGCTGCCGCTGCAGGACGAGAAGGACGTGTCCTACCGCTCCACCGTGGCCGGTGTCTGCCACGCGTGCGGCCATGACGTGCACACCACGGTCCTGCTCGGCACCTCGCTCTTCCTCGCCCAGCAGGCCGCCGCCGGCCTGCTGCCCGGCCGGGTGCGGCTGATCTTCCAGCCCGCCGAGGAGCTGCCCGGCGGCGCGCTCGAGGTCATGGCCCAGGGCGGCATCAGCGGCGTCGACCGCATCTTCGGCCTCCACTGCGACCCGCGCGTGGACGTCGGCCAGGTCGGGCTCAAGGCCGGCCCGATCACCTCGGCCTGCGACAAGCTGGTCGTCAGGGTGTCGGGCCCCGGTGGGCACACCGCCCGCCCCCACCTGACCGCCGACCTGGTCTTCGCCCTGGCCAAGATCCTCACCGAGCTGCCCGCCGCCCTGTCGCGCCGGGTCGACCCGCGCTCCTCGCTGAGCCTGGTCTGGGGCAAGGTCGAGGCCGGCACGGCGGCCAACGCGATCCCCGACGACGGCCTGGCCGCCGGGACGGTCCGCTGCCTCGACGAGGGCGCCTGGCACGCCGCCCCCGACCTGATCAAGTCGCTGCTGGAGTCGGTGGCCGGCGCCTACGGGGTGGAGGCCGAGATGGACTACACGCGCGGCGTGCCGCCGGTCGTCAACGACGAGGTCAGCGTCGAGATGCTGGCCGAGGCCGCCGAGCGCGTGCTGGGCGCGGGCGCGGTGGTCCCGACCCAGCAGTCACTCGGCGGCGAGGACTTCGCCTGGTACCTCGAGTCGATCCCCGGCGCGTTCGCCCGCCTGGGCACGCGCTCGCCCGACGGCGTGACGTACGACATCCACCAGGGCACCTTCGACGTCGACGAGAAGGCGATCGCGATGGGCGTGCGTGTCATGGCCGCCACGGCGCTGACCGCGCTGTGGGAGGTCGGCCCGCTCGACACGGTCACCACCACCGCGATGGCCTAGTCCCTAAAGCAGCTTGCCGAAGACCACGGGCAGTCGCAGCGACGACTGCCCGGGCGAGACCGTGATCTTCGTGCCCGGCGGGTACCGCAGGGTGTAGTCGACGTCGGTCGAGATGATCACGAGGCCCAGCCGGTGACCCTTCTTGAACAGGTAGTCCGTCGGCTGGAAGTCCCACGTGAACGTGTACTCCTTGCCCGGGCGCAGGGCCTCGGTCCGGTCCGCGCGGTGCCGGTTGCGGACGTCCAGCCAGCCCCTGGTGACGATCTTGTACGGGGTGGTGGCGGTGCCGAGCGTCCTGAGCGTCGTGCAGCCCGTGTCACCCGGGACGCCCTCGCCGTAGCAGTAGGACTGGCCGGTCGAGACCAGGGAGCCGTTCGCGCGCACGTCCGTGCCGTAGTCCACCAGCAGGGCCGTCAGGTACGGCGAGGAGCCGTCCTTCAGCGAGGCCCGCACCGACACCGTCGGGGTGCCGGAGATCCGCACGTCGGCGGGCAGGTCGCCGGTCACGTACGCCAGCCGGTTCGGATCGGAGCCCGTGGCCTCCACCAGCTGCTCGGCCGTCCTGGACTTCTGGTCCACGAACGACTCCCTGGCGGAGCGCGGGCTGGGCAGCAGGCCCAGCTTCGAGCCCGAGCCCGTCCAGAGCGGCACCGTGGCCGCGCCGGGCAGCGGCCATGAGGCGTGCTGGGCCCACTGGCCGGGCGCGATCTCCACGTCGGCCTGCGGCTCGCGCATGATGCCCGAGTCGATCCCGTACAGCCAGTAGTCGAACCAGCCGTGCAGCTGGCGCAGCCACTCGACCGTGCGCAGGTTGAAGGGGTTCATGTGGGTGCCCTGGTGCAGCCAGATCTTGCGCGGGACGTGCCGCTTGGCCAGGGCGTACCACCACTGGGCGAACTGCTTGGTCTTGACGTTCCAGTCGTTGAGCCCGTGCACGAGGAAGACGCTGGCCTTGACCTTGCCGACGTCGTTCAGGTAGTTGCGGGCGTCCCACATCGGGCTGTAGTCGCCGGTGATCCGGTCCTGGGCCGTGGTGATCCCGTCGATCAGGGCGCCGCAGGCGGCCTGGCCGTCCTGCCTGGTCAGCACGTACTTGGCGAGCACGTCCAGGTCCTCGCCCTGGAAGCCGCCGGGCGCCAGCACGCCGCCGTTGGCGCGGTAGTAGTCGTACCAGCTGGAGATCGAGGCGATCGGCACGATCGTCTTCAGGCCCTCGACGCCGGTCGTGGCGACCGCGTTGGGCAGCGTGCCGTTGTACGAGACGCCGATCATGCCGACCTTGCCCGTCGACCAGGTGGCCTCGACCGCGTTGCCGGTGGCGTCGAAGCCCTTGGCGCGGCCGTTCAGCCAGTCGATCGCGGCCTTCGGGCCGGCCGTCTCGTTGCGGTCGCCGGAGGTGGGGCAGCCGGTGGCGCGGCCGCTGCCGAGGTTCTCCACCAGCGCGATGGCGTACCCGCGGGGCAGGAAATAGTTGTCGTAGTAGCCGTCGAAGGGCTCGGCGGCCAGCTTGTTCCTGGCGGCGGCGAGGGTGGGCAGCGGGTTGCCGTTCGCGTCCACGTCCACGGGGTGGTTGGGAACGTCGTTGCCGCCGGCGTAGTACGGGCTGGCCTCCATGATGACCGGGACCTTCAGCCCCTGGTCGGTCTCCTTCGGGCGCAGGATGTCGACGGCGACCCGGTCGGGCTTGCCGTCGTTGTCGCTGTCGGTGCCCTCGACCTCGACGAACACCGTCTGCTTGACGGCGTCCGCGCGGGAGAAGACGGGCTGGGTGGCGTTGTTCTCGATCTTGACGGCCGGTACGTCGGCCGTCGCGGGCGTGTTTCCACTCAGGGCCACGACGAGCAGTGTGGCCAGCGGCACTGTCAGGACCTTCCAAGGGTGCATACGGGGCTCCGAGATCAGGTTTCCACCGTCTGTCGGAATCTCCGTCATGATCCGCGCCGGCACAAGGGGTCAAAGTTGGGCAAAACCTTCCGTGTGTCACGGATTGCTCCCGATTCGTCCTTCAGGTCACGGACGCGAGTGATGTCGATAACGGAGCGGTTGCGACCCTGTGCGCTGGTTTGGTTCGCCCTGGTCAAGCAACTATCTTCCGTGCAGGTGCCGTACGTTCTTTTGGGCCTGACAGCGGCGAGGACGACGGGGAAATGGAAGGGAGTCGCCTTGCTCGGCAAGCGATTCAGCAGGATGGCGATCGGCTCCGTGGCCGGGGTCATGCTCATGGCCGCGGCGGCCTGCGGCGGCAGTGGTGGGGGTACCACGGCCAGCGAGGCGCCCAGCAGTGCCGGTGCGAGCAGCGAGGCGTCGAAGGGCGCGCTCAAGGTGGGACTGGCGTTCGACGTCGGCGGCCGGGGCGACAAGTCCTTCAACGACGCGGCCTACGCCGGTCTGGAGAAGGCCAAGACGGACCTCAGCGCGGACATCAAGGAGCTGAGCCCGGCGGCCGACGGCTCCAACCGTGGCGACCTGCTGCGCCAGCTCGCCGACGCGGGTTACAACCCGATCATCGGCGTCGGCTTCGCGTACGGCGACGACATCAAGAAGACGGCGGCCGAGTACCCCGACATCCAGTTCGCGGTGGTCGACTCCGCCTCCAACGGGCCCAACGTGACCGGCCTGCTGTTCGCCGAGGAGCAGGGCTCCTACCTGGCGGGCGTCGCGGCGGCCACCAAGTCCAAGTCCAACCACGTGGGCTTCGTCGGCGGCGTCGAGAACGACCTGATCAAGAAGTTCGAGGCGGGCTTCGTGGCCGGCGTGAAGTCGGTCAAGCCGGACGCCAAGATCGACATCAAGTACCTCACCCCCGACGGTGACTTCTCCGGCTTCAAGGCCCCCGACAAGGGCAAGGTCGCGGCCGAGAAGATGTACCAGGACGGCGCCGACATCGTCTACCACGCCTCCGGCGACTCCGGCCTGGGCGTGTTCCAGGCGGCGGCCGCGGCCAAGAAGAAGGCCATCGGCGTCGACTCCGACCAGCGCCAGACGGTCAAGGAGGCCGACCTGCAGGGCGTCATCATGACCTCGATGCTCAAGCGCGTCGACGTCGGCGTGTTCGAGTTCATCAAGGCCTTCCAGGGCGGCGCCAAGGGCGGCTCCAACATCACGTACGACCTCAAGGTCGACGGCGTGGGCCTGTCCACCACCGGTGGCGAGATCGACGACATCAAGGACAAGCTCGACGCGGCCAAGAAGGACATCGTCGACGGCAAAATCACGGTTCCGTCGAAGCCGTAATCGGGGTAGGAGTGACAGCTGAGGGCCCGGAGTCCCCACTTCGGGCCTTCTGTCTATCCCCCGCCCCCCGCTAGGAGAGGCGAAATGAGTGCTGACACCCTGGCCACGGCGAAACCCGCTGTAGAGCTGGAGGGCATCACCAAGCGTTTCCCCGGTGTCGTCGCGAACCACGACATCCGCATCACCGTCGAACCAGGGACGGTGCACGCCATCGTCGGGGAGAACGGCGCGGGCAAGTCAACGCTGATGAAGATCCTGTACGGCATGCAGAAGCCGGACGAGGGCACCATCAGGATCAACGGCGCCGAGGTCAGTTTCCGTACGCCGAGCGACGCCATCGGCGTCGGCATCGGCATGGTCCACCAGCACTTCATGCTGGCCGACAACCTCACCGTGCTGGAGAACGTCATCCTCGGGGCCGAGCCGAAGAAGGTCGGCATGCTCGACACGGCCTCCGCCCGGAGACGCATAACCGAGCTGGCCGAGAGCCACGGCCTGCGGGTCGACCCCGACAAGCTCGTGGAGGACCTCGGCGTCGGCGACCGCCAGCGCGTCGAGATCCTCAAGGTCCTCTACCGAGGCGCGCGCATCCTCATCCTCGACGAGCCGACGGCCGTGCTCGTGCCGCAGGAGGTCGAGGAGCTCTTCCAGAACCTGCGCGAGCTCAAGGCCGACGGCCTGACCGTCATCTTCATCTCCCACAAGCTCGACGAGGTGCTCGGCATCGCCGACGCGATCACCGTGATCCGGCGCGGCACCACGGTCGCGAGCGTGGACCCCCGCGAGGTCACGGCGCGCCAGCTCGCCGAGCTGATGGTCGGCAGCGAGCTGCCCACGCCCGAGACCCGCGAGTCCACGGTGACCGACGTCGTGACGCTGCGGGTCGCCCAGGTCACGATGGAGGCCGACGGCTACCACGCCGCCGCCGACCCGGCCAAGCTGCGCGAAGAAGGCAAACGGCTGCTCCTCGACGACGTGTCGTTCGAGATCCACCGGGGCGAGATCCTCGGCATCGCCGGTGTCGAGGGCAACGGCCAGTCCGAGCTGATCGAGGCGATCATGGGCATCCGGCCCGCGCACGGCAGCATCGAGCTGGACGGCCAGGACATCAGCCAATGGTCCACGCTCAAGCGCAGAGAGTCCGGCATCGGCTACATCCCGGAGGACCGGCACCGGCAGGGCCTGCTGCTGGAGGCCTCGCTGTGGGAGAACCGCGTGCTCGGCCACCAGACCAGGAAGCCCGCGCGCAGCGGCATCTGGATCAACCGGCGGGCCTCGAAGGCCGACACCGAGCGCATCGTCAAGGACTACGACGTACGCACGCCCGGCGTCGACACGCTGGCCCTGGCCCTGTCGGGCGGCAACCAGCAGAAGCTGATCGTGGGCCGCGAGATGAGCGGCGAGCCGAGGTTCCTCATCGCCGCTCACCCCACCAGAGGCGTGGACGTCGGCGCGCAGGCCGCCATCTGGGACCACCTGCGCAACGCCAGGGCCGCCGGGCTGGCCGTGCTGCTCATCTCCGCCGACCTCGACGAGCTGATCGGCCTGTCCGACACGCTCCAGGTGATCTACCGCGGGCGGCTCGTGGCCGCGCTCGACCCTTCCGACATCACGCCCGACCGGCTGGGCGGCTACATGACCGGCGCCATCGCCGGCACTGAGGAGACGTGATGCCCGCCGGGCTCAACCGGGCGCTGCTCACCGTGGCGGGCGCCGTCGTCGCCATCGTCCTCGCGGTCGCGATCTCCAGCGTGGCGATCACCGCGGCGGGCGCCAGCCCGCTCGACGCGTTCGCCGCCTTCTTCGACTTCGGCGCGACCCCGCGGGCCGTCTCCAACGGCATCGCGGCCTTCCTCAACCGGGCCGTTCCCCTGTTCATCGCCGGTCTCGCGGTGGCCGTCGGCTTCCGCATGAACCTCTTCAACATCGGCGTGGAGGGCCAGTACCGGCTCGCGGCCATCGTCGCCGCGTACGTGGGCTCGACGTTCGAGGCGCCCGCCCCGATCCAGATCGCGGTGATCATCGTGGTCGCCGCGGCCGTCGGCGGCCTCTACGCGCTGATCCCCGCGGTCATGAAGGTGACCAGGGGCGTGAACGAGGTCATCGCCACGATCATGCTGAACTACGTCGCGATCAACATCGCGTCCTACCTCGTACGCGGCCCCTTCGCGGGTCAGCGCGCCGCGGGCCAGCTCACCACGACCACGCCGCAGCTGCCCGAGTCGGCCATGTTCCCCAACCTGAACTTCCTGTTCGAGGGGTTCGGCCTGCTTCCGCCCACGCGCGGCGGCGGCCTGTGGGGCTTCCTGATCGTGGCGATCGTGCTCGGCGTGGTGATCTGGGTGGTGCTGGAGCGGACCAGGTTCGGCTTCAACGTCAAGGCCAGCGGCCTCAACGGCCCGGCCGCGCTCGCCTCCGGCGTGAACCCCAAGACCATGGTCATCGCGGCGATGGTGCTGTCCGGCGCGATCGCCGGGCTCATCGGCCTGCCCGAGATCCTCGGCGACAAGGGCGCGTTCAACTCCAACTTCACCGCCGGTCTGGGCTTCCTCGGCATCGCGGTGGCGCTGCTCGGCAGGAACAAGCCCGTCGGCATCGCGGTCGCCGCGTTGCTGTTCGCCTTTCTCGACCGGGCGCAGGGCCCCCTGCAGATCGCGAACGTCCCGCCGTCCGTCATCACGATCATCCAGGGCGTCACCGTCCTGCTGGTCGTCGTGGCCAACGAGGTGACGACCCGCCTCGCGCTCAGACTCGAGGAGCGCCGGGCCGCCCAGCAGCTCAGCAGCAAGACCCCGGTTGAGGTGGCAGCATGACCAGGCTAAGCAAGTACCACCTGGCGCTCATCGGAGTCGCCGCGCTCATCCTGCTGATGTCCCTGGTACGCGTCGCGTCCGGCCAGAACGACATCACCTCGTCCGGCACGTTCGCCGCCGCCCTGCTGCTCGCGGTGCCGATCGGCCTGGCCGGCCTCGGCGGCCTGTGGGCCGAGCGGGCCGGCGTGGTCAACATCGGCCTCGAAGGCATGATGGTGCTCGGCACCTGGTTCGCCGGCTGGGCCGGATACCAGTGGGGCGCCTGGGCCGCGCTGCTGGCCGGGCTGCTCGGCGGCGCGCTCGGCGGCCTCATCCACGCCATCGCGACCGTGACGTTCGGCGTCGACCACATCATCAGCGGCGTCGCGATCAACCTGCTCGGCCCCGGCATCACCCGCTTCCTGTCCGAGGTGTTCTACAAGGACGGCACCGCCGCGGCGGACGCGGGCGCGGGCTTCACCGGCTCACCGGCGATCACCTCGCCCGCGCCGACGCCCAGCCTGCCGCTGCTCTCCGACGGGCCGGACCTCCTGGGCAAGCTGGAAGGGACTCACTGGTTCCTCCTCTCGGACCTGGCGGGCATCCTGCGCGGGCTCACGCACGAAGTGAACGTGCTGGTCATCCTGGCGGTCCTGCTGCTGCCCCTGACGTTCTTCGTGCTCTGGCACACCCCGTTCGGGTTGCGCCTGCGCTCGGTGGGCGAGAACCCGTGGGCGGCCGAGTCGCTGGGCGTGAACGTCTACCGGATCAAGTACCTCGCGGTCGTCGTCTCCGGCGCGTTCGCCGGGCTCGGCGGCGTGTTCCTGGTCTTCGTCTCCTCCAAGTACGTCGAGGGCCAGACGCAGGGGCGCGGTTTCATCGGCCTGGCCGCCATGATCTTCGGTAACTGGCGCCCGGGCGGGCTCGCCATCGGCTCCTCGCTGTTCGGCTACGCCAGCGGGCTCCAGCTGCGCAGCACCGGGGCGATCACCACGGTCTTCCTGTTCGGCGCCGTGCTGCTGCTCATCTATCTGATCATCAGGGTCCGCCGGATGTTGTCGCCCGACCGGCCCGCCGAGCTGGCGGCCAGGAGCGCCAGGGAATATACGCTGATGGCGGCCGCCGCCGCGGGCATGGTCGTGCTCTTCTGGCTCTGGCTGACCGTCGACCAGCTGCCGAACGAGTTCGTCTACATGACACCACACGTGCTCACGCTGCTCGTGCTCCTGGTGGCTTCGCAGCGACTGCGAATGCCCAAGGCCGACGGCGTGCGCTACCGCCGGGGAGAACAACATTGAGCACCATCAACTGGGACGGCCTGCGTTTCGAGGCCACGCAGGCCATGCACAACGCGTACGCGCCGTACTCGAAGTTCCCCGTGGGGGCGGCGGCGCTGGTGGACGACGGGCGGATCGTCACGGGCTGCAACGTCGAGAACGCCTCCTACGGCGTGGGCCTGTGCGCCGAGTGCGGCCTGGTGTCGGCGCTGCAGGCGACGGGCGGCGGCCGGCTGGTGGCCTTCACCTGCGTGGACGGGCACGGTGAGCTGCTGATGCCGTGCGGGCGCTGCCGCCAGCTGCTGTACGAGTTCGGCGGCGAGGACCTGCTGGTCGAGACCGTGGACGGGCCGAAGCGGATGGCGGAGATCCTGCCGTACGCGTTCGGCCCCCAGGACCTCAGCAGGAGCGCCTGAATGGACGCGATCGAGGTCATCCGCGCCAAGCGTGACGGCGGCGAGCTGACCGCGGCCCAGATCGACTGGGTGATCGACTCCTACACGCGCGGCGGCGTGGCCGACGAGCAGATGTCCGCGCTGGCCATGGCCATCCTCCTGAACGGCATGAACCGCCGCGAGATCGCCGACTGGACGCAGGCCATGATCCGCTCGGGCGAGCGCATGGACTGGTCCGCGCTCGACCGGCCCACCGCCGACAAGCACTCGACCGGCGGTGTCGGCGACAAGATCACGCTGCCGCTGGCGCCCCTGGTGGCGGCGTGCGGGGCGTACGTGCCGCAGCTCTCGGGCCGCGGCCTCGGGCACACCGGCGGCACGCTCGACAAGCTCGAGTCGATCCCCGGCTGGCGGGCCTCGCTCTCCAACGGCGAGATGCTGCAGGTCCTGCGCTCGGCGGGCGCGGTCGTGTGCGCTGCCGGGTCGGGGCTGGCCCCCGCCGACAAGAAGCTGTACGCGCTGCGTGACGTCACCGGCACCGTAGAGTCGATCCCGCTGATCGCCTCGTCGATCATGTCCAAGAAGATCGCCGAGGGCACCGGCTCGCTCGTCCTCGACGTGAAGGTGGGCTCGGGGGCGTTCATGAAGACCCCGGAGACGGCTCGGGAACTGGCCGAGACCATGGTGGCCCTGGGGACGGACGCCGGGGTGCGCACCGTGGCCCTGCTGACCGCGATGGACCGGCCGCTGGGCCTGGCCGTGGGGAACGCGCTGGAGGTCGCGGAGTCGGTCGAGGTGCTCGCCGGCGGCGGGCCCGCCGACGTGGTGGAGCTGACGGTCCGGCTGGCGCGCGAGATGCTGGAGGCGGCCGGGGTGTCATCCGGCAAGGACCCCGCCAAGGCCCTCGCCGACGGGTCGGCCATGGACGCGTGGCGGCGGATGATCCTGGCGCAGGGCGGCGATCCGGACGCCCTCCTTCCCCGGGCGGCCGAGACCCTGACCGTGGAGGCGCCCACGTCCGGTGTGGTGACCCGGCTGGACGCGTACGCCGTGGGCCTTGCCGCCTGGCGCCTGGGCGCCGGACGGGCGCGCAAGGAGGACCCGGTGTCGTTCGGGGCCGGGATCACCCTGCACGCCAAGCCCGGGGACCTGGTGCGGGCGGGGCAGTCGCTGATGACGCTGCACGCGGACGAGACGGCTCGGTTCGAGCGCGCTCTGGAGGCGCTGGAGGGCGGCTACGCGGTGGGCTCGGCGGGCGAGGAACACCTCCCCCTGGTCATCGACCGCATCACCGCCTCCGCCTCGCTGTAGCGCGCCGCGCCGCGCATCCAACCCCTCCCCGAAGGACACCGGCCACGGTCGGCGGGGTCGTCCATGAGGTCCTTCCCGGGGAGAAGGCGTCGGGTGTCAGCGGGCCAGGGCCGGGGCGTCGGCGAAGATCTCCGTGAGGACGGCGCGCTGTGTGGGGAGGGCCTCGGCGTGGCGGGCGCGGCCCTCGTCCGTGATGCACACGAACACACCCCGCCGGTCCGCGTCGCAGACCCCGCGTGACACGAGCGCGGCCTTCTCCAGGCGGGCCACCACCCGGGACAGGGCGCTCTGGCTCAGGTGGACCTCGTCGCAGAGCTCCTGGATGCGCAGCTTGCGGTCATGATGGACGATCCGGTCGAGCACCTCGAACTCGCTGGGCCCCAGCCCATGTCGATCCCCCAGCTCGCGCTCCAGGGCGCACATGGCCTTGGCGTGCTTGGCCAGGACGTAATGCCAGGTGTCGACCACGAACTCCTCGTCCATGTCGCGGAGGTTACCACTTCGCTAAAACTGATGCAACGGCATTAAATGCGTTTGCATTAGATGCGCCTGCATGTATCGTTCTGTCCCATGTCCTCTTCCTCATCCCGTTGGGGCGCGCTCGCCGTGCTCTGCGCAGTGATCTTCCTTGACGCCCTTGACGTCTCGATGGTCGGTGTCGCCCTGCCTGCCATTCAGCACGATCTGGGCCTTAGTACGTCATCTCTGCAGTGGGTGGTCAGCGGCTACGTGCTCGGCTACGGCGGTCTTCTGTTGCTCGGGGGCAGGACCGCCGACCTGCTCGGGCGGCGCAGGGTGTTCCTGGTCGCTTTGGGTGTCTTCGCCGTGGCGTCGTTGCTTGGTGGCATTGTGGACGACGGCGGGTTGCTGATCGCGGCCCGGTTCGTCAAGGGTGTGGCCGCCGCGTTCACCGCCCCCGCGGCCTTGTCGATCATCACGACGACTTTTCCTGAGGGGCCGGAGCGCAACAAGGCGTTGAGCATCTTCACCGCCTCCGGTGCCAGCGGCTACTCGCTGGGCCTCGTGCTGTCCGGCCTGCTCACCGAGATCGGCTGGCGCTGGACGCTGCTGATGCCGGTTCCCGTGGCGCTGATCGCGCTGCTGGTCGCGCCGCGGGTGCTGCGCGGCCGTGACGAGCGGGCCGAAGGCGGTCACGACCTGATCGGCGCCGTGCTGATCACCGCTTCCATGCTGCTGCTGGTGTTCACGGTCGTGCAGGCGCCCGAGGCCGGCTGGACCTCGCTGCAGACCATCGGCTCGCTGGTGGCGGTGGCCGTGCTGATCGGCCTGTTCGTCTTCACCGAGCGGCGGATGCGGCACCCACTGGTGCGCCTCGGCATCCTGCGCTCCGGCCACATCGTCCGCGCCAACCTGGGGCTGCTCATCCTCATGGGCTCGTACGTGGCCTTCCAGTTCGTGGCGATGCAGTACTTCCAGAACCTCCTCGGCTGGTCGGCCCTGGGCACCGCCCTGGCGTTCCTGCCCGCCGGTCTGCTGGTCGCGCTCACCTCGACCAAGATGGGCGACTTCGCCGACAGGTTCGGCACCGGCAAGCTGATCGTCATCGGCTCCGCCGCGCTGGCCGGCGGGTACGCGATGTTCCTCGGCATCGACCGCACCCCCAGCCTGGGCGGCATGGTGATCCCGGGCATGCTCCTGATGGGCATCGCGTTCGCGCTGTCGTTCCCCTCGCTGAACATCCAGGCCACCACCGGCGTGGACGACGACGAGCAGGGCCTGGCCTCCGGGCTGCTCAACACCTCCGGCCAGGTGGGCGGCGCGATCGTGCTGGCCGTGGTCACCGCCGTGCTCACCTCGGGCGGCGGTGAGACGCTCTCGATCGGCTCGCTGCGCTCGGCGATCGTGGTCTCGCTGGTGCTGGCCCTCGTCGGGCTGGCGATCTCGGCGACCGGGCTGCGCGCCCGCAAGGCCCAGGCCGTCGAGAGCGAGAGCGTCAAGGTCTACGAGACCGTCTGACCAGCGGCGTTGGTCACTTGAAAGGGCTCCGTCGTTCCGGCGGGGCCCTTTCTCGTCATTTCAGCGCGCCGAGCGGGGAGTCGTAGCCGATCCACTCCTCGCCCCCGAAGTCGGCGCTCTTGCCCGACCGGACGTCCACCTTGGTCAGGTAGGCGTCCTCGTCGTCCTCGTCGGGCTGGCGTACGAGGACCTCGTCGGCGCTGAGCCAGCGCTCGACCGCGATCACGCCGTAGTCGTCGAGCGCCGTGCGGGAGCCGAAGACGCGGCCGGTGCGGGCGTTCATGGTGACGAGCCGCTCGTCGGCCGACACCAGAGCCAGCGTGCGGCCGTCCGGGGAGAGCGCGGCGCCGTACTCGAGGAGGCCGGGATCGACGCGGTAACCGCCCGCGCGGCCCCTCGCGCCCTGGAGCGTGAGGGTGGCGACCGACGCGTGGCCCGGTACGTCGTCCACGTCCACCTCGTCGCTGACCACCCGCGTGCCGTCGTTCCCCACGGCCAGGATCTTGATCTTCTTTCCGCTGACGTGCCGGGTCGCGCCGGTGTCGAAGTCGAGCATCGCGCCGTCGGCCGCGCCGAAGTCGAGGGCGAAGTACCGGCCGTTCGGCGAGGAGGTGATGTGCGGGAGCGTCTCCTCGTGCTTGATGTCGATCTTCTTGACGACGCCCGTCGGCAGGTCGTGCACGACGTACGAGCCGTCGCGGTGCCGGTAGGCCAGGCGGTGGCCGTCCTGGCTGATGGCGAGGGGCAGGGCGACGAGCGTGTCCTCGTCGTAGCCGGCCCGCGCGGCCTGCAGCCGCCACTCCTTGCCCGACAGGGTCGTCAGCCGCCACTGGCCGCAGGGCTGCGGGTCGCCGGGGTCGGAGGAGGCGCCCTCGCAGTAGTCCGTGTACGCGTACCGGACGGGGTCGCCCAGCTTGTCCGGCATCGCCATGGGGACCTCGTCCGGCGGCGTGAGGGCGGTGCTGCCGTCATCGGCCGCCTTCTCCAGGTTGCCCGCCAGGGTGCTCGCCGCGATCACGACCAGGGCCGCGAGCGCGCCGACGGCCCCAGCCGACGCGGCCGCCCACAGGGTGACGCGGAGCCTGCGCCGCCTGCCGATGCGGGTCAGGACGGGCTCGGAGAGGTTGGTGTGCGGCATGCCGGCCGCGATCCCGACCAGGGCGGCACGCAGGCCGGGCTCGTCGGTGTCCGACCCCTGGGCGGGGACTGCCCACGGGGTGGCTTCCGTCTCTTGAGCGGTGCCCGGCGGATCCTCGGGGGCGACCCACGGCGCCTGGTCCGCCGCCGCCTCCCGCACGTCACCGTCCGGCTCCGAGGGCGCGTCACCATCCGGCTGCGGAGGCGGGGCGTCATCCGGCTCCGGGGACGGGGCATCGCCTGGCTCCGGGGGCTCCGGGAGCTCCGGGGGCGCCGGCGTTTCGGCGCGGGTGAAGAGGTCGGGGTGCGCGGCCCGGAGGAGGGCGAGGGCCTGGTGCGCCTCCTCGTCCAGGGCGGCCGTCCACAGGCCCGTCACCATGGCCACCTGCTCCGGCGGCAGCGCGTCGTGATAGCGCGCCACGAGCACGGCTCGCGCCGTGGGCGGCAGCGTGGCCAGCGCGTGGTCCTCGGGTGCGGGCGGCGGCGCGGCGGCCAGGAAGCGCGCGTACAACTCACGCAGCACCTCCACGGCCGGCTGGCCCCAGCGGATGGTGGACCAGCGGCGGCACGCCGTGACCAGCGCCTCGACCGCCAGTTCGCGGGCCCGGTCCGCGTCACCCGTCAGCAGGTACGCGGTCCGCGCGAACGACGGCGAGTAGTTGGTCAGAAAGATCGGTAAATCGCCAGACTTTTTCACGTATATAACTCCTCGTGGGGTGATCAGGGTACTCGGCAGGGCGGGAAGCCCGGTCGCATGCGGGACCGCAGGCCGGGCATCTTGGAGGTATGCGCCCGTCATCCCCGCGAGCGGGCTCCCGGCTTCTCGCCTCGCTCGCCTGCCTGACCCTGCTCACCGCCTGCGGCCAGGCCGTCCAGACCGCTCTGCCGCAGCAGCCCGCCGCCACCGGGACGGACCGGCCGGAGCCCGACACGCCGACGAGCACGGCCGAGGTGGACGTCCAGCGCGACGGGATCGAGCCCGCCGTCGTCACGGGCGTCCGGTTCGCCGGTCACGGCACGTACGACCGCCTGGTCATCGACCTCAAGGGCAAGGTCCCGGGCTACAGCGTCGAGTGGGTGGACGAATTCGTCGAGGACGGCTCGGGCAAGCCCATGGACGTGAGCGGCGGCGCGTACCTTCAGGTCACGCTCGTCCCCGCGAACGCCCATGACACGAAGGGCAAGCCCACCTGGAAGGGCGGCCCCGTCTTCCCCACCGGCCTGCTCAACCTCACCGACGTCGTCAGGACCGGCGACTTCGAGGGACGCGTCGGCATCGGCCTGGTGCTGGCGAGGAAGGCCGCGTTCCAGGTCAAGGAGCAGGGCGGTCCCAGCCGCCTGATCATCGACGTGGCACACTGACGTCGTGGTGAGAAAGATCGAGGGCCCGGCCCGCATACCCGTACCCGGCGGCAAGCTCATCGACGAGCACATCGGCCGCGTCAGCAGCGGCGACGACGGGATCTCCATAGCGCACATGACCGCCCCGCCCGGCTGGGAGGAGCCGCCTCAGCGGCCGCAGTTCATCGAGTACACGGTGGTGCTGCGCGGCCTGGTGATGGTGGAGCACGCCGAGGGCACGACGGAGGTCGCGGCCGGGCAGTCGGTGGTGACGTCGCCGGGGGAGAGGGTCCGTTACAGCGCAGGTCCCGAGGGTGCCGAGTACATCGCGGTGTGCCTGCCGGCCTTCTCCGCCGAGAGCGCAGGGCGCGACTGAACCGTACGCGAGGGACGCCCTATCATGGCCAGATGAGTCCCACGCTTGACGAGATCCGGCGGGCTCCCAAGGTGCTGCTGCACGATCACCTCGACGGCGGGCTCCGCGCCGAGACGATCGTCGAGCTGGCCAGGGAGACCGGCTACGATCGGCTGCCCACCGACGACCCCGACCGCCTGCGCCACTGGTTCGAGGAGGCGGCCGACTCCGGCTCGCTCGAGCGCTATCTGGAGACGTTCGCCCACACCGTGGGGGTCATGCAGACGCGCGAGTCGCTCGTCCGCGTGGCCGCCGAGTGCGCTCAGGACCTCGCGGCCGACGGCGTGGTCTACGCCGAGGTGCGGTACGCGCCCGAGCAGCACACCACGCGCGGGCTGAGCCTCGACCAGGTGGTCGAGGCGGTGCTCGAAGGGTTCAAGCAGGGCTCGGAGGGGCGCGGGATCCGGGTCGGCACGCTCCTGACGGCCATGCGGCACCAGGCGCGGTCCATGGAGATCGCCGAGCTGGCCGTGCGCTACCGCGACGTGGGCGTGGTGGGGTTCGACATCGCGGGGGCCGAGGCGGGCTACCCGCCCACGCGGCATCTCGACGCGTTCGAATACCTCCAGCGGGAGAACGCCCACTTCACCATCCACGCGGGCGAGGCGTTCGGGCTGCCGTCGATCTGGCAGGCGATCCAGTGGTGCGGCGCCGACCGGCTCGGCCACGGCGTACGGATCATCGACGACATCTCCGTGTCCGAGGACGGCTCCGCCAAGCTGGGACGGCTGGCCGCGTACGTGCGTGACAAGCGCATCCCGCTGGAGATGTGCCCCACCTCCAACCTGCAGACCGGGGCCGCCCCGTCGATCGCCCAGCACCCCATCGGGCTGCTGCGGCGGCTGCACTTCAGGGTCACGGTCAACACCGACAACCGGCTGATGAGCTCGACGAGCGTGTCGCAGGAGTTCGCCAAGCTGGTGGAGGCGTTCGGCTACGGCTGGGACGACCTGCAGTGGTTCACGGTCAACGCGATGAAGTCGGCGTTCCTGCCGTTCGACGAGCGGCTGGCGCTGATCAACGGGGTCATCAAGCCGGGGTTCGCGCAGCTCAAGTGGCAGCCGTGAAACAGACCTACCGGTCCAAGACCGCGTTCGTGCTCGCCTGGGTGTGGCTGGCCTTCGTCGCGTTCAACGTCTGGGACCTGATCGCCCACTACACCGGCAAGTCGTCGCTGGTGGCGCTGGCCGTGCTCGGCGCGCTGACCGCGCTGGTCTACGTGATCGCGATGCGCCCCGCCACCGTGTTCACGGAGGCGGGGCTGATCGGGCGCAACCCGCTGCGCACGACGTTCCTGCCGTGGGCCTCGATCGAGGACGTGACGGTGTCCCACTCGATCAACGTCGAGTACGGCGACGAGCGGGTGCTGCGGTTGTGGACGCCGATGAGCAGCGCGCGGGAGCGGGCCAGGGCGCAGCGGCGTGGGGCGCCCAGGCAGCAGCGCGGACGCTTCAGCACCGAGCCCACGCTGTCGAAGGCCGAGCAGGCGGCCGTGGAGGCGTTCGCGGGCAAGACGCACGCCGACTGGGTGGGCGGCCAGATCCGCGACCGCGCCGAGTCGGCCAGGCGCCGCGAGGAAGAGGCGGCGCCGGCCCGGGTCACGTGGTCCTACGACTCCATCGCGGTGCTGGCGGCGGCCGTGGTCCTGCTGGTGGTGGCGATCGTCATCGCCTAGCCCGGTTGACGAAGCGGGACATGCCCTCCTGGGCGATGCCCGACTCCTCGACCTGCTTGGCGGCCTCCGTCTCCCTCGCGAAGGCACGCTCGACCTCGTCCCGGGACGGCCTGAGAAGTGCCAGGTGGACCGCCGTGGCCGTGCCCGGCCGGGTCCAGTGGCGTACGCGTTCGATCGCCGCGTCCAGCAGCCGCTCCTGGGGGACGATCTCGTCCAGCAGGCCCGTGGCCAGGGCCTGCTCGGCGGTCATCCGGGTCGAGTCGAGCACCAGCTTCAGCGCCCTGGCGCCCACCAGGCGGGGGAGCAGGTAGCTGGAGGCGTTCGAGACGGACAGGCCGATGTGGTTCTCCGGCAGGAAGTACTCGGTCGCCGGGGTGCCGATGCGGGTGTCGAAGCACAGCGTCCACTCGGCGGCCCCGCCCACGGCCAGGCCGTTGACCGCCGCCACGACCGGGACCCGCGTCTCCAGCACCGCCCTGGTCATGTCGTGGAAGAGCTCCACCTCCTCGACCAGCGACTTTCCGGCGGCCTCGTGGATGTCCTCCCCGGCCGAGAACGCCCGGCCGGTGCCGGTGACCACGACGCCTCTGACGTCCTGGCCGCACGCGCGGATCGCGGCCGCCAGGTCGCGGCGCATGCCCGCGGTGAGGGCGTTGAGCTTCTTCGGGCGCGCGAGGGTGATGACGGCCGCCTCGTCGCGTTCGGTCACTTCGATCATGCTCTCTCCTTGGGGATCGCGATGGCGGGGGCGGCGCGCTGGTCTCGTTCCGGGGTGAGGAGGTGGCGCTTCTCGATGCGGGACGACGGGGTGAGCGTGAACTCCGCCACGAACTCCACGTACTCCGGGATCTTGAAGCGGGCCAGCCGCTCCCTGGCGTGGCCGATGATGCTCCCGGCCGTCCCGGCGTCGGGGACGTGTCCCGGGCGGAGCTGGATGAACGCCTTGGGCAGCTCGCCGAACAGGTCGTCCGGAACGGGCACCAGCGCGGCCTGGAGGACCGCGGGGTGCTCGGTGAGCACGCCCTCCACCTCGGCGCACGAGATGTTCTCGCCACCTCTGCGCACCATGTCCTTCAATCGCCCGGAATGGTGGATGTAGCCGTGCTCGTCGCGGAAGCCGAGGTCGCCCGTGTGGTACCAGCCGCCCCTGAACGCGTGGGCGGTGGCCTCCGGGTGGTTCCAGTAGCCGTTCATCATGGGTGTGCCCCTGACCAGGATCTCGCCGGTCTCCTCGTCCAGCGTGACCTCCTTGCCCGGGTACGCGAGCCCCATGGCGCCGGTGCCGACCGTCTCCACGGCGTCGACGGGCACCCCCAGGTCGGGCCCGCTCTCCGTGGATCCGTACAGCTCGCGCCACGGCGCGCCCCAGCGCTCCTCGAACGCCCGGTGCAGGTCCGGCCGGATGCCCGAGCAGAGCACGAGGCGCATCCGGTTGTCGCGGTCGTGGGGGTGGGGCGGCTGCTTGTGCAGGAGGAGGGGCATCGAGCCGAGTACGTACGTGAGCGTCGTCCCGTGCTCCCGGACCGAGGCCCAGAAGCCGGAGGCGGAGAAGCGGGGGAGCACGACGAGGGGGATGCCGCCGACCAGGCAGAAGAGGGTGGCCCACTGGGGGTCGATGTACGAGTACGGCTGGGCGATCAGCATGACGTCGTCGTCACGCAGGCGGACCTGGTCGGCGATCAGCCGGGCGGTCCTGAGCCAGTAGGCGTGGGTGAGCATGCAGGCCTTGGGGAAGCCGGTGGTCCCCGACGTGTACTGAAAATTCGCGATTTCGTGGGTCAAAACCGGGCGCTTGCCATGGGGTTCGGCGTCGAGGACGTAGACCGTACCCGGGATGTGCGGGGCGTGCTCGTCGGTGGTCAGGGTGGCCACGGCGCCCGAGTCGCGCAGGACGTGCTCCAGGTCGGCGGCCCGGTAGCGGACGTTCACCGGCACGGTGACCGCGCCCGCCTTGAGCACGGCCAGCCAGCTCAGCGGCCAGCCGGGGACGTTGTCCATCATGATCGCCACCCGGTCGCCCGGCCGGACGCCCTTGTCGATCAGCGCGGCGGCCAGGCCGTCGGACCGGGCGTCCGCCTCGGCGAAGGTGAGCGAGGTGTCGGGGAAGCGGAGGAACTCGCGCGTGCCGTACGTGCTAGCGGCGTGCCTCATCAGGTCGGGGATCGTTGCGTGCATCCGGCGGCTCCCACGGGAAGTCGGGCAGCAGGGAGAGGTCGAGGGTGGCCCCGGCCGGGGCGGGCGCGCGGACGGCGGCCAGGCCGATCGTGACGAACTCGGCGCACACCTGCTCCAGCGTGGAGTCCCCGTCGGGGCGGTACCACTCGCTGGTGCCGGTGCACATGGACATCAGGGCCAGGCGGGTCAGCTTCTGGTCGGCGACGCGGAACACGCCCTGGGCGACGCCGTCCGCGAGGGCGTCCTTCCAGTGGGCCTCGTACGCGTCGCGCAGGGCGATGATCTCGTCGTAAGCGGCGGAGCCGGGGGTGAGGGAGCGGAGTTCGCCGTCCATGACGCGGCTGGTCATGGGGCTGAGCGCGTGGACGGAGGTGAGGGAGCCGACCAGCAGGGCCAGGCGGTCGGTGGGGCTGTGGACGTTTTCCAGCATGCGTTCCGTGGCGTCGATCAGCCCTTGCTGGCCGACGCGCATGAGGTCGGCGAGCAGGGACTCCTTGCTCGTCACGTGGTGATATATCCCGGCATTGGTCATGCTGACCGCTTTGGCCAGGTCGCGGATGCTCGTGGCCGCGTAGCCCTGCCGGGCGAACAGCAGCACCGCCGCCGTCCTGATCCGCCGGTTCGCATCCTCGCTGGCAGTCCTACCGAACGTTCGGTCGACCATGATGGGAAAAATACCCCATGCCTTACGAAATCGCCATAGGTTGACCCTGACACCGTGTCAGGCCGTAGACCTGGAGCCGTCATGTTCAGCATCGGAGATTTCGCCAGGCTCGGACTGGTCTCGGTACGCATGTTGCGTCACTACGACGCCATCGGCCTGCTGCGCCCCGCGCACGTGGACCCCGTCAGCGGCTACCGGTCCTACCAGGCCGCGCAGCTGTCCCGGCTCAACCGCATCGTCGCGATCAAGGACCTCGGCTTCACGCTGGAGCAGGTCAGCGCCATCCTCGACGAGAAGGTGAGCACGGAGGAGCTGCACGGCATGGTACGGCTGCGCCGCGCCCAGCTCGAAGCCCAGATCAGCGCCGACCTGGCCAGGCTCCGAGGCGTCGAGGCGCGACTGCGCACCATCGAGACGGAAGGGCACATGAGGACAGCCGAAGTCGTGCTCAAGAGGGTGGACCCGGTCCGGGTCGCCGAGCTCAGCGCCAGGGCGGCCAGCTACGAGGGGGAGGACATCGGCCCGGTCATCAAGCCGCTGTTCCGGGAGATCTGCCGCCGGGTGGAGGCCGCCGGGGTGAGTGTCGTGGCTCCCGGCCTGGCCTATTACGTGCCGGACGACGACGGCTCCGTCATGGTGCACACGTGCCTGCCGGTTTCCGTGCCGCCCGGCCCCTACGACTTCGAGATCGTCGACCTGCCTCCCATCGAGACCGCGGCCGCGATCATCCACGAGGGGCCGATGGAGGCGGTGGGGCCGACGTTCCAGGCGCTGGCCCACTGGATCGAGGAGAACGGCTATCGCTCCCTGGGCCTGGCCAGGGAGATCTCTCTGCACTGCCCGGAAGACCAGGACGAGTGGGTCACCGAGCTCCAGATCGAAGTGACGTCGGCGTAGTCGATGAGTTTCGGCAGCGCGCCCGGTCTGAAGGACGAAGGAGGAACACGACATGCCACAGATCGTCGAATTTCCCGAGCGACCCTACATCGGGATCCGCAAGACCATCACCATGACCAGCTTCGGCCTGGTCGGGGACCGCATCGGTGGGCTCATCGGCTGGCTCGCCGAGCGCGGGGTGTCCCCGGCAGACGCCCCGTTCTTCAGGTACGACAGCATCAACATGGCGGAGGACCGGCTGGTGGTGCAGGCGGGAGTGCCCGTTCCGGCGCCGGTGGCGGGTGAGGGCGAGATCTTCGCCGACGTTCTGCCCGCGGGCCGCTACGTCACCACCTCCCACCACGGCCACCCGGACCAGCTGAGGAACGTCATCGCCGGGCTGCTGAAGTGGACCGAGGAGCAGGCCCTGACCTGGGACATGACCGAGAAGGACGGGACGGAGCACTGGGGCTGCCGCCTGGAGTTCTACAAGACCAACCCCATGGTCGAGCCCGACCTGAACAACTGGGACACCGACCTCCAGTTCCGCCTGGCCTGACCTTCGAGGGGGAGCGGGGTCCGGAGCGGACCCCGTGCTGCGGTCAGTCGTCGATGGCCTGGTAGAGCGTGGTCCAGAAGTCGTTCATCAGCCGCGCCGGGTCCGGGACGGTGTATCCGACCTGGGTGAGCAGGATTCCGGTGAGCCGCTTGGCCGGGTCGGCGTAGGTCGAGGTGCCGCTTCCGCCGTCCCAGCCGAACTGGCCGACGGAGGCGTAGTCGCCGCGGTACGTGCGCACCGCCATCCCCAGGCCCCAGCCGCCCTGCTGCCCCTGGCCGAAGGACACGTGGACGCTGTTGACCGCCAGCGCGTGCCGGGCGGCCTGCTGCTCGGCCGTGAGCCGGTTGGTGGTCATCAACTCCACCGCGGGCCGCGACAGGATCCGCTCGCCGCCGTGCATGCCGCCGTTGAGCAGCATCCGGAAGTAGGCGTGGTAGTCGTCGGCGGTGGAGACCAGCCCACCGCCGCCGCCCTGGAACGCCGGAGCCTGGTTCCACCGCCCGCCCTTGGCCTCGTCCCACACGAGGAACTCGCCGGTCTGCGGGTCGGGGGCGTACAGGTCCGGCAGCCGGTCGATCTTGTCGTCGGGCACGTGGAAGCCGGTGTCGGTCATCCCCAGCGGCTCGAAGACGCGCTCGCGCAGGAACTCCTCGAACGACCGGCCCGTGACCCGGGAGACCAGCACGCCGACCAGATCGCTGCTGATCTGGTACTGCCAGCACTCGCCGGGCTGGTGCATCAGCGGCAGCTCGCCCAGGCGGCGCATCCATTCATCCTGCTCGGGCACCGGCACCGGCAGATTGGGCGTGAGACCCCGCTCGAAGATCGCGTTCAGGATCGGCGTGCCCAGCGCCGTCATGTCCATGCCGAGCCCGAACGTGGAGGTCAGCACGTCCCGCACGGTGATCGGCCGGCGCGCCGGCACGGTGTCGTCCAGCGGCCCGTCGATCCGCTTCAGCACCTGACGGTCGGCCAGCTCCGGCAGCCACGCGTCCACCACGTCGTCCAGCCGCAACCGGCACTCATCCAGGAGCACCATCGCCGCCGCGATCGAGACCGGCTTGGACGTGGAGGCCATCCGGAAGATCGTGTCCCGGCGCATCGGCGCGCCACCGTCATGACGCATCGTCCCGATCGCCTCAACGTGCGTCTCATCGCCCCGGCCGACCAGGGCGACCAGCCCGGGGATCTTCCCGGACTCGACATGCCGCGTCAGCACCTCACGCAGCCTGCGCAGCCCCGCTTCGGAGAAGCCGCCGTTGCTGTGTTCCATCATGAATCTCCTTGCGCACATTGTTCGGGTATTTCTGAACGACTGCGACACTACATTGCGTTCACTGATCGGTCAACAAGCAAAGCTGGCCTGTTTGGCTAGCTAGAGCCGGTAAATATGGATCTGCTTTGCAATGACAATGAAGCTGAACGCAAAAGGTGATCAAGATGTGGATTGCAATGAGAATCCGCGCGACTGCATACTGTGCAGCGGGGCCGCACGGCGAGCGACAGGAGACGAGCACCGATGCCCGGAGGCAGACTCACCAACGAGGACCGTCAGCACATCGCCGCAGGGCTGGCCGAGGGGCTCGGATACGCGGAGATCGGCCGGCGTCTGGAGCGGCCCGCCTCGACCATCATGCGGGAGGTCACCCGCAACGGCGGACCCGACGATTACGGGGCGGAGCGGGCACACGAGGCCACCCGGCATCGCGCGCGCCGTAACAAGCAGGCTCAGCCTCCGGCGCCGCCGACCCCCGACGGCGGCCACGGGCGCGACCCCCAAGAGGTGCGGGACTTCACGGAGTCCTTCACCGCCCTCCTCGTCCAGCAGGGGCTGCCCCAGATGATGGCGAGGGTGCTGGCCTGCCTGTACATCACCGACTCCGGCACCCTCACCGCCGCCGACCTGGTCCAGCGGCTACGCGTCAGCCCGGCGTCGGTCTCGCATGCCATCGCCTTCCTCGAACAGCAGGGAATGCTCAGGCGGGAACGGGTCCCCGGCAGGCGGCGCGAACGCTATGTCATCGACGACGAGATCTGGCTCCGGTCCATGCTCGCCGGCCTGCAGATGAACGAGGCCCTGGCCGCCGCGTCGCGGCGCGGAGCCGAGGTTCTCGGGGCCGCGACCCCGGCGGGCGTCCGCTTCGAGTCCTCCGCCGAGCTCCTCCACCTCGTGAGCGAGGCCTTCCGGCAGGTCATGGAGCAGTGGCGGCGGGGTCAGGCCGCCCGGCACCCGGGCACCCTGACCCCACAGGACGAAACCCCTCCAGGTCCGCGGTAGCTTCAGAGGCCCAGGCCGGCGGCCAGGTCGGCCTTCAGAGCGGCGAGATCGCGAGCCGCCTGCTCGCGCGCCTGCGCGACCTTCCCCGTCACCGGCACCACGACCTCCAGATAGCACTTCAGCTTGGGCTCCGTGCCCGAAGGGCGGACGACCACGCGGCCGTCCCCCGACAGCAGGTATCGCAGCCCGTCCGTGGGCGGCAGCCCGCCGTCGCCCTTCGCCAGGTCGTCCGTACGCGTCACCGCCCGGCCGCCCAGCGCGGTCGGGGGGTGGGCGCGCAGGCGGGTCATGGCGTCAGCGATCAGCGACAGGTCGGACACCCGGAACGAGAGCTGGGACGTCGCGTGCAGCCCGTAGCGGCGGGCCTGGTCGTCCAGGAGGTCCAGCAGCGTACGGCCGGAGCGCTTGGCCGCCGCGGCGACGGCCGCGACCGTGAGGGCCGCCCCGATCCCGTCCTTGTCCCGGACCGGCAGGCCCGCGTCGGAGCCGACGCTGTAGCCGATGGCCTCCTCGTAGCCGAAGACCAGCCCCGGACCCGCCTTGATGATCCACTTGAAACCCGTCAGCGTCTCGCCGTAGCGGACCCCGTGCGCCCGGGCGATCTTGCCCAGCAGGGTCGAGGAGACGATGGTGGTGGCCACCATGCGGTCGCCGGCGGTCTGCGTGATCACGTGCTCGGCCAGCAGGCCGCCGACCTCGTCGCCGGTCAGCATGCGGCACGTCCCGTCGGGCAGCGGGACCCCCACCGCGCACCTGTCGGCGTCGGGGTCGTTGGCCAGGACCAGGTCGGCGTCCAGCTTGGCGGCCAGCGCGATGGCCAGGTCCATCGCGCCGGGCTCCTCCGGATTGGGGAAGGAGACCGTCGGGAAGTCGGGGTCGGGGTCGCGCTGCTCCTCGACGGCCACCGGGGTCTCGAAGCCGGCGGCCAGGAACGCGCCGGTGAGCGTGGCGGCGCCCACGCCGTGCAGGGGCGTGTATGCCACGCGCAGGTCGCGGGCCTCGCCCAGGGGCAGGGCGGTCACGGCGGCGAGGTAGTCGTCGACGATGCCCTCGCCGAGCTCCGTCAGCGTGCCGGGACCGTTCAGCGGGAGCCGGTCCACCCGTCCGACGGCGTCGATGGCCGCCGAGATCTCGCCGTCGACCGGGGGCACGATCTGGGAGCCGTCGCCCCAGTAGACCTTGTAGCCGTTGTCGCGCGGCGGGTTGTGGCTGGCGGTGACCGTGACCCCGGCGTCCGCGTCGAGGTGGCGTACGGCGAAGGCCAGCACGGGCGTGGGTAGCGGAGCCGGCAGGAGGGAGGCGTGCAGCCCGGCGCCCGTCAGGACGGCGGCCGTGTCACGGGCGAACACGTCGGACTTGTGGCGGGCGTCGTAGCCGACGACCACGTGCTTGCCCGGCCCGAGGACCCGGGCCAGGCCCGCGGCGGCGCGCATGACGGTGACGCGGTTCATCCGGTTGGGACCCGCGCCCAGCTCTCCCCGCAGGCCCGCCGTGCCGAACTCCAGCTTGGCCCCGAACCGGTCGCGCAGGGCCTCCAGGTCGCCGCCGTCCAGGAGCCGGGAGAGCTCGTCGCGGGTCTCCGGATCCGGATCCTGGGCCAGCCACTCCCGCGCCGCGAGCACCAGATCCTCGCTCACAGCCGGTCCACCACCTTGGCCAGCAGGACGCCCATGCGGGCCGCCGTGGACCGGCCGACCTCCAGGACCTCCTCGTGGTTGAGCGGCTCGCCCGCCAGCCCCGCGCCGGGGTTGGTGACCAGGGAGACGCCGAGCACCTCCAGCTTCGCCTCCCTGGCGGCGATGGCCTCCAGGACGGTGGACATGCCCACCATGTCGCCGCCCAGCGTGCGCAGCATGCGGATCTCGGCCGGCGTCTCGTACGTGGGCCCGCGGAAGGCCACGTACACGCCTTCGGAGAGGCTCGGGTCGACCTCGCGCACCAGCTCGCGCAGGCGGCGCGAGTAGACCTCGGTGAGGTCGATGAACGTGGTGCCGGTGATCGGGTTGGCCCCGGTCAGGTTGATGTGGTCGCTGATCAGGACCGGGTCGCCGACGTTCTGCGTCTCGGGGCGCAGGCCGCCGGCGGCGTTGGTGAGCACGAGCGTGCGTACGCCGGCCGCGGCCGCCGTACGCACTCCGTGGACGACCGCGTCCACCCCGAGCCCTTCGTAGAGGTGCGTGCGCCCGAGGAACACCAGCGCGTGCCGCCCCGCCGAGGTGCGCACGACGCGGATCTTGCCGCCGTGCCCCGCCACGGCGGGCGCGCGGAAACCGGGCAGATCGGTGAACGGGACCTCGCTCACCGTCTCGCCGATGGCATCGGCGGCGGGCACCCACCCCGACCCCATGACGAGAGCCACGTCGAAGGTGTCGAGGCCGGTCGCGCTCTTGAGAGCCGCGGCGGCCTCATCTGCCAGGGTGTATGCGTCGTTGGTCACAACTCAGTAGTTTAGGAGCAGCCTGTCCAGCACCCGCACCCCGAACTGCAGGGCGTCCACCGGCACCCGCTCGTCCACGCCGTGGAACATCGAGGCGAAGTCCATGTCGGCGGGCAGCCGCAGCGGCACGAAGCCGAACCCGCGCACCCCCAGGTCCGCGAAGAACGTCTTGTTGTCGGTGCCGCCCGACATGCAGTACGGGATCGCCCGCGCCGCCGGGTCCTCGGCCTTGAGCGCCGCGATCATCGACTCGACCAGCGCCCCGTCGAACGTGGTCTCCAGCGCGATGTCGTGGTGCACGAACTCGCGCCGGATCTTCGGCCCGAGCAGCGAGTCGACGGTCTTGAAGAAGTCCTCCTCGAACCCGGGCAGGAACCGCCCGTCGACCACCGCAGCGGCCTGGCCGGGGATGACGTTCGACTTGTAGCCGGCGTCGAGCTGGGTCGGGTTGGTGGTGTTGCGCAGCGTCGCGCCGACGAAGCGGACGAGCGGCCCGATCTTGTCCAGGATCGGCTGCGGGTCGTCCTCGTCGAACGGGATCCCGAACGCGTCCGCGACCTCGGTGAGGAACTGCCGCACGGTCGGCGTGTACGTGAGCGGCCAGTCGTGGTCGCCGATCCTGGCCACGGCCTTGGCGATCTCGGTCACGGCGTTGTCGGAGTTGAGCATCGAGCCGTGCCCGGCCGTGCCGTCGGCGATGAGCTTCATCCAGGCCAGGCCCTTCTGGGCCGTCTCGATCAGGTAGAGCCGCAGGGACGGGTCCACCTCCAGCGAGTAGCCGCCGACCTCGCTGATCGACTCGGTGACGCCCTCGAACAGCTCGGGGTGGTTCGCGGTGAGGTATTTGGCGCCGTACACGCCGCCGGCCTCCTCGTCGGCCACCCACGCGAACACGAGGTCGCGGCGCGGTCGGCGCCCGTCGCGCTTGAGCTGGCGCAGCACGGCCAGCATCATCGCGTCCATGTCCTTCATGTCCACGGCGCCGCGGCCCCAGATGTAGCCGTCGCGCACCTCGCCGCCGAAGGGGTCGACGGACCAGTCGGCCGCGTTGGCGGGCACGACGTCCAGGTGCCCGTGCACGAGCAGGGCGGGCAGGGACGGGTCGGTGCCCTCGACCCGGGTGATCACGTTGCCGCGGCCGGGCTCGCTCTCGATGTACTTCGAGTCGATCCCGACCTCGGCCAGCCTGGCCATGACGACCTCGGCCGCGGCCCGCTCGCCGGGGCCCGTGCCGTCCCCGTAGTTGCTGCTGTCCACGCGGATCAGCTCTGCGCAAAGGTCGGCGACTTCATTCTCGGCAGGTGTCATGGCGTCTTCTCCCAACGATGATCCAACGTGAGCAATCCGGACTTGTGGAGGTGGCCGCGCTTGTAGGCGCGGGTGATCAGGGTGAGGTCGCTGTCGGCGATCTCGTCATACTGCCCGACGACGCCGGTCATGAAGCGGTAGAGGTCGGCCTCGTGCGCGGCCACGACCTGCACGATGAGGGAATGGGTGCCCGAGGTGGCGGCGCAGTAACGCACGCTCGGGTGCCCGGCCAGCCGCTGCCCGACCAGGTCCAGCCCGTATGGCCGGACCTTCAGCCACAGCATGGCCTCGACCTCGAGCCCGAGCAGCGCGGGCTCCACCTCGGCCCGCGGCAGCAGCAGCCGCCGCTCGATCAGCGAGGTCACCCGCCTGCGCGCGGTCGGCACGGAGATGTCGAGGCGCTCGGCGACGGTGGTGAAGGCGATCCTGCCGTCGGCGGCGAGCAGCCGGGCGATCTCCCCCTCCAGGGGCGACAGGCCCTCCTCGTCGGGCAGGCACTCGGGGGGCGGCGCGGGTCGCAGTTCGAGCACCTCCTCCTCGCTGAGGTACGGCGCGTGCCACTCGGCCACGGTCCTGAACGTGTGGAGCACGACCTGAGCCTGCGTCTGCCGCACGCCGTAGATTTCGGACATCTGCGTGGACAGTACGTGATGCAGATCCTCGCGGGACGGGGAGACCAGCTCACAGCCGATGTCGGCGGCGCCGGTCAGCGCGTAGACCGAGCGCGTGTCGGGCCGGTCGGCCAGCGCCTCGGCCACCTTGCCCGCCGTGCCGGGGCGTACCTGGACGTGCAGGTGGACGGGCCGCCCGTGACCGGTGCGCAGGTCGTCGTAGATGGCCGTGACCTGGACGATCCCCTCGGAGATCAGGCGCTGCAGCCGCCTGGCGACCGTACGTTCGTGCTCGCCGACGACCCTGCCGATCTCGCCCCATGAGGCGCGCGGGCTGACCTGGAGGGCGGCGACGAGGCGTCGGTCGAGAACGTCCACCTGCAACCTGTTCTGTGTCGGGTTTGTAAATATCTGGCCAGAGATTTGACTGTTTCGGTCGTCCAACTGCACAGTAAGCCATCTCCGCACTTTGCAGCAAAGGAGCCCCCCGTGGCGACCTCCCCCGTGGCACAATCACCGGTCGGCATTCCCAAGAGTCGTGTCCGCCAGCTCATGGCGGCCAGCATCGGCAACGTCGTGGAATGGTACGACTGGTACGCATATACGTTCCTCGCGACGTACTTCTCCGCCCAGGTCTTCCCCAAGAGCGAGGGCGGCCTCGTGGCGCTGCTGAGCGCCTACGGGGTGTTCGCGGTGGGCTTCTTCATGCGCCCGCTGGGCGGCCTGCTGGTCGGCGCGTTCGCCGACCGGTTCGGGCGCAAGGCCGCGATGACGTTCACGATCGTGCTGATGGGCGCGGGCTCGCTGTTGCTCGCTGTGACGCCGACGTACGAGGCCGTCGGCCTGCTGTCGCCGGTCATCCTGACCCTCGCCAGGCTCATCCAGGGCCTGTCCGTGGGCGGTGAGTTCGCCGCCGCGACCACGTTCCTGGTGGAGTCGGCCCCGCCCGGGCGGCGCGGCCTCTACTCGAGCTTCCAGTACGTCAGCACCACCATCGGCCAGCTGCTGGCCTCCGGCCTGGCCGCGCTGCTCGCCTCCACCCTCATCAAGGAGGACATGGCCTCGTACGGCTGGCGCATCCCGTTCATCGTGGGCGCCGTGATCAGCCTCGTGGGCCTGTGGATCCGCAAGGGCGCCGACGAGACCTCGGCCGTGGCCGAGGAGATCCAGCGCGGTGAGGCCAAGCGGCCGAAGCTGTTCGAGTTCCTGGTGGGCTACCCGAAGGCGGCCGCCACGATCGTCGGCATCACCATCGCGGGCACCGTGGCGTACTACACCTGGACCAGCTTCCTGCCGATCTACGCGCAGATCACGGTCAAGTTCGACGCGGCGCAGTCGCTCACGGTCGGCACGATCTCGCTGCTGTTCTTCATGGTGCTGCAGCCGCTGCTCGGCATGCTGTCGGACCGCATCGGGCGCAAGCCGATGCTGATCACCTTCGGTGTCGCCTTCGTGGTCCTGCCGGTGCCGCTGCTCAGCACGCTGGGCAACTCGTTCGGGAGCCTGCTGCTCGTGCAGCTGATCGGCATGGTGTTCCTCGGCTGCTTCACCTCGATCTCGGCCGCGGTGAACTCCGAGCTCTTCCCGACGAGGGTGCGCGCGGCCGGCGCGGGCTTCCCGTACTCGCTGACCGTGGCGCTCTTCGGCGGCACCGCCCCGCTCATCGGCACCGCGCTCAAGGACGCCGGCAACGTCGAGGTGTTCCCCTATTACATGTCGGCGCTGGCGCTGATCTCCACGCTGGTCTACATCTTCGTGCTGAAGGAGACCAAGGACCAGCCGCTGCGTTAACCGCCGTACGAGGTGCAGGGGCGCTCCCGCAACTCCTTGACGTAGTCGTCGGGGGCGCCCGCCCGCTCCGCCGCCTCGGCCAGGCTGCCGAGGTAGCGGGCCGACGGCAGACCGCCCTCGTAGCCGTCGAGCACGTAGAACCAGGCCACGACCTCCCCGTCGAGGGTCTGCACCCGCAGCCGCACCTTGTGGTACGCCCCGCGCAGCGCGCCCTCCCACTGGTCGAGTGAGGTCTCCTCCCAGTCGGGCACGTCGTAGAGCACCACGAACACGTGCTCGTCGGGATCCTCGACGATCGTGGCGATCGCGCCCTCCCAGGTGGGGTCGCTGCCGCCGAAGGTCAGCCGCCAGCCCGTCAGCCAGCCGACGCCCCAGATGGGGGAGTGCGGCGCGCGCATGGCCATCTGCTCGGGGTCCATGTTCGAGCCGTACGCGGCATAAAGCCTGGGCTCATTCGGCTTTCCTGCAGGACCTGAAAGCCACGCCACGGTCCACCCCTCTCGGCGGGTGCTGCACGTCATCCAGCTACCGCGCCATCCTGCCACGCTGGGCGGCCGAGTCGGTCCATCACTACGGATGTGGGGACGACGTGTCACCCCTCCGTCACCGAGCGGCATGATACCAGCCATCATGATCTTGAACCTTTTATCAGGCGTGTGCGGGTGGCAACGGCCCAGTTGCAGCCTTACCGAGACCATGCGGGACAATGGGTTACGTGACGAGGATCGTGATCATCGGTGGCGGACCCGGCGGCTATGAGGCGGCGCTGGTGGCCGCGCAACTAGGCGCGCAAGTCACCATGATCGAGCAGGACGGCCCGGGCGGCGCGTGCGTGCTGACCGACTGCGTGCCGTCCAAGACGCTGATCGCGACCTCGGTCCGCAAGCAGGCGCTGCTCGACGCGCCGTCCCTGGGCGTGGCGTTCTCCGGCGGGCCCGACGGTGACGCGGGCGTGGTCGGGGTCGATCTGCCGCTGGTCAACAAGCGCGTGAAGGAGCTGGCCCAGGCCCAGTCCGCCGACATCGCCACCCGGGTCGAGGCCGAGGGCGTCGAGATCATCAGGGCGCGCGGGCGGCTGGTCGACCCGCAGGTGGTCCGGGCGGGCGACCGTACGATCAAGGCCGAGGTCGTGATCGTGGCCACCGGCGCGACGCCGCGCGTGCTGCCCGGCGCCGAGCCCGACGGCGAGCGCATCCTCACCTGGCGCCAGCTCTACGACCTGGAGGAGCTGCCCGAGCACCTGATCGTGGTCGGCTCGGGTGTGACGGGCGCGGAGTTCGCGGGCGCGTACCGCTCGCTCGGCTCGGAGGTCACGCTGGTCTCCAGCCGCGACCGGATGATGCCTAACGAGGACGCCGACGGCGCCGAGGTCCTCGAAGAGGTCTACCGCCGCCGCGGCATGAACGTCATGGGCCGCTCGCGCGCCGCCTCCGTCAAGCGCACGGCCGACGGCGTGGTCGTGACCCTGGAGGACGGCCGCACGGCCGAGGGGACCCACGCGCTGATGACGGTCGGCATGATCCCCAACACCGCCGGCATCGGCCTGGAGGAGGCCGGCGTCCAGCTCGACAAGGGCGGCTTCATCAAGGTCGACAAGGTCTCGCGCACGTCCGCGCCCGGCGTCTACGCGGCCGGCGACTGCACGGGCGTGCTCATGCTGGCCTCGGTGGCGGCCATGCAGGGGCGCATCGCGGTCTGGCACGCGCTCGGGGAGGCCGTCCAGCCGCTGCGGCTGGCCACGGTGGCCTCCAACATCTTCACCGACCCGGAGATCGCGGCCGTCGGGGTCGCCCAGCGGTCCATCGAGGCGGGCGAGATCGAGGCCAACGTCGTCAAGCTGCCCCTGGCCACCAACGCGCGGGCGAAGATGCAGGGGTTCAACGACGGCTTCGTCAAGCTGTTCTGCCGCCCGCACACCGGGATCGTGCTGGGCGGCGTCGTGGTGGCGCCGCGCGCTTCCGAGCTGATCCTGGCGGTGTCGGTGGCGGTGCAGCAGCGGCTGACCGTCGACCAGCTCGCGCACACGTTCGCCGTCTACCCGTCGCTCTCGGGCTCCATCACCGAGGCCGCCCGCCGCCTCATGCAGCCGGGCCACGCGATCTGACCCCTTCAGCTCCCCTTGGCGAGGCGATCGGCCTGAGCGCGGCCCACTTCGGCGGCTCGGCGACCAGGGCCCGCCTGCGATCGGCCGGGTCCGGGTGCCGCGTCGTCCGCCGTGCTCGCCCCGGACGCCGAAACCCACCCGCCGGCCAAAGCCCCACCTTGACGTCCAGCCGGCCGAAGTGCTCCTTCGCCCGCTTCACGCTCTCGAAGACGGCGGCCTTGTCGGTCACGTCCATCTCGAGCGGGAGCACCGCGTCGCCGTAGGCGGTGACCAGTTCGTCGAGGCTTGCGGCGGTCCGCGCGGTCGCGGCCACCTTGTCGCCGCGCGACAGCGCGGCCTCGACGAAGTTGCGGCCGAGGCCGCGCGACGAACCGGTGACGAACCAGACCTTGCTCATGACTGTCTTTCCGTTCTTTCCGTTGCCTGCTGTTCCACCCCCAAGACACGCGGTCCGGCAAGGACGTAACACCCGTCGGATGTGATCCGCGTCTCTCCTCCACTTGCGGATGCGGAGGAGCGGGACCGTTGACGTTTGTTGGTATGGACAGCAAACTAACTCACGAGTTGGCGCAGCCGTTCGTAAGGAGCTTCCATGCCCTATCGCCCCCCATTGGTCGCGCACGAGTACTTCGTCGCGGACCCGCCCGAGCTTCCGGTTCGCGGACGAGGCGAGGGTGGTCTGTCGGCGGTGACCGCCGCGGAGCTGGTCGCGGCCGACGGCGCCGAGGTGATGGTGAAAGCGGTCACCACGGCGGAGGAGACGCTGGTCGTCCAGGTGGGAGTGGCCGGTGAGGGAGTCATCCGGGTGCGGTTGTCGGAGGACGCGACCGCCCGGCCGCGCTCGGAAGGGGCCATCTCCCTGGTGACCCCCGGCACGTATCCAGGGGCACGTGCCGGGGTCGCGCCGGGCGAGCCGATCGTGATCGACGCGGGTTCGCTGCGGGCCGAGATCAGCTTGGCGCCGTGGCACCTGAGGTTCACGGACGCGACCGGTAAGACGCTGGTCGAGCAGGATCGGGGGCATACCGACATCAGCGGACGGCTGCGTACGCTGCCCTTCGGCCGCTCCAGCGTCAACGGCGCCCCCGTCGCCTACCACGAGAGCTTCGCCGCCGCGCCCGACGAGGCCTTCAGCGGGTTCGGGGAGTCGTTCACCCGGCTGGACAAGCGCGGCCAGCGCCCGCTCATGTGGAACTTCGACGCGTTCGGCGCCGAGTCGCAGCGCGCGTACAAGAACATCCCCCTGTACGTCTCCAGCAAGGGCTACGGGGTCCTCGTCGACAGCGGGGCCCCGACGGAGTTCGACGTGTGCCAGTCCACGCACAGCGTCGTGCAGATCCTCGTGCCGGACGACGTGATGGACTACTACGTGATCGCCGGGCCGACGCCGCCGGAGGTCCTGGACCGTTACGACCTGCTGACCAGCCGCCCCTCGCTGCCGCCGAAGTGGGCGTTCGGGACGTGGATCTCGTCGGGGTTCTGCGTGGACAGCCAGGAGCGGGTGCTGGCCAGGGCGCGGACGATCAGGGAGCGCGGCATCCCGTGCGACGTGCTGCACCTGGACACCTACTGGCAGAGCGACGGGCACTGGTCCGACCTGCAGTGGGACCCCGTGAACTTCCCCGACCCGGACGCGATGCTGGCCGAGCTCAAGGGGATGGGGTTCCGGGTCTGCCTGTGGATGAATCCGTATGTCTCCCACCTGAGCCCCGCTTTCACGCAGGCATCTGATGCCGGATATTTCTTGAAAAATCGGGCGGGGGAGACGTACGTCGCCGACTGCTGGCACGGGTCGTTCCCGGCATGCGGGATCGTGGACCTCACCAACCCGCAGGCCGTCGCCTGGTTCCAGGGTTTGCTGCGCGACCTCCTGCGCCAGGGCGTGGACACGTTCAAGACCGACTTCGCCGAGGGCGTGCCCGCCGACTCCGTGGCCTTCAACGGCATGAGCGGCACCGACCTGCACAACGTCTACACCCTGCTGTTCAACGACGCCGTCGCCGCCGTGACCCGCGAGGTGCACGGCCACGACCTGGTCTGGGCCCGCTCCTCGTACCTCGGCGGCCAGCGCCACAGCGCCCAGTGGGGCGGCGACACCTACACCAGCTACGCCGCCATGGGCAGCACGATCAGGGGCGGCCTCGCGCACGGCCTGTCCGGCGTGCCGTTCTGGAGCCACGACGCCGGCGGCTTCACCGGCCGGCCCACCGACGACCTGTACGTGCGCTGGACCCAGTTCGGCGCGCTCTCCCCGCTGCTGCGCCTGCACGGCACGACCACCCGCGAGCCGTGGGAGTTCCCGGCCGTCGAGGAGCAGGCCGTCGGCGCGCTGAAGCTGCGTTACCGGCTGATGCCCTACATCTACACGGCGGCCGTCGAGGCGGCCCGCACCGGCGCGCCCATGATGCGGGCCCTGTGCGTGGACCACCCGGACGACCCGGTGGCCTGGCAGGCCGACCTGCAGTACCTGCTCGGCCGGGACCTGCTCGTCGCCCCCATGACCGCGCCCGAAGGCTCCCGCCAGGTGTACCTGCCGCGCGGCACGTGGGTCGACTACTGGACGGGCGAGGTGCTCGAAGGCTCCCGCTATGTCACGGTCGGCAAGCCGCTCGACCAGATCCCCCTCTTCGTCCGGTACGGCGCGCTCATCCCGGTGGTCACCGACCCAGGGGACACGGTGGACGTGCCGGCCGAGATCACCCTCGTCGCCTTCGGGGGCGGCGACGCGACTGCGGAAATCCACGACGCGGACGGCGTGACGGTCGCCGTCGCCACCAGGGACGGCGACGTGCTGCGCGTCGCCGTCACCGGCCCGAAGCGCGTCACCGGGATCGAGATCGCCCCGGTGGCCGGTGCTCCCGCGCGGGCCGAAATCTCGTAACACCCCCTGGAGGGATCATGGTGAAGTCAAGAGCCGCGGCGGCGCTGGCCGTCGCGGTCCTGGTTCTGTCGGCGTGCGGCTCGGGAGGCTCGGAGACCCCGACCGCCCAGAGCAGCAGTCAGCCGCGCACTCTCAAACTCTGGCACTACGAGTCGGCCGACAGCGCCATGGGCAAGGCGTGGACCGAGGCGATCAAGAAGTTCGAGGCGTCCCACCCGAACGTGAAGATCAAGTTCGAGGCCAAGGGCTTCGAGCAGATCCAGAAGACGGCGAGCATGGTCCTCAACTCCGACGAGGCCCCCGACATCATGGAGTACAACAAGGGCAACGCCACCGCCGGTCTGCTGTCCAAGCAGGGGCTGCTCACCGACCTGAGCGAGGAGGCCGCCAAGCGCGGCTGGGACAAGCTGCTGCCCGGCGGCCTGCAGACCACCGCCAAGTACGACGACCGCGGCGTCATGGGCTCCGGCAAGTGGTACGGCGTGCCGAACTACGGCGAGTTCGTGATGGTCTATTACAACAAGGACCTGTTCGACAAGCACAAGGTCCAGGTGCCGACGACGTTCGAGCAGTTCACGGCCGCGATGGACACGTTCGTCAAGGCAGGGGTGACCCCCATCGGCACCGCCGGCGCCGAGTATCCGGCCCAGCAGATCCTCTACCAGCTCGCGCTGACCAAGGCGCAGAAGCCGTGGCTGGACGCCTTCCAGTCCTACAAGGGCAAGGTCGACTTCCACGGCCCCGAGTTCACCTACGGCGCCGACACGTTCGCCGACTGGGTGAAGAAGGGCTACATCGCCAAGAACTCGTCCGGGCTGAAGGCCGAGGACATGGGCGTGGCGTTCATGAACGGCAAGTTCCCCATGATGATCAGCGGTAGCTGGTGGTACGGCCGCTTCGCCTCGGAGATCAAGAAGTTCGAGTGGGGCCACTTCCTCTTCCCCGGCGCCACGATGTCCCCGGGATCGAGCGGCAACATCTGGGTCGTGCCCGAGAAGTCGGAGAACAAGGACCTGGCCTACGACTTCATCGACATCACGATGAGCAAGGACATCCAGAACCTTCTGGGCAACTCCGGCGGCGTCCCCGTGGCCGCCGACCCGGCCGCGATCACCGACGCGAAGAGCAAGGAGCTCATCGAGACGTTCAACAAGCTCACCAGTCAGGACGGCCTGGCCTTCTACCCCGACTGGCCCGCGCCCGGCTACTACGACGTGCTCGTCGCCGGGGTCCAGAACCTCATCAACGGCAGCAAGGCCCCGGCCGCGGTGCTGGACGAGATCGCCAAGCCGTACGAGGACAACCTCGCCGACATCGGTAATTAGATGAGGGTGCGCACGAGGGGGTACTGGCTCTACCTGGCCCCCAGCCTGCTGCTGTTCCTGGTCGTCATCGTCGTGCCGTTCCTCATGAACGTGGGCGCGAGCTTCACCCGCTGGTCGGGGGTCGGCACGCCCAGGTGGATCGGGTTCGACAACTACACCAGGCTGCTGAAGGACGAGCGGTTCTGGCAGTCGTTCCAGCACAACGTAGGCCTGATCGTGGCCATGGCCATCGTGCCGACCGCGATCGGCCTCGTGCTGGCGGCCGCCCTGTTCGACTACATCGGCAAGAAGTTCGGGCCGCGCACGGCCTCGGCGCTGCGGGCCATGTACTACCTGCCGCAGGTGCTGCCGGTGGCCGTGGCCGGCGTGGTGTGGGGCTGGATGCTGCACCCGTCGTACGGCGCGATCAACCAGATCTTCGGCCTCGACCTCGACTGGCTCGGAGATCCCGACCTGGCGCTGGCCACGGTCATGGCGGTCATGGTCTGGTTCCAGCTCGGCTACCCGGTGGTGATCTTCATGGCGGGCCTGCAGCGCGTGGACCCGGCCTACTACGAGGCGGCCGAGATCGACGGGGCCTCGTGGTGTCGCAGGTTCTGGCACATCACGATCCCGCAGATCCGGCCGGAGATCTTCGTGGTGCTGCTGACGTGCACGATCGCCGCGCTCAAGGTGTTCGGGCCGATCTTCGTGCTGACCCGCGGAGGGCCCGGCAACGCGACGATGGTGCCGTCGTACTTCTCGTACCTGAACTTCTTCCAGAAGAGCAACGTCGGGTACGGCTCCGCGATCGCCACGGTGCTGGCCCTGATCATCATCGTGGTGACGTTCCTGTTCCTGCGGGTCCAGGAGCGTGCGGAATGAGGGGCCCGGGACGCTGGGCGGTGCTGTTCGCGCTGGTCGTGCTGGCGGTCGTGATGGTGTTCCCGTTCGCGATCGTGGCGATCAACGCGGTCAAGTCGCCGGCCGAGTACAGCTCCGACGGGCCGCTGAGCCTGCCCGACGGGCTCTACCTCCAGGGGCTCGTCGACTTCTGGAACCGGGTGGAGTTCGGCACGAAACTCTGGAACAGCCTCCTGATCAGCGCGTCCGTGGCCGTGCTCGCCGTCGTGCTGTCGGTGCTCAACGCGTACGCGCTGGGCATCGGCAGGGTGAAGGGCCGGCTGTCGATCCTCGTGCTGTTCCTGGTGGCCAACACGCTGCCGCAGGAGGCGCTGGCCTACCCGCTGTACTACCTGGCCAAGGCGGTCGGGCTGTACGACACGCAACTGTCGGTGATCATCGTGATGACGGTGATCCAGGCGGCGTTCGGCACGTACCTGCTGAGCGCGGTCCTGGGCCAGTTCCCGAAGGAGATCCTTGAGGCGGCGGCGATCGACGGCGCGGGGCGGCTGCGGTCCCTGTGGCGGATCGTGGTGCCGATCAGCAGACCCACCCTCAACGTGCTGCTGATCTTCTTCTTCATCTGGACCTGGAACGAGTTCTTCCTGCCGCTGATCTTCCTGATCTCGAACGACACCCAGACGGTGCCCGTCGCGCTCGCCGTGCTGCAGGGCGAGAAGTACATGGACGCGACGATGTCCAGCGCCTCGGCGCTGCTCGGCCTCCTGCCGGCGGTCGCCTTCTTCCTGATCTTCCAGCGGACGCTGACCCGAGGTGTGACGGTCGGCGCCATCAAGTGATGGAGAACCATTGATGCGAAAGATCCCGTTATTAGCCACCCTCACGCTGGCGGCCTCGCTACTGGCCGTACCTCCCGCGCAGGCCGCCGGCCTCCCGTTCCAGAACCCGGCCCTGCCAGTGGAGCAGCGGGTCGACGACCTGCTCGGCCGGCTCACGCTCCAGGAGAAGCTGGGCCTGCTGCACCAGTCGCAGGCGGCCATCCCGCGGCTGGGCATCGCGTACCACAAGAACGGCACCGAGGCGCTGCACGGCGTCGGCTGGTCCAACCACCTCAACGACGGCTGGAGCCAGAAGTTCGCCAGTGGCACCGTGTTCCCGCAGGCCGTCGGGCTGGCCAGCACGTGGGACCCCGAGCTGATCAAGCGGGTCGGGTCGGCCGTCGGCGACGAGGTCCGCGGCTACAACGACGCCGACCCGGTCCTGTGGGGTCTTCAGGTGTGGGCGCCCGTCGTGGACCTGCTGCGGGACCCGCGGGCGGGCCGCAACGAGGAGGGCTACTCGGAGGACCCCCTGCTGACCGGGGCCATCTCCACCGCCTACGGCAAGGGTCTGCAGGGTGACGACCCCGTCTACCTGAAGACCGCGCCCGTCCTGAAGCACTACCTGGCCTACAACAACGAGACCAACCGCGGCACCAGCTCCTCCAACCTGACGCCGAAGCTCAAGCACGAGTACTACGAGCAGGCGTTCAAGGCGGCCATCTCGGCCAACGCCGCGACCGGGGTCATGGCGTCGTACAACCTGGTCAACGGGCGGCCCAACCACGTCAACCCCGACCTCGGCAGCACGGTCAGGTCGTGGACGGACAAGACGCTCTACAACGTCAGCGACGCCTGGGGGCCGTACGCGCTCACCGAGCTGGAGAAGTACTACGACAACAAGCCCGAGGCGTTCGCCGCGGTGCTCAAGGCGGGGCTCGACAGCTACACCATCGACGACAGCAACGCCGGGCCGCTGGCCGAGCACCTGACCGCCGCGCTCGACCAGGGGCTCATCACCCAGGCCGACGTGGACCGGGCCGTGCGCAACGTGCTGACCATCCGGACGCGGCTGGGGCACTTCGACCCGGACGGCGGGCCGTACAAGAAGATCACCAAGGACGTGATCAACAGCCCGGCCAACCAGCGACTCAACCGGGAGGCCGCGGGCAGGGCCGCGGTGCTGCTGCGGAACTCCGGCGCGCTGCCGTTCAAGGAGCCGAGGTCGGCGGCCGTGGTCGGCCCGCTGGCCGGGACGCTCTACCGCGACTGGTACGGGGGCAAGGCGCCGTACCAGGTCACGCCCCTGGACGGGATCAAGGAGCGCGTCGGGGACGTCAGCACCGGCGCGGGCCTGGAGCGGATCGCGCTCAAGCACCTCGCCTCCGGCAAGTACCTCACCGCCACCGGCACCGGGGCCGACGACAACGCCGCCCTGATCGACACGGCGCCCACCGCGGCCTCCCAGTGGGACCTGACCGACTGGACCGGCGGCGTGTCCACGCTGCGCAACGCCGGCAACGGCAAGCTGCTCGGCGGCGACTGGCGCTCGCTCGACACCGACGACGCCGAACCCGACGGCTGGTATGTACAGCAGCAATTCGAGCTTGAGCGCGACCAGGCCGACGGCAGCTACCTGATCAGGTACGCCGGCTACGAGACCGTCGAGGGCTGGTACGGCCTGCCCGACCCGTACGTGACCGTCTCCGCCGACGGCACGCTCGGCCTGGCGCCCAAGGCGCAGGCGGCCAAGTTCGGCAAGGAGATCGTCTCGGACGGCGTCGCCGCGGCCGCCGCGCAGGCCGCCAAGGCCGAGGTCGCGGTCGTGGTGGTGGGCAGCCACCCGTTCGTGGCCGGGCGCGAGTTCCACGACCGTGCCAACCTGCAGCTCGGCGCCGGGCAGCGGCGGCTGATCGAGGCCGTGCGCAGGGCGAACCCGCGCACCGTCGTCGTCCTGGAGGCCGGCTACCCGGTCGTCGTGGACGCCCCGAACCTGCTGTGGACCACCCACGCGGGCGCGGAGACCGGTCACGCCGTCGCCGACGTGCTCTTCGGCGCCGTCAACCCGGCCGGCCGGCTCACCCAGACCTGGCCCGCCGGCGACAGCCCGACGGACATCTACAACTACGACCTGACCAAGACCGGGATGACGTACCTGTACGGAAAGGGCAAGCCGCTCTACGCGTTCGGGCACGGCCTGAGCTACACCACGTTCGGGTACCAGGGCCTGACCGTCCAGGGCGACAAGGTGAGCGTCAAGGTCACCAACACCGGCAAGGTCAAGGGCGACGAGGTGGTCCAGCTCTACACCCACCAGCGCGAATCCCGCTTCAAGCAGCCGGTCAAGCAGCTGCGCGCCTTCCAGCGGGTCACGCTGAACCCGGGCGAGACCCGTACGGTGACCTTCACCCTGAAGAAGTCCGACCTGGCGGTCTGGGACTACACCCGGGGCAAGTGGGCCGTGGAGAGCGCCACCCACGACGTCCTCGTCGGCTCGGCGTCCGACCGGATCCGCCAGTCCACCACGCTGCGGGTCTCCGGCGAGACCGTCCCTGTGCGTGACCTGGCGAAGACCACGCGGGCGATGGACTTCGACGACTACGCGGGCGTGGCGTTCGCGGACGAGACCAAGGCCGGCGGCGAGGCCGTGGAAGGGTCGGCGGGGGACTGGGTCTCCTTCACCGGCGCCTCCTTCGGCTCCAAGTTCACGGCCGGCGTGTCCTCGGTGAGCGGCGGCTCGCTGGAGCTGCGCTCCGGCTCGCCGACCGGCGCCCTGCTGGGCACCGTCCAGGTGCCCGCCACGGGCGGCGTCTATCAGTGGGGTACGGCGACCGCCACGGTCAAGGCGGGCAGCGGGAGCCTGTACCTCGTGTTCAAGGGTGACCTGCGGATCAAGGACTTCGCGCTCGCCCGATGACGTTTCGTGGCGGCCATGAGCATGGTCATGGCCGCCACGGAACACCCCCTTGCCTCATTTGGATAGTTGTGCTATCTATTGCCTAGATAACTCGACTATCCAATGGAGGCTCCGGTGATCGTGATCGTTCTGCTGGTCGCCACGCTGGCGTTCCGGCTGCTGGGCGCGCTGGGTGTGGCCAGGTTCGCCACCTGGAGGGTCAGTGCCGCCCACGGGCTGGCGGTCATGCTGGTGATGACGGCCAGCGCGCATTTCGTCCCGGAGGGCGTGACGTTCATGCCCAACCGGGGTGACATGGTGGCCATGGTGCCGCCGTTCGTGCCGTTCCCGGTCTTCGTGGTCTATCTGACCGGCGTGCTGGAGCTGGCCGGCGCGGCCGGGCTTGTGCTCGAAAGGACCCGCAGGGCCGCCGGGATCTGCCTGGCGCTGCTCTTCGTGGGCCTGCTGCCGGCCAACGTGTTCGCCGCCCTCGCCGGCCAGGACGTGACCCCGCTCTGGGAACGGATCCCCGAGCAGGTCCTCTACATCGCGATCGCGCTGTGGGCCGCCGCGCGCAGCCGCGAACTCAGCCGCGTGTGATCATCGGACGGTCCACCCTCCGTCGACCACCAGCGTGTGCCCCGTGACCAGGGAGGCGGCGGGCGAGACCAGGAACAGCACCGCGCCGGCCACGTCCATGGGCTCGCCGATGCGGTGCAGCGCCGCGATCCGCTCGACCACGTCCGCCTCGAACGCCGGGTCGGACAGGGCCTGCTCGGTCCCCGGGGTGCGGATGAAGGTCGGGGCCACGTTGTTGACGGTGATGCCGTGCGGGCCCCACTCGACCGCCAGGCAGCGGGTCAGGTGGGCGATGGCCGCCTTCGTCATGCAATAGACGGACTCGCCGGGCAGGGCGACCTCGCCGGCCTGGGACCCGACGTTCACGATCCTGCCGTACCCCTGCCGGATCATGGCCCGGCCCACGGCCTGGCCGGCCAGGAAGGTGCCCTTCAGGTTGACCGCGAGCGTCCGGTCGAAATCCTCCTCTGTGACGTCCTCGGCGGGGTTGCCTGGGGCGATGCCGGCGTTGTTGACCAGGATGTCGATCCGCCCGAACCGGTCGAGCGTCTCCTCCACCGCCCGGGAGATCTGGCCGGGGACCGTCATGTCCATCTGGAGGGGGAGCGCGGCGCGCCCCAGCCCGGTGATCTCGCCGGCCAGGCCGCCGTCCTCGCCGATGTCCCGCAGGCCGATGGCGACGTCGGCCCCGGCGTTGGCCAGCGCCAGCGAGATGGCCCGCCCGAGGCCCCTGGCCGCCCCCGTGACCAGCGCGACCTTCCCGTCCACCCGGAATTCGGGAAACTCCATGCTGCCGTCCTTAATTCGTTGTATGTCCAAACTATTGACCGTCGGCGCGCCCGTGTGTGAGCCTTCTTGAGTAGCTCATGCGCGAAGGCGCGGTGACGGTCAGGGTCCCTGCACTCTGCTCGTGCATGGCGGTCATCTGAAGCCTTTGGGGCGCCTGCTGGCGTGCCTGGAAAGGGAGAGCCGCGCATGCGAAGAAGATTATTGGTCATGTTCACGGTCGCCGCCGTGCTGCTCGTGGCGGCTGTCGTGCGGATGTCGCCGGTCTCGGCCGTCGCCTCGGATCCGTACGCGTACAAGAACGTCAGGATCGACGGCGGCGGCTTCGTACCCGGCATCATCTTCAACCCCACGGAGAAGAACCTCATCTACGCCCGCACCGACATCGGCGGGGCGTACCGGTGGAGCCAGTCCACCAAGTCCTGGACCCCGTTGCTGGACTGGGCCGGCTGGGACAAGTGGGGCTACAACGGTGTGATCAGCCTCGCCACCGACCCCGTGCAGACCAACCGGGTGTACGCCGCCGTCGGCATGTACACCAACAGCTGGGACCCCAACAACGGCGCGATCCTGCGTTCGACGGACAAGGGCGACAACTGGCAGGTCACCCCGCTGCCCTTCAAACTGGGCGGGAACATGCCCGGCCGCGGCATGGGCGAGGCGCTGTCGGTGGACCCGAACAACAACAGCGTCCTCTACTTCGGCACCCCCAACGGCAACGGGCTCTGGCGCAGCACCGACTACGGCGCCACCTGGGCGAAGGTGGCCAGCTTCCCGAACCCGGGCAACTACGCCCAGGACCCGAACGACTCCAACGGCTACCTCAGCCACAAGCCGGGCGTGGTCTGGGTGACCTACGACCCGCGCTCGTCCACCAAGGGCACCGCCACCAAGACCATCTACGTGGGCGTCGCCGACAAGGAGAACACCGTCTACCGCACCACCGACGCGGGCGTCACCTGGTCGCGCGTGGCCGGCCAGCCGACCGGCTACCTCGCCCACAAGGGCGTGCTGGACACCACCAACGGCTACCTCTACATCACGACGAGCGACACCGGCGGCCCGTACGACGGCGCCAAGGGAGACGTGTGGCGCTACGCCACCGCGACCGGCACCTGGACCCAGATCAGCCCCATCCCGTCGTCCAGCTCCGACGACTACTTCGGCTACAGCGGCCTGACCATCGACCGGCAGAAGCCGGGCACGATCATGGTGGCCACGCAGATCTCCTGGTGGCCCGACGTGATCTTCTTCCGCTCCACGGACTCCGGCGCGACCTGGACCCGCGTGTGGGACTGGACCTCGTACCCGAACCGCAGCTTCCGCTACAAGCAGGACATCTCGGAGAACCCGTGGCTGACCTTCGGCGCCAACCCGCAGCCCCCTGAGGTCACGCCCAAGCTCGGCTGGATGACGGAGTCCCTGGAGATCGACCCGCTCGACTCCAACAGGATGATGTACGGCACCGGTGCCACGATCTACGGCACCGAGGACCTGGCCAAGTGGGACTCGAACACCCAGTTCACCATCAAACCCATGGCCAAGGGCCTGGAGGAGACGGCCGTCCTCGACCTGATCAGCCCGCCGAGCGGCGCGTCCCTGGTCAGCGCCCTGGGCGACATCGGCGGCTTCCGCCACACGAACCTGGACGCCGTGCCGTCGATGATGTTCACGGCCCCGGTCTTCACCACGACCACCAGCCTGGACTACGCGGAGAAGTCCCCGTCGATCCTGGTCCGGGCGGGCAGCTTCAAGGACTCCGACCGCCCGAACGACAGCCACGTGGCCTTCTCCACGGACGGCGGCGCCAACTGGTTCCAGGGCACGGAGCCGGGCGGCATCGACGAGGGCGGCACGGTGGCGGCCGCCGCCGACGGCTCCCGCTTCGTCTGGGCGCCCAAGGGCGTCACGCCGGTCTACTCGGTGGGGTACGGCAACTCCTGGCAACAGGCGTCCGGCCTGCCCACGGGGGCGATCGTGGAGTCGGACCGCGTCAACGCCATGAAGTTCTACGGCTTCAACGGCGGGCGGCTCTACGTCAGCACCAACGGCGGCGCGACCTTCACCGCCACCGCCGCCTCGGGCCTGCCCACCAGCGGCAAGATCAAGGCGGTGCCGGGCAAGGAGGGCGACCTGTGGCTGGCCGGCGACGGCGGCCTGTGGCACTCCACCGACAGCGGCGCGTCCTTCACGAAGCTGTCGGGCATCACCAATTCGGTGAACGTCGGCTTCGGCAAGGCGGCGCCCGGCGGCACGTACATGGCGGTCTTCGCGGTGGCCACGATCGGCGGCGTCACGGGCCTGTACCGCTCGGACGATGCCGGGGCGAACTGGGCGCGCATCAACGACGACAAGCACCAGTGGGGCAACATGGGCGAGGCCCTGACGGGCGACCCCAGGGTGTACGGGCGCGTCTACGTCGGCACCAACGGCCGCGGCATCCTGTACGGCGACCGCACCGGCCCGCCGGTAACCGTCACGCCCACCCCGACCCCGACGGTCACCCCCACCGTCACGCCTACCGTGACCCCGACCGTCACTCCCACCACGGGGTCGGGCTGCGCGGCGACGTACAAGGGAGTGAACGAGTGGTCGGGCGGCTTCCAGGCGGAGGTCACCGTCAAGAACACGGGCGCGGCGCAGATCACGGGCTGGAAGGTGACCTGGACCTGGCCGGGTGACCAGAAGATCGGCCAGCTCTGGAGCGGCACGCCGACCCAGACGGGCGCCAACGTGAGCGTCGTCAACGCCGGCTACAACGGCACCCTGGCCCCGAACGGGACGACGTCGTTCGGCTTCACCGGCACCTTCACCGGCACCAACACCCCACCCGCCACCCTCACCTGCGCCCCGGCGTAGGCAAGGCCTTCCACGAGGGGGGCGCTGCGCGCCACGGGATTCCAGCCGGCGCCCCCTTTCGATCCCCCTCACCCCCGCTCGCCAGCACCCGCCCGTTTCTCGGTGTCGGGTCATCGAGCGGCGAGGACATGCGCCCACGGCTCGTCGATGTCGGCCAGACCCAGCACGGCGACCACGTTGTCGAGCATTCCGGCGCCGAACCAGTGCCGCACGGCGTCGTCGTCGCCCAGCAGTTGCCGAACGGTGTCAACCTGCTTGGCGTAGCACCGACGCACGGCCTGCCCAACCAGCGGCTCGCCGGCGGCACAGTTCGCGTGCATGAGGAAACGCAGGATGGTCCGGTCCGCGACGAGCGCGGCGTAGGCGTCGCGCGCCGCATCCAACGCCGCCTCGGGCTCCGGCCCGGCCCCACCCGACGCCGACGAGTGCGCGACCAGCGTTTCGGTCATCACGACGGACACGTGGTCGACCGCCGCCGCGAACAGCGCTTCCTTGTTCGGGTACAGGCGATAGAGATACGGCTGAGAGATGCCGACCCGGTTGGCTATCTCGTGCGTCGTCGTACCGTAGAAGCCCTTCTGGGCGAAGCAATCGATCGCGGCGGCCATGATGGCCGGACGTCGTTCGTCGCTCTTTGTGCTGGTGCCGGCGGCGGGCATGGGCATCAGTTAAACATGGCTCCCCTCAGCCTCCAAAAGTCACGCTGAGGTCAGGGTCGGACGGCACGTCGGGGGGTGTGAGTGCCTCGATCGCTACCAGCGGGTTCCAGTAGTCCAGGTAGTGGGTGATGAGCGCGTCGTCATCGGTCCGGACGACGGAGATGCACCTCTGCTGGTACGGCTTGCCGGTCGGCCGTGCGGTGCCCGTCGAGCGGAACTCGGCGATCACGAGACTCGGATCGACCGTCTCGTGGAACACCAGGTCGACGAACTCGATGTCAAAGGTCTCGGGAAAGCTCCTCATGTGCGCGAGCAGTGCGTCCCGCCCCGTTACCCGTCGGGACACGCCGGCCGGCGCGAACGGGAACTCGAGCACCGCGTCCGGGGCGAACAGCGCCACCCACTCGTCCGTGCGTCCTGCGGCGGTAAGGCGCAGGTGCTCGGCCACGGTGTGCTGGGCGGCGGCGCGGCGGTCGGCGTCGTCTTCCTCGGCTGCCATATCGACTCCTAGGTTAGTGATTGACCTATAACTTACCAGGACGCAGCAGCCGCGTCGGAACCCTGGTGCCTGGCATCACGAGGAAGTAGCGGGAGGACGGGGCATCCGCCGCAGTTTCGACCCAAGGTCTTGGACCTGTGAGTCCCCCGCTCTGATGGTGTGGCGCTCAACTCACAAAAGCTGTGCCCGAACGAATCCGGCCAGCAGTACGGCGAAGCCGCCGACCTCACCGACGATCAGAGAGACCATGAACGCGCTCGTGCCGCGTACGGGATGGCGAAACTGATTGTCAGTGTCGCGACGCCGGCCGTGGTGAACATAGGTCCCGATCGCGGCCACGAAGAAAAAGATCATGACTCCCGCCGCCGCCAGGTTGGCCGACGACGTCCACATAGGGGTGGGCCACGTGGTCCGCCGAGGTGGCCATCTGGCGGTATTTCCATACGCCCACGCTGTTCCGCGCCCCCTTCCACCATGCCGCGCGGACTCGAACAGGTACGCGATCATTTCGGGTGAGGATCTTTGCAACAGAGCGAGCGGCTCATGCGTCCCGGTGGTGTGGAGTTTGAAGACTTCGTCCGGACCAGGGGATCAGCCCTGCTCCGCTACGGCTACGTGCTCACCGGCAACGCCGAGGACGCCGCCGATCTCGTCCAGGAGGCTCTGCTCAAGGTGAGCGACACCTGGAGCCGCGTACGCAACAAGGACAGCCCCGAGGCGTACGTGCGCACGACCATGGCCCGCCAGCACATCAGTTGGTGGCGCAGGCGGCGCAAGGAGCACGTAATCGACGAGGTCCCGGAAGGGGCCCACCACGACACCCACACCTTCGGCGAGCTCTGGAAGGAGCTCGCCACGCTGCCCAGGAGGCAGCGGGCCGTGCTGGTCCTGCGGTACTACGAGGACCTGCCGGATGACGAGATCGCCGCGATCCTCGGCATCTCTCGGGGAACAGTGCGCAGCCAGGCGTTCCGGGCGCTCGCCACGCTCAGGATCAGGCCCGCTGTGCTCGAAAGGGGACGCACATGAGATCGGGAGACGAGCAGAGGGCCGGCATGAAGACGGAAGGTGATCTGGTGGGGGCGCTGCGGCAGGCAGCCGAGCAGGCTCCGGAGCCCGACCTGCTCGCCGGGGTCGGCGAGCGCAGGAGCCGGAGGACCAGGCGGCGCGCGCAGTTGCTGGCGGCGGCCGCGGTGGTGGTCGTGGTGGGCGCGGGTACGGCCGCCACCAAGGGGATCCTCGTCAGCGGAGGCGGCGAAGGCATCGAGACGGCTGCCCAACCCTCAGCTGAGGAAGATCGCGGGGCGGTCGCGGAACCCACGATCACGGTGACTCGTCGGCTCGGTGAGGGGCACGAGACGGCCCAACCCACGACCACCACGACCGTGACGGCGACGCCCAGGGGTCCCGCGGGCATGCCCGTCGGCAGGCTGTGGCCGAAGGCGCTCTTCCAGATGCCCGCCAAGAACGCCGACGGCTGGCGCTACCGCCCGGTCACCGGGATCAACGCCACCGAGGTGCTGCTGATGGCGGAGTCCTCGTTTGAAAAGGCCGGAAAGATCGAGATTTATGACACCAAAACCGGCAAGGCGCGGCTGGTCACGAAGGTGCCGGCGACCAAGGGCTTGAAGAAGTACTACCCGCAGAGCGCCACGACCGACGGCACGAACGTCGCCTGGTACGCGACCGGCACGGACAAGAACCAGAACAGGGTCGCGGAGATCTGGTGGGTCCCTCTGTCCGGCGGCAAGGCGCAGAAGATCTACACGACGACCGAGTACGCCATCAACGCCATCGGACTCGACGGAGATCAGGTCGTCTGGTCGGCCGTGCAGGGCGGGGTGCAACAGAAACCGCTCCTGGGCAGCACCATCGAGCTGCTGAGCGACGAGAACCTGCACCTGATCCACTGGCCCTGGGCCAGTGACATCGGTGACGGGCCCGACACCCTGGAGGCCAACCAGACGAAGATCGTCAACCTGGCCGAGGGCACGGAGACCAGGATCACCGTCAAAGCGGGCACGACGGGCCTGCGATGCGGGCCGACCTGGTGCCACGGCCGCCTGGACGACAGGGGCATCATCCAGCGCCCCGACGGAAGCGGGTTCCGCAGGCTGCCAGGGGCCGGGTTCATGGGCGGGCTCTCCCCTTACCCCATTCTCGACCGCTTCCTGCAGTCCGGGGACACCGTGTACGACCTGAACACCGGCAAGCAGGCCGCGATCACGAGAGTCGGCGACTGGTGGGGCGTCGGCACCTCGTCGGAGGCCAGCACGATCCTCTACTGGGGCGTCACCAAGGAGCAGAAGCCGGCCAGGTACTGGGTGCTGAACTTGGCAGCCGTCCCGCCCGAGCAATAGCGTTCCGAACCGCGGACCTTCGCGAACGTACAGGAACTCAAGGCGGCCGTCGGCGAGACCTTCGGCCCGCCCGAGTGGCCCCGACGGTCTCGGCCGCCTTGACCGTCGGGGAGTCGACGCACCTGGCCATGGGCGGTTCCCCGCGTCCGGCCATGATGCGTAAGCGTCCGGTGAGCCGTTCGGGCAGCCCACTCCGCATCAGTCAGATTCGACGGATATGACGGTGCCGCACCGCATGCGCTGGCCGGCGCTCGGTGCGATCGGGGCGTCCTCGTCGGAGACGGCGATCGACTGGCTGATGCGGGCGCTGGATCTCCGTACGATCGAGCTTCAGGCCGTGGCCGGGATGGCGCCGGCGGAGCTCGACCTGGAGCGCGCCATCCTCGCCCCACGTTAGGGGCGGGCCCGGTCCAGGTCGAACGCCACGCCGGCCAGGCGGATCGTGCGCACCTTCGGGTCCTTGATCAGCTCCCGCAGCTCGCGGACCGAGCTGAGCTGGTCCACATAGCCGTAGGCGAGCCCGGCCTCGGCCGCCTTGCGCAGCCGGTCCAGGGACAGGTCGAAGGAGCGCAGGTTGGCGTTGTCGTGGTCACGCAGCAGGCCGGCCCATTCGCGGAACCGCGGCAGGCCGCCGCCGCACGCGTCATCGGTCATGTCGCCGCCCTTGCCGAGGTCCATCCCGTCGGCCCAGTAGTCGAAGCCCCAGGTGATCGGGAGGGAGCCGGGTCTGCGCTCGTACACGACCCGTTCGGCGCAGGTCCGGTACTGCTTCACGAACGCCTTCAGCCCGGCCTCGCCGAGCGGCTGCTCGAACTCCACCACCGCCAGCGTGCTGAGGTCGGCGGGCAGCCGGGCGAGCACCGCGCGCACCTCGTCCTTGGTCGTCAGCGTGGTGCCGAGGTCGAACAGGGACTGGGAAAGCCTGGTGTTGGCGGTGTGGCCCAGCGGCAGGCGGCCCACGCGGCCGAAGAAGTCCTGGCTGAGCGTGTACGACTCGCTCCCGACCGGCCAGGCCCCGACCGGCCCCAGGGGACGCGCGGCCACCTCGAACGACATCGAGACGGGCGTGGTCTGGCAGCAGGAGCCGATCGTCACCGCATAGGCCGGGTTGTAGATCTGGAAGGCGGTGCCGAGTACGGCCTGCATGCGGCGTTCCCGGTCGCCGCGGGTCTGCACCAGGGACGAGCCCTCGGTCGCGGCCACCGCGAGCAGCGCCAGCACGGCCAGGACGATGGCGACCGTCCTGAACAGTCCCCGCCGGACCGCGCGCCGGGTGCGCTTGGGGTCGAAGTCCGGCAGGTCTGGCATCTCAGGCATCTCGGGCATGTTCATGGGTTCTCCTGGTAAAGGTCGGCGAAGGCGGCCCTCGCCCGCCACACCGCGGTCTTGATCGAGTTGTGGGACCTGCCGGTCATCGCGGCGACTTCCACCATGGAGAAGCCTTCGAAGTAGACCAGTTTGAGCAGCCGGCACTGCTGCTCGGGCAGCCGCTCGAGCGCGTCGCGCACGTCGAGCGATTCCACGTGCAGCGGTGGTACGCCCAGTTCGTCGGGGTCGGGGAGGGCCAGCTCGCGGCGGCTTCTGCGGACGTGATCCAGCAGGGTGTTGCGCGCGATCGTGAGGAGCCAGGCCGCCGCGTTCTCCCCGCGCCAGCCGAGCAGTGCCCTGGTCGCCTTGATGAACGTCTCCTGCGCCAGATCCTCGGCGAGATGCGGATCACGGGTCCTGCGCAGGAGGAACCCGCACACGAGCGGCCAGTGCTCGCGGTACAGCTCCTCGATGATGTCGCCCCCCGAACGGTTTCGATTGTCACGTCACATGCAGACGCGACCGGGGCGGGAATGGTCACACGGCTTGCCGGCCGGAGGTCCGTTCTACGACCCGTCGGCCGTACGGAACCGACCCACCGCGCACGTCCTAGCGGTTCGCAGGCGGCCGGACGCAGAGACGCAGCGTGCTCTCCAGGCACAGGGCCGCCGCCTCGTCGGCGGTGAGGTGGCCGTCGGCGAGTTCCGCCGCGGCGGCGTGCTGGAGTCCGATGACGGCGGCGGCGAGCCAGGCGGCCGGGGGTGCCGGGTCGAGGTCGCCCGTGTCCTGGCCTCGCCGGATGAGCCGTTCGAGGCGCGGTGGCACGACGTCGTGGGGGTCGTTGCTCTTGGGCCGGTGGACCGAGGTCGTGGTGGGGTCGAGCAGGAGGGGGTAGCGGCTCAGGAACCGCCAGCCGGCGTCGAGGAACCGGGCCAGCGCGTCGGCGGGCGGCGCGGTCTCGAGGCCGGCGGCGTCGAGCAGGGCGGAGTATTCGGCGGCGGCGGTCTCGATGAGGGCGTCGATGAGGGCGTCGCGTGAGGGGAAGTGCGCGTAGACGGTCTGGCGGCTGACGTTCGCCGCGGTGGCGATCTCTTCCATGCTGGCGTCGGGTCGCTCGCCGAGCGCGACGCGGGCCGCGTCGAGGATCGCGTCGATGCTGCGCCGGGCGTCGGACCGGCGACGGCGGGCGGGCCTGGCGGGGTCGAGTGTGTCGGCCATCGCAGCGATGATATCCGCTCGGCATAACCTTGACAATCTGTAAGAGATAAATAAGTCTTACGGCATGTCAAAGAACAGCGCGGTTGGGGAGCAGCCGGCGATCGAGGCGTACGGCCTGGTCAAGGTCTACGGCGAGAACCGGGCACTGGACGGGATCGACCTCACGGTCCGGCGCGGTCAGGTGTTCGGGTTCCTGGGCCCCAACGGGGCGGGCAAGACCACCACGATCCGCATCCTGGCCACCTTGACCCGGCCCGACGGCGGCACCGCCCGCGTCCTCGGCCACGACGTGATCGGCGAACTGGACGCGATCCGCGCCCGGGTGGCCGTGACCGGCCAGTTCGCCGCCCTGGACGAGGACCTGACCGGGTACGAGAACCTGACCGTCCTCGCCCGCCTCCACGGCCTGCCCCACGCCGCCGGCAGGCAGCGGGCCGACGACCTGCTGGCCGCCTTCGACCTGACCGGCGCGGCCGGCCGCCCGGTGGGCGGATACTCAGGCGGGACGCGCCGCCGGCTGGATATCGCGGCCAGCCTGATCGTGACCCCCGACCTGCTGTTCCTCGACGAGCCGACCACCGGGCTCGACCCGCGCAGCCGTACCCGGGTCTGGGAGCTGGTCCGCCAGATCGCCGCGGCCGGCACCACGGTGCTGCTCACCACCCAATACCTCGAGGAGGCCGACCAGCTCGCCGAGCAGATCGTGGTCATCGACCGCGGCCGGATCGTGGCCGAGGGCACCAGCGCCCAGCTCAAATCCCGAGTCGGCTCGGGCACCCTGCGCGTCCGGCTCCTCGACGGCGAGCAGCGTCCGCGAGCGCGGCAGATCCTGGCCGCCGCCCTGAACGGGACGGTCCGCCTGGCCGCCGACCCGCTCTCCCTGTCCATGCTGCTCGCCACCCCGGCCGACGCGACGGACGTGGGCCGGCTGGTCGGGCACGCCATGACCCGGCTCGCCGACGCCCGGGTGGGCGTCGCCGAGGTCGCTCTCGGACAGCCCAGCCTGGACGAGGCTTTCCTCGCCCTGACCGGCCACCCAGCCACCACCGACCACCAGGACGTGAACGTATGAGCACACCGGCCGCCGTCACGCGCCCCGCCACGGCGCAGACCTCCCCGATCGACATCCTGCTCGCCACCGGCCGGCAACACCGCCGCGCCGGGGCGCTGGCCGCCTCCGCGACCTTCGGCCGGCGAGCCATGCTCAAGATCAAGCACGACCCCAAACAGCTGGTGGACTCGATCGCCATCCCGATCCTGTTCACCGTGCTGTTCACCTACCTGTTCGGCGGCGCCGTCAGCGGCTCGACCGGCGACTACCTCACCTTCCTCCTGCCCGGCACGCTGAGCATGAGCATCGCCATCGTCACCATGTACGGCGGTGCCCGGCTCGCCAAGGACGTGACCACCGGAGCCTTCGACCGCTTCCGTTCGCTGTCCATCTGGCGCGGCGCCTTCGTGCTCGGCGGCCTGCTCAGCGATGCCGCCCGTTACCTGTTCGCCTCCGGCATCGTGGTGGTCCTCGGGCTGATCATGGGCTACCGGCCCGAGGGTGGCGCACCTGGCGTGCTCGCCGCCGTGGCCCTGATCGTCGCCTTCGGGCTCTCCCTGTCCTTGCTGTGGGCCGCGGTCGCCCTGCTCGTGCCCGATCCGGCCGTCGTCATCAGCATTGCCAACGTCGTGCTGATGCCGCTGTCGTTCGCCAGCAACATCTTCGTCCAGCCCGGCACCATGCCCGGCTGGCTCCAGGCCTTCGTCGAGGTCAACCCGCTCAGCCACGTCGCCGCCGCGGCAAGGGGCCTGATGAACGACGCCGCCGGCACCGGGGGATCTCTCGTCTGGTCGCTCATCGCGACCGCTGCCATCGCCGCGGTGTGCGGGCCGCTCGCCCTCCACCTCTACAACAAGCGGGGCTGACGCGCCGGGCGCGTGGTCAGGGGCCGCCGCGGCAGGAGCGTCTGACGCCTCTCTCGGCGCCCACCAGGTCGGGCATGTCGAGGCAGAGGAGCTTGTAGCGGATCTCGTCGGCCGTCGACGGATCGACGACCTCGTCGACCAGGTCCAGGGCCTGTTGCCAGGAGTCCCGGGCCGCGTCATGGTCGCCGGCCTCGCGGTGGCTGTCGCCGAGGTGGCGCAGGGTGCCGATCTCGTTGTAGCGGTCGCCGACGTCCCGGTAGAGGGCCAGGGCGTGCCGGTAGTAGACGATGGCCCGGTCGTAGTCGCCCATCCGGTGCAGGGCGTAGCCGAGGCCGTCCAGGACACCAGCGTCGCCGTAGCGGTTGCTCAGGCCGTTCAGCTTGATCAAGGCGTCCTGGAGGTACGTGGCGGCCCGGCAGTCCTGGTCCAGCCTGATGTGGGTCCAGGCGAGCGCGTGCAGCATGCTGGCCTCGCCGGCGGGGTTGCCGGTGGCCGCGTACAGGGCGAGCGCCCGTTCGGCCTGCTGGATCGACTCCTCGTACCGGCCGACCTGGTCGAGCAGCCACGCGTGGCTGCGGTGGGCGGTGGCCAGCCCGGCCAGGTCGCCCAGCTCCTCGTGCAGCTCCAGCGAACGCCGGATGCCGGGCCAGGCCACGTGATAGTCCCCGAGCCGCGCGGAGGCGCGGGCCAGCGCCCGATGCAGGTGCGCCTGCGCGGTCCGGTGCCCCAGCCGCTGGGCGGCGGCGAGTCCATGGCGCTGTACGGTCGCGCAGTCGCGCCAGTGTCCCTGCTGGTCGAGGAAGCGCTCCAGCGCCCAGGCCAGTTGCCAGCTGTGCGTGTCGAACCCGTCCTGGGCCGCCAGCTCCACCACGGACATCAGCACGGGGTGCTCGGCCGTGAACCAGGCCAGCGCCTGCCGGTCGTCATCGAACTCCGGCACGGGCCGGCCCAGCTCCGGCCGCACCCAGAACGGCGCGAACTTCCTGCAGGCCCCGTGCGCCTGCTGCGTGTAGTGGTCGAGCAGCCGTCCTACGGCCGCGTCCCGATCGTCCTCGGAGTCCGCCACGAGCTCGGTCGCGTACGCGCGCAGCAGATCGTGCGCGGCGTACCGGCCGGGGGCGTGCTCGGTGAGCAGGCTGGCCCTGGTCAGCTCGTTCAGCGCACGCCGTACGGGCTCGCCCGCGAGGGCGGAGGCCGCCCCGGCGCTGATATCAGGCCCCGGATGCAGCGCCAGCAGCCGGAACAGGCGGGCCGCTTCCGCGCTGAGCGACCGGTACGACCACGAGAACACCGCCCGCACGTCGACGGCCGGATCGCCGTCCGCGAAGGCGTCCAGCGTCGCGGGCGTCCCGCGCAGCTCGGCGGCGATCGCGGACAGGGGGAAGACCGGGTTGGCGGCGGCGCGGGCGGCCACCACGGCCAGGGCCAGCGGCAGGCCGCCGCACCGTTCGACGATCTCGTCCACCGCCTGCGGCTCCCGCGCGACCCGCTCCTCGCCGAGCCGCCGGGCCAGCGACTCCCGGGCGTCCTCGGCCGGGAACAGGTCCAGCGTCATCGGCAGCGCCCCCTCCGTCGCCAGCAGGCCCGGCAACCGGTCCCTGCTGGTGATCAGCACCAGGCAGCCGGGGCTGCTGGGCAGCAGCGGGCGTACCTGCTCGGCGTCGCGGGCGTTGTCCAGCAGGATCAGCACCCGGCGCTTGGCCAGCAGGCTCCGGTACAGCCCGACCTGCACGTCCACCGCGACCGGGATCCGGTGCGGCGGCACGCCGAGCGCCTCCAGGAAGCTCCTCAGGGCCTCGGCGGGGTCCATGGCGGAGCCCAGGCGGTCGAAGCCGCGCAGGTTCACGTACAGCTGGCCGTCCGGGAAACGGTGGGCCACCTGGTGCCCCCAGTGAACCGCCAGCGTCGTCTTGCCGACGCCCGCCATGCCGCCGATGGCGCTGATCACGACCGTTCTCAGCGCGTCGCCGTCGAGCAGGGCGAGGGCTTTGGCCAGGTCGGCCCGCCTGCCCGCGAAGACGGCGAGATCGGCGGGCAGCTGCGCGGGCCGCACCACCGTGTCCGCAGCGTCCGTCGCGAGCCCGTCGGCGGCCTCGGTCAGTACGCGCTGCTGGGCGGCGCGCAACTCCTGGCCCGGTTCGACGCCCAGCTCCTCGGCGAGCTCGTCCCGGACCGCCTGCCAGGTGTCCAGCGCCTCGGCCTGGCGGCCGGTGGTGGCCAGGGCGAGCACCAGCCTGGCCTGGAGCCGCTCGTCCAGCGGATGCCGGGTGGCCGCCGCCCTCAGCGCGGGCAGCAGTCCGACCATCCCGCCGTGCTCCAGCGCCACGTCGGCCGCCTCCAGCGCGACCATGATCCGCTCCTGCTCCAGAGCGGTGAACACGGGCAGGGACCGCACCTCGGCCGGAATGCCCGCCGCCGCCTCCCCCTGCCATACGGCCAGCGCCTCCGCGTAGAGCTCCACCGCCTCCGCCGGGGCGGCCGAGCGGGCCTGCCCGGCCAGGTGGCGGAAGCGCAGCAGGTCGAGCGTGCCGGCGTCGGCCTTCAGGCGGTACCCGCCCGCGCCCCGCAGCAGCCAGCCGCCCTCCGCCCTGGGCGGCAGCCCCGGTTCCAGCAACCGGCGCAGGTTGCCCACGTACCTGTGGACGACGTTGATCGAGCTGGACGGCGGGTCCTGCCCCCAGAGGACGTCGACCATCTCGTCCAGGCTCACGGGCCGTCCCGCGTACGCCAGCAGGAGGGCGAGCAGGGCTCGTTGCTGCGGAGGACCGGAGTTCAGCTCGACGTCTCCTCGCCAGAGGCGCACAGGCCCCAGCACCGCGAACCGCATCCGTCGCATCCCCCTCCGCCGACTCTGACATTGGGGAGTATTTTTAACCGGCCATGCAATCGGATTGCAGCGGGCTGAACGCCCCGAGGGCTCTCAAGACTCATGTTTCGGACGAGCCAGAGCTGGGGAATGGTTTGCGGGGTAATGTGGCTGTATGAGGGGTATGTCCGAATAGCCGGTTGGGAATGTGCGCTCCAGTCCGTCGACCGCTCCGTCGCATTCTCGAAAGGAGCGAATCATGATCTTCCCGAGTTACATGTCAGCTGCGAGGATCTTGCCCGTGGCCATGGAGCCCCCTGGGCCCAATCCGCTGGGGCCGAAGAAGAGGATCAACAGCGACAGCAGCAGCCGTTCCAGCCGCCGCCGCAGCCGCCGTCGCCGTTGAGCGAGGCGTAGTGCAGACCCTGATGACGACCTGGCCGCCAGTGGCCAGGTCTTCGTCTTTCGCGGTCATTTACGGCGTTCGTGGTCGAGTTCGTTGAGGATCCCGGCCAGGCCCAGCTCGAAGCGGCGGGTGAGGACGGGGGCGCCGGTGAGTTCGTCCGCCACGGCCGTCACGTGGGGATAGCGATCGGCGGGCAGTTCGCGTAGGAAACGGGTGATCTGGGCGAGGCGGGCGGGGTTGTCGGGGCCCTTGCCGAAGGCGATCTCCTGACCGGCGAAACCGGTGACGTAGAACAGCAACAGCAGGTAGCCGTAGCTCGACAGCCGGTTGTCGAACCCGGCCTGGCGCAGGACGCCGATGATGTGGTCGGCCAGCCGTAGCCCGTTCGGCCCGAAGGGCACCCTGCCCGGCAGGAGCCGGGTGGCCGCGGGGTGGGCGAGGAGGACCTGGCGGAGTTCGAGCCCGATGCCGGCCAGCCGCTCGGTCCAGGGGCGGTCGTCCTCGGCCGGCAGCCGGCACTTGCCCAGGACCACGTCGATCAGCAGGTCGAACAGCTCGTCCTTGCTGCGTACATGCCAGTAGAGCGACGGCGACTTGATGTCGAGCGCCACGGCGAGCTTGCGCATGCTGAACGCGTCGAAACCGTGTTCGTCCAGGAGGTCGAGGGCCGCCTGGGCGATCTGGGCGCGGTCCAGCCTCGGCTCGGTCTCCTCGATGCCACCGGGAAAGCCGGGATCTTGACGTGCCATGCGCGAACTCCTCCGTCTGCCACGCACCAATCTAGCAGTGCAAGGCAGTCCCTAGCGATGTTAGAGTCTCCCTCGCACTGCTAGGGAAGGCTCAACGGGAGGACCGCGGGACATGCATGTGATCGTCATCGGTGCGGGGCTGGGCGGGCTGTGCCTCGCACAGGGGCTCCGGCAGAGGAACATCAGCGTCGCCGTGTACGAGAGCGACGAAACCCTGACCTCGCGGCAGCAGGGCTACCGCATCCACATAGACGAGCACGGCGACCGGGCCCTGGCCGCGAACCTGCCCGAGCGGCTGCACCGGTTGTTCCGCGCCACGGCCGGGCTGCCGCGTACCAGCACGCCTGTCTTCGACCACCGGCTTGAGCGGCTCACGGTCCTGGAGCCGTCCGACGACGGCGTGCACCTGGCGGTCGACCGGCTGACGCTGCGGCGGATCCTGCTCTCCGGCCTGACGGACACGGTCCGGTTCGGCAAGCGGTTCACGCACTATCGCACCGGCTCTGACGGCCGCGTCACCGCGTACTTCGCCGACGGCGGCACCGCGACCGGTGACGTGCTCGTGGCGGCGGACGGCGTCAACTCCCCGGTGCGCAGGCAGTACCTGCCGCACGCGCGCGTGGTGGACACGGGCCTGCGGCAGCTGTACGGCAAGGTGCCGCTCACGGCGCGGACCCGCGAGCTGTTCCTGGACGACATGTTCGCCGTGTTCACCCCGATCATCGGCCCGGACGGCAGCTTCGTCGGCGTCGCCCCGGTGGAGTTTCCCGAGCCCGTGCCGGCCGAATCAGGAGTCACCCAGGACTACATGACCTGCTCCTTCGGCGCCCGCCGCGAACTCCTGCCGCCCGACGACGAACTGCGCGCCATGTCGGGGACCGAGCTGCGCGCCCTGACCCTGCGGGCGATCGAGGACTGGCACCCCCGGGTCCGGGCGATCATCGACCACTGGGACACCTCCACGGTCTTCGCCTTGGTGCTCCGTACCAGCGTGCCGATCGAGCCCTGGCCGGCCGCCAACGTCACGCTGCTCGGGGACGCCATCCACGCGATGAGCCCCGCGGGCGGGATCGGCGCGAACACCGCCCTGCGCGACGCGAGCGCGCTCACCGCCGCCCTCGGCGCGGCCGCCGCCGGCCGGCCGCTCCTCCAGGCGCTGGCCGAGTACGAGTCGGCGATGACGGCCTACGGCTTCGCCGCCGTACGCGCCTCCGCCGAGAACGGCCACCGCCTGCTCGGCCAGGACCCCCTCCCCGCCGCCTGAGTGGCGCGTTCTCCGGCGATCTGGCTGGTGATCCGGGAGCACTGCGGGCGCGCGCACGTCGCGATCCGCGGGCCGGAGACGAGGCCGACCACGGTGGACATGAGCCCGGACGGATCCGCGTTCGGGATCATCTTCGCCCACGGCGCGGCCATGCCGCACCTGCCGGTCCAGGGCCTGGTCGACTCGAGGAGAAGGGGTGGTGGTCTATGGTCGCCTATGGTGTGTTGGTGACTGCCAGTCAAGCTCGCCGTGACCAGCTCAAAGAGTTCCTGCGTGGCAAGCGGGAGGCTCTCACCCCCGCCGACGCCGGTATGCCCGCCGGAGGGCGCCGCCGCACTCCGGGACTGCGCCGGGAAGAGGTGGCGGTGCTCGCCGGGGTGGGAGTGTCCTGGTACACCTGGCTGGAGCAGGGACGCGACATCAAGGTCTCCGACGCCGTGCTGGACGCGGTCGCCCGCGCGCTGCAGCTCGACGAGGCGGAACGGGCCCACCTGTACGTGCTCGCCGGGCTGAACCCGCCGGACCCCGCGGGCCGGCCGGGCGCGCCGGTGAGCGAGCAGCTGCGCGCGGTGCTGGACGCCTGGATGCCCAACCCGGCGCACGTGCTGGATCGGCACTACAACCTGGTGGCGATGAACGACGCGGCCAGGTGGGTGTTCGGATTCGACGGCGAGGTCCGCAACTGCATGGTGGCGTTCTTCACCCATCCGATCTACCGCGGCAGATTCACCGAATGGCACGAGTTCGCCCCGGACATGGTGGCCGACTTCCGTGCCGGCGCGGCCCGCTATCACGACGACCCGCTCTTCGGGCAGATCGCCGAAGAGCTGTGCGGTGCCAGCGCGGAGTTCGCCGAGTTGTGGGCCCGGCCGGATGTCCGCTCCCGCTCCCAGGGGATCAAGGCGATCACGCACCCCGAAGCCGGGGACCTCGTCTTCGAGTACTCGCTGTTCCGGCTGCCGGATCGTACGGACCTCAACGTGGTGCTGCACACGCCGCATCCCGACACCGACACCAAGGCGAAGGTGGAGAGCCTGGTGGTGGCACACCCAGGATGAGCTGACACTGCCTTACCGAAAGCCGTCCCAGCACGATGGACGGCATGAAGGCAATCACGATCCCCGAATTCGGCAGCGCGGACGTCCTCCGCCTCGACGAGGTCAAGCTCCCCGAGCCCGGGCCTGGGCAGGTCTCCATCGACGTGGCCTACGCGGGCGCGAACTTCGCCGAGATCCTCTACCGGCAGGGCGTGGTGGACGTACCGCTGCCCTTCGTACCCGGCATCGAGGTGTCCGGCCGCATCCGGGCGCTCGGCCCCGGCGTCGAGGGGCTGCGCGTGGGTCAGTCGGTCGCCGCCCTGACGATTGTCGACAGCGGCGGCTACGCGGAGACGGTGGTCACCTCCGCGGACCTGGTGGCCCCGTTGGACGGCCACGACCTGGGGCTGGGCATCGCGGCGGCGCTGCCCTCCAACAGCACCACCGCGTTCCTCGTGCTCGACCGGGTGGCCCGCATCGAACCCGGGGAGAGCGTGCTCGTGCACGCCGCCGCCGGAGGCGTGGGCAGCCAGCTCGGCCAGGCCGCCCGCTTGCTTGGTGCGGGCCGCGTGGTGGGCACAGTAGGCAGCCCCGCCAAGATCGAGACCGCCAGGGCGTTCGGCTACGACGAGGTCGTCCTGCGCGACCAGGTGGCCGAGGCCGGCCGGTTCGACGTCGTGGTGGACATGGTCGGCGGTCCGGCCCGACGCGGCAGCCTGGACCTGCTCGCGCCGATGGGCCGGATGGTGGTGATGGGCAACGCCTCCGGCGCCGAGGACGTGGGGATCTCGGCCAACGAACTGTGGTTCACCAACAAGATGGTGTCCGGGTTCAACCTGGCGGCCTTCTCCGCCGCCTTCCCAGCGGAAGCAGGCCGGGCGCTGCGTCGGGCTGTGGCCGCGGCCGCCGGTGGGGAGCTTCGGGTGCAGGTCGAGTCGCTACGGCTGGATCAGGCAGCGCAGGCCCACCGCCGCATCGAGTCGGGCCGGACCACCGGCAAGCTCGTACTCGAAGTCGAACGAATCTGAAGTCTGGTCGCTTCCAAGGCCCCACCTCCAGACCAAGGAGAACCTGCAGCGCATGGTCGCCGCCATCCCCCTTACCGAGGGCGAACGCGCCGCTGTCGATCAACTTCCGAGCCGACTGGCCGCCGACTGGGCATCCCCGCCACTGAGATCGACCGGGTGGCCGCCTATGCGAGGCGCTGGGGCGGGCTCGTGCTTCCTCCCGCTCCGCACTATGAGTCGCCAGCTGAAGGGCGGTGGTTCGAAGCAGGAATGCAGCGAACCGCCCTTCCCTACGCCTTCATGATCGGACCCCGTGGCGAGTTCGGCGTCCACGGCGACCGCTGGACACCCCTGCACTCGACGATCGAAGGCTGCCCGCCGTCCGCGAGCTAGGAGCTCTTGGGTAGCCGAGTCGGCAGGCGGGGGTCATCTGGGCATCGGCACGTATGTCTTCGGACCCCTGCGCAGCTTCTCGTCCAGACGAACGCCGCTTTCCAACTCGATCACCGCAAGACACGTGCCCACCGCCGACACGTCCGGGTTGTCCGACCACGTCTCGGGGTCGCCCGACCAGGTGTCGTAGACGCCGGCGAAATACTCCGCATAGTGCGCCAGTGGCCCGATCTGTTCGGTCCAGGGAATGAAGGGCAGTACCCAAGGTTCGGGAAATCGAAGCTGCCCCTCGCTGTCTCCGTAGCGGGCGTACAGGGTGGTGTTGCCATCGATGTCTCCGGACAGATACCAGTGTCGGAATCCATCGCCACCGAGTCGATCCGTCACCTCCTTGCCATCGGGGTAAGGGTTGTTCGACCACGTGACGATGCCAGTGCCAACACGTTGGAGGCAGAGATCCTCCGGCTGAACCTCTCTCGGAGCATGCACAGTGGCGGCGTCGAGCCCGAGTCGGCGCACGGCGTCCTCGACCGTCAGCACGCCGTGGTCAGGGAGTGTCACGGTGTACGCCTCGTCTTCCCACGTCATCCGGCTGACCAACTTGGCGTAACGTTCAGCGACCTCACCGAACACGACAACCAGCTTTCTCGAATGGATGAACGCCGCCAATCTACGGCGTGAGGTCCACAGCCCGGCCATGCGTACCGACACGGTCGGCGCATGGCCTTGTGCCTCAGTCGGCAATCACCCTGGAGCCGAAGCGCCCTCGCCAGAGGCCTCGTGGCGAAGCCGCGAGACCCCGATGGACACGTCCGAGCGGTAGCGAGGGCCGCTCGGGGCGGGCTCCAGCAGGCCAACCCGGTAATCGGGCAACGGGCGGGTGCCGGCGAGCGCAGCGAGCGGGGGTCGAGGGGGATCGAAAGGGGGCGGAGCCCCTTTGGGAGGCGCTGCCTGAAATCCCAAGGCGCGCAGCGCCCCCCTCGTGGAGTCAGCCCTTGATGGCGCCCACGATCACGCCCTTGGTGAAGTGGCGTTGGACGAAGGGGTAGATGATCAAGGCGGGGATCACCGCGATGACCACGATGGCCATTTTGATGGCGAGTGTCGGCGGGGCGTCCCCGGTCACGCCTGCCGTGGCGCTGGGCAGCGGGTTGGAGTCCACCACGTACTGGCGCAGGATCAACGCCAGCGGCCACTTCCTGGTGTCGTCGATGTACAGCATCGCGTTGAACCAGGCGTTCCAGTAGCCGACCGCGTAGAACATCGCCACCACGGCCGTGACCGCCTTCGACATGGGCAGGACGATGCGCCACAGGATGCGGAACTCGCCCGCCCCGTCGATGCGGGCGCTGTCCAGGACCTCTCCCGGGATGCTCATGAAGAACGAGCGCAGCACCACCACGTTGAACGCCGAGACGGCCGTCGGGAGGATCAGCGACCAGTAGCTGTCCTTCAGGCCCAGGCCGCTGACCATCAGGTAGACCGGGATGATGCCGGGGAAGAAGACGAACATCAGCAGCACGCTGAACAGCAGCGGGCGGTGCAGGAACGAGCCCGGGCGCGACAGCGAGTACGCGCCCAGGATGCTCACGCCGGCGCTGAGGAGCGTCCCGACCATCGTGACGCCCGTGCTGACCAGGACGGCCCTGCTGACGACCGTGTCGGAGAAGATCTGCTCGTACGCCTCGAACGTGATCCCTTCCGGCACCAGCACCAGCCCGCCCGCGCGGTTGACCGTGGCGGCCGAGCTGAGGCTGGTCAGGACGATGGTGTAGAGGGGGCCGAGCACCACCACGACGACCAGCGTGATCAGCGTGCCCTTGCCTAGCTGACCGAACGGCGAAGGGCGTTCCTCCCACGGCGCGAGCCGGGAGGGCTTACGGGAGGTGAGTACCGTCATGATCGCGAATACACCCCTCGCTCGCCGAACGCGTGCGCGACCCGGTTGGCCGCCACGATGAGCAGCAGCCCGACCAGGCCCTTGAACAGCCCGGCCGCCGCCCCGTACCCCAGGTCCCCGGTACGCAGGCCCGACCAGTACACGAACGTGTCGAAGACCTCGGACGCCGCGCTGCCGACGGCGCTGCGCTGCAGCATGAACTGCTCGAACCCGACGTTCAGCGCGTCCCCGAGCCGCAGGATCAGCAGGAGCACGATCACCGGACGCAGCCCGGGCAGCGTGATGTGCCACATGCGACGCCAGCGGCGGGCTCCGTCCACGGCGGCGGCCTCGTACAGGTTGGGGTCGATGGTGCTGAGGGCGGCGAGGAAGATGATCGCCCCCCAGCCGGCGTCCTTCCAGACGGTCTGGGACGTGATCAGCAGGATGAACGTGTCCGAATTCGTCATCCAGTCGACAGCCTCGTGGCCGCGCTCCCGCAGGATCTGGGCCAGCAGCCCCGCCCCGCCGAACATCTGCTGGAAGATGGCGATGACCAGCACCCAGGAGAAGAAGAACGGCATGTAGACCACGCCCTGCACGAACGCCCTCAGCCGGGCCGAGACGATGCTGTTGAGCAGCAGCGCCAGCATGATCGGCACGGGGAAGTAGAAGACGAGCTGGAAGGCCGTGATGGACAGGGTGTTCGCGATGGCGCGCAGGAACTGGGGGTCCTGGAAGAGCAGCGCGAAGTTGGTGAAGCCGATGATCGGGGAGCCGGTGATCCCGTCGGTGTACGGGTTGTAGTCCTGGAACGCGATGACGTTGCCCAGGGCTGGGATCCACCAGAAGGCGAGGACGAGCAGCAGCATCGGAAGGTTCATCACGAGCAGCGGCCAGTCCCGCCGGAGCTTGGCCCGCCAGGTCAGTTCGTGGGGCTTGGCCGCGACGCTCAAGGGGTGCCGGGCCGTTCGCCTGGCCGTCGTCACGCCCATGAGAAGCCCCTCGCGAGAGTCGCCGGGGTCACAGCCTGCCGTTCTCCCGCGCGACCTTCATGTAGAACTCGCGCGCCTCGTTCCCGCCCTGCTCCTGCCACTCCTTGACGATCTTCGGCCACTCGGACACCGGCCGCTTGCCCCGGAAGATCTCCTGCATCTTGTCCTCGGTGGGCGTGGCCAGCCCGGCCATCTTGGAGGGCGTCTCCACCCGGATGCCCACGAACGGGTCGTTGTTCAGGATCTTCGAGGCCTGCGTCTGCCAGTCGTACTGCGCCTGGACCAAGCCCTTGTACTGGCTCTTCTCGTTGGCGTTCGGCCGGCCCGACAGGAACATGTACGTGGGCGCGACCTCCTTGCGCCCGAGCGCCGTCTGCTCGACCTTGCCGTCCTTGACGTCGTAGTGCTTGCCCTCGACGCCGTTGAAGACCAGCTCGTACTCCTGGGTGCCGAACGGCGCCGCGCACCAGTTGGACAGGGCCAGCAGCTCGCGGGTGCGGGCGTCGCCGAGACCCTTCTTGATGAAGACGAACATGCCGGCGGGCTCGTTGCGCCACATGATGGTCCTGCCGCCGGGCTTGGCCGGGTAGGGGGCGACGATCTGCATGTCGAACTTGGGGTTGTCGGCCTGGAACCGGCCCAGGTTCTCGTGCCAGGCGCCGGGACCGTCCCGGTAGATGATCATCTGGCCGCTGCCGAAGATGGCTTTGTTGTCGGCGTCCTTGTTGGCGACGATGTCGGGGTGCACCCACCCGGCCTCGAAGAGCTTGGTCATGAACTCGATCGAGGCGGCCCACTCGGCGGTCTCGTACTTGTACTCGAGGGTGCCGTCGCTCTTCTTGCGCCACTCGCGCGGCGCCCCGAAGGCCCGCTGCATCTCCTGCTCCATGCCGCCGCCGAACGCCCAGCGCTTCTTCTTGGTGTCGGTGATGGCCTTGCCGAGCACGAGCAGGTCGTCGCCGCTCTTGGGCTGCTGCAGGCTCAGCTCGTTCAGGATGTCCTGGCGGACGAAGGTGGCGAACGGGTACGGGTCGTTCTGCCAGGGGATGCCCTGCAGGACGCCGCCGAAGACGCCGTACTGCCAGGCCGCGGTGTCGAAGTTGGCCAGCAGCGGGAACTCCTTGGCCTTGTCCCCGGCCAGGTAGGGGGACAGGTCGGTGAAGAGCTTGTTGACCGCCTCGGTGAAGTGGGCGATCTTGATGAGCTCCCACCCCGGGACCATGAGCATGTCGGGCACGTCGCCGCTGGCCAGCAGGGTGCTGAGCTTCTGCCCGTACGTGTTGCCGTCGGAGATGTTGAAGCGCACGACGCCGCCGAGGCGCTCGTTGACGTAGTCGTAGTAGGAGTTGCTGCCCAGGCCGGGCGGCACCGTGCCCCACAGCGGAGTCATCGCGGTCACTTCCTTGCCGCTGGTCAGCGGCTTGGTGGTGACGGCCTGCACCATGGTGGCCGGGCGGGTCAGGAAGCCGGGCGAGACGAACTCGGCGCCGGGCAGATCGGGTTTGAGCCCGGGGATCTCGAACGGGATCCGCGTGGGCACCAGGCTCTTGAGCTTGTCGGCCGCCACGGCCGTACCCTTGGACAGCTGCTTCTTCTCGGCGCAGCCGGCCACCAGAACGCTCGCACCGACCAGGCCGAGGAATCCGCGGCGGGACGTGTTGGTTGCCATGGCCCGCTCCCTTCTCCAAGTGGGGATGGCCTTATGAAAATTAGTTGGTATTACGACCAAACAAATTAGTAGACTGTGACCGTGGCCACAAGGGATCGCGACGTCACAGGTTGGTGCCGATGAGAAGCTGCGCGGCATCGACTCCTGTTGGTGAAGGGAGCCCGGGATGCGGCATGCTGGGGTCATCTCTTGGCGGGAACGGGGCTGATTTTGATCACTTCTACGACCGGCCCTCAGCCGGCCGACTTCGCCGACGTACGGGCCACCAACCTCGCGGTCGTGCTGCGGTTCGTCCGGGAGCACGCGCCCTGCTCGCGGGCCGACATCGCGGCCTCCACCGGGCTCAACAAGGCGACGGTCTCCAGTCTCGTCGCGGACCTCATCGACCGGCGGCTGGTCCGTGAGACGGGGCTGACGGAGAACCGGGTCGGGCGGCCGGCCACGATGCTGGTGCTGGACGGCTCGCCGTACGCCGCCATCGGGGTCGAGATCAACGTCGACTACGTGTCCGCCGTGGCCACCGACCTGGCGGGGGAGCGGCTGCTGACGTGGCGGCGCTCGTTCGGCGGCGGCGAGTCCGTCAACCAGGGGGTCGCGGGCGTCGGCGCGATCATCCGGCGGGTGGTCAACCGCATGGCCAGGGAGGAGCGCCAGGTCCTGGGCCTGGCCGTGGCCGTGCCGGGCCTGGTCGACGTGCAGGGCACCGTACGCATCGCGCCCAACCTCGGCTGGCGCGACGCCGACATCGGCGGAGACCTGACCAAGGCGCTGCGCGACCCCGGCTTCCCGATCCAGGTCGACAACGACGCCAACCTCGCCGCCCTGGCCGAGCAGCGCTTCGGCGCGCACGCGGGGGCCTCCGACCTTGTCTACCTCACCGGCGAGATCGGCGTCGGTGCGGGGATCATCCTCGACGGGCGGCTGCGCCGCGGCCGCCTCGGCTACAGCGGCGAGATCGGCCACGTCCAGCTCGATCCCGACGGTCCCGAGTGCCACTGCGGGCGGCGCGGCTGCCTGGAGGTCATGGCCGGGATCGGCGCCGTGCTGGGCAAGGACCCCTCTCCCGCCGAGATCCAGGTGGAGATCGAGGAGTCCGTACGCCTCGCCCGCGCCGGCGACCCGGCCACCCTGGCCACGCTGGAGTCGGTGGGCCGGAGCCTGGGCAAGGGCGTGTCGATCCTGGCGAACCTGCTCAATCCCGAGGTGGTGATCCTCGGCGGCTACTACGTCCCGCTGGCGCCGTGGCTGCTGCCCGCCGTCCAGGACGAGATGGACGACCGCGTGATCGCCTCCGGGTCAGGCGGTTGCCAGGTCGTCGCCTCGACGCTGGGCCACGACGCGGCCGCGCTGGGCGGTGCCGCGAGGGTGCTCGACTCCATTGATTCGGGGAGATTGCCCCGAGTCCCTTGACCTTGGTCACCGGGAAGTGCACTCTTCAGTCAACCCACCGAAATGTCCGTGTAACTTCCCCAGGCCGGTCGTCGAAGCGCTTCGACACTCTCAGAGGGATGACCATGCAAGAACCCTTCCGCGACCCAGCGATCCCGATTTCCGACCGGATCGACGACCTGGTGCGCCGGCTCACCCTCGAGGAGAAGGTGGGGCTGCTGCACCAGTACCAGGCGCCGGTCGAGCGGCTGGGCCTCGGCGCGTTCCGCACCGGCACCGAGGCGCTGCACGGGCTGGCCTGGCTGGGACCGGCCACCGTGTTCCCGCAGGCCGTGGGGCTGGCCTCGACGTGGGATCCCGACCTCGTGCGCAGGGTGGGCGAGGCCACCAGCGACGAGGTGCTGGCCTTCCACCACAAGGACCCGGCGGGCGCGGGGCGCAACGTGTGGGCCCCGGTGGTGAACCCGCTGCGTGACCCCCGCTGGGGACGCAACGAGGAGGGGTACTCCGAGGATCCGTGGCTGACCGGCGTGATGGCCACGGCCTATGCGCGTGGACTTCGTGGGAGCGCTCCCGCAATCCTCAAGACCGCCCCCACGCTCAAGCACTTCCTGGCCTACAACAACGAGACCGACCGCTGCACGACCTCCAGCAACCTGCCGCCGCGGGTGCTGCGCGAGTACGAGCTGCCCGCCTTCCGGCCCGCCATCGAGGAGGGCGTGGCGGTGGCGGTCATGCCGTCGTACAACCTGGTCAACGGCCGCCCCGCGCACCTCAGCCCGCTGATCGGCGAGGCGCTGCGCGCGTGGGCGCCCGACGACCTGCTGGTGGTCAGCGACGCGTACGCGCCGGGCAACCTCACCGCGCTCCAGGGCTACCACGACACGCTGCCCGAGGCGTACGCGCACGCGATCAAGGCGGGGCTCGACAGCTTCACCCAGGACGACGACCGCTGCGAGGCCACGCTCGGCCATCTGCGCGACGCGCTCTCCCAGGGCCTGCTGGCCGAGGAGGACGTGGACCGGGCCGTGCGGCACGCGTTGTCGATCAGGTTCCGGCTGGGGGAGTTCGACCCGGCGACGCCGTACGACGACGTCAGCGACAACGTGGTCAACTGCCCCGAACACCAGGCGCTGGCCAGGGAGGCGGCGCGGTGCTCGTTCGTGCTGCTGAAGAACGACGGGCTGCTGCCGCTCGACGGCGTGACCAAGGTCGCGGTGATCGGGCAGCTCGGCGACGCGCTCCTGGAGGACTGGTACAGCGGCACCCTCCCGTACGCGGTCACCGCCCGCCAGGGGCTGGGCGAGCGGTGCGAGACGGTGTTCTGCGAGGCCGTGGACCGGGTGACGCTGACCGCCGAGGCCGGGCCGGTGGCCGCCGATCCCGCGGGCGGGCCGCTGCGCGTGAGCTCGGAAACCGGCGCGTTCGACCTGTTCGACTGGGGTGGCGGGGCCTACGCGCTGCGGGCCGTGGCGACCGGCCGGTTCGTGTCGGTGGACGGCGTCACGCTGGTGAACGACCAGCCGGGCCCCAACGGGTGGGAGGTGCGCCAGACGTTCCGGATGGAGGAGCGGCCGCGCGGCACGCTCGCCCTGCGCCACATCTCGACCGGCTGCTACGTCGGCGCCGGCGACGACGGCGTGCTGCGCCTGGTCGACGACGCCGACCAGGCGGTCTGGCTGGCCATGGACGTGGTAAGGAGCGGCACCGACCAGGCCGCCCGCCTGGCCGCGGCGGCCGACGTGGCGGTCGTGGTGGTCGGCGACCACCCCCTCGTGAACGGCCGCGAGACCGAGGACCGCATGACGCTGGCCCTGGCCCCCGGGCAGGACGCCGTGGTGCGGGCCGTGCGCAAGGCGAACCCCCGTACCGTCATGGTCATCACCAGCGGCTACCCGCTCACCTGGACCGACGACGAGGTCCCGGCCGTGCTGTGGTCGGCCCACGGCGGCCAGGAGTACGGCCACGCCCTGGCCGAGGTGCTCTTCGGCGACGCCGACCCCGAGGGCCGCCTCACCCAGACGTGGTACCGCTCCGAGCAGGAGCTGCCCGACCTGCTCGACTACGACATCATCGCCTCCGACGCCACGTACCTGTACTTCCGCGGCGTCCCGCTGCACCCGTTCGGCCACGGCCTGAGCTACACGATGTTCGAGTACGCCGACCTGCGCGTACAACTGGACGGCGACCTGGTGCGCGCCCGCGTCACCGTGACGAACACCGGCCCGCGGCCCGGCGTGGAGGTCGTCCAGTTCTACACCCACCAGCAGCGCTCCCGCGTCAAGCAGCCGCTGCGCCGCCTGCGCGGCTTCGAGAAGGTCCGCCTGGCGCCCGGCGAGAGCCGCGCCGTCACCCTGACCCTGCCGGTGCCGGAGCTGGCGTTCTGGGACGTGACCAGGAGCAGGTTCGTCGTGGAGAGCGCGCCGCACCAGCTCATGGTCGGCCGCAGCGCCACCGACCTGCGCCTGAGCGCCCGCTTCGAGGTGGACGGCGAGAGCGTGCCGCCCCAGTCGGGGCTGCTGCGCGCGGCGGCGCACGACGAGTACGACGCGATCACGTTCGTGGACGAGACCAAGGTGGACGGCGACGCCGTCAGGTCCGACGCGGAGGGCGCCTGGATCCTCTTCCGGCAGGTCGATCTCAGCGGGGCCACGACGTGCGTGGCGACGGCGGGCAGCGCGGAAGGCGGCATGATCACCATCCGCCGCGGCGACCCCCTCTACGGGGAGGCCCTCGCCACCTTCCCCGTCCCCAGGACCGCCCGCTACGCCTACCACGCCATCACGGCCCCGCTCGCGGCCGCGGACGGCGTGCACGACCTTTATGCCGTGTTCGAGGACGACGGCGTCACGCTGGCCCGGCTCGACTTCGGAGCCCGGGCTTGAGCGGGCGCACGGTCACGATCTCCCAGGTTGCCAAGCACGCGGGCGTGGCCGTCAGCACGGTCTCCTACGTGCTCAGCGGCAAGCGGACGATCTCGGCCGACACCAGGCGCCGGGTGCTCGACAGCATCAGCGCGCTCGGCTACCACCCCAACGCCGGCGCCCGCGCCCTGGCCAGTAAGCGCTCCAACGTGATCGCGCTGGTGCTGCCGCTGCGGGCGGGTATGCACGTGCCCGTCCTGATGCGCTTCGCCAGCGCGGTGGTGACGGCCGCGCGCCGGTTCGACCACGACGTGCTGCTGCTGACCGCCGACGAGGGCACCGAGGGCATCCGGCGGGTGGCCGCGAGCGCGCTGGTGGACGCGCTGGTGCTCATGGACGTCGAGCTGGACGACCGCAGGGTGCCGCTGCTGCGCGAACTGGCCGAGCCGAGCGTCCTCATCGGCTTCCCCGCCGAGCCCGCCGGGCTGACGTGCGTCGACCTCGACTTCGCCGCCGCGGGCGCGCGGTGCGTGGATCACCTCGCCGAACGCGGCCACGAGGAGATCGCGCTGCTCGGGGCGCCTTCCGTGGTGTACGAGCGGGGGACGGGGTTCGCCCGGCGGACGCGCGAGGGGTTCGTGGAGGCGGTGGCCGCCCACGGTCTGCAGGGCGTCGCGCTGCCGTGCGAGGACACGTTCGACGAGGTGTACGAGACCGTACGCGGCCTGCTCCTCGACCGCCCCGGCCTGTCCGGGCTGGTCGTGCACAACGAGGCCGCGGTCGGCCACGTGCTGGCGGCGCTGCGGCAGCTCGACCGCCGGGTGCCGCACGACGTGGCGGTGGTGGCGATCTGCCCCGACGACGTGGCCGAGCGGGCCAGCCCGCCGCTCTCCTCCGTGCTGATCCCGGCCGAAGAGGTGGGCAGGGAGGCGGTCCGCCTGGTCATGGACAAGCTCGAAGGCCGCGCGGTGCCCGACTCCACCCTCCTCACCCCGCTCCTGGCCGTGCGCGCCAGCACCTGACCCAAAGCGGCGTCAAGCGTCTTGAATTCTCTGTGGTTCCCTGAAGGAATCAGGTAGTTCGGGTGGGCGTAGCCTGCTGTGGGCTGCTCCCGTGCTTGGCAAGCGCGAGCACGGGGGTGGCTTTGGCGTGGTGGAAGCCGGTCCGGTGGTGAGAATTCCTGACATGCCCTGTCCGGTACGGCTCGCGCCGTCCCGGCTTGGGTGCATGGCCCGCCGGACGCTGTCCCACCCCGGGCGTGCCGGGGGCCGGGGCGGGCACCGTGCGCCGGTCGGGCTCACGGCTGGAGGTCGGCCAATCGTCTGCCGAGCTGACATGATCAATCGATGTGGTCACCGGGTTGTTTGCCGGGTTCTTCGCGGTGCGGGCCGGCCGTTTCGGGGTGGGACGCCTCTTGGATCTGTCCCGCGCCGCCGGCCGGGGGTGCAGGTCGGCTCGGGTGCGGCGGGCTCGCCGGGCGGCGCGGGTGGGCTTGGCCGGTCGGCGGGCGCGGGCCACGTTGCCCTCCACGACCTTGCCGATGGTGCGGGTCCCGGTGGCGCGGTCGGTGCGGGTGGCGTCCTGGCCCAGCAGTCCGCGGGCGAGGATGCGTTCGGCCGCGGCCCAGTCCCGATCACAGGACAGGCCGCAAGCCGGGCAGTATGCCCACGCCCAGCCGCGTTCGGCGAGCCGGTCCGGGGCTGGGCCATGTCGCAGCCGTGAGGTGCCGTCGCCGCAGCGGGGGCAGTACCGGGAGGTGCCGCGGGCCGGGACGGTGACCACGGCGATGGTGTGCTTGGCCGCCAGGTGCCGGATCGCCTCGACGATCTGCCCGCGCACCTGCCCCGACAGGCGCGCGTTCGCGCGTCCTCGGCGCCCGCGTGCTTCCAGGGTGGCCAGGTTTTCCAGGTAGATGACCGTCGCGGCGTCGGCGACGGTCTGATCGACCGTCCAGCGTGCCGCCGACCAGGCCAGCGCCTTGTTCAAGTGCCGGATACGGGCACACAGCCGCTCATGCTCGACACCGATGCTTTGGCGGGCCTTGGTCAGCTGCGCGAAGCGGGGATCGGTGACGGTCATGCCGGTCAGGAGCCGTTCCTGATGCTGGTGTTTGGCGGCCAGGTGCTCGCGTTCGGCTCGCAGCCGGTGCAGCTTGGCGGAGATGCCGCTCGCGTCGTAGGTGAGTGGCCACCCATCGGAGATCACCCGGCCTTCGGCCAAACTCCCTGTCACGCTGGTCAGCAGGGTGTTGACGCCCCAGTCGAACCCCATCCCGCTCACATGTCCGGTGGCGGGCGCGAAGCTGATCGGGATCTGGAACGGCAGATCGACGCGCACCCGGCCGTCTTTCACCCGCAGGGTGGGCGTGCACAGCTTTGCCTGTGGCGGCACGGTCGGTGGCAAGGTGATCGGCAGCACGTGCCAGGCCCAGTCTCGGCCGGAGGCGGGCGAGCAGGGGCAGCCGCACCCGCAACCGGGCGCCGTGGTCGCCGGTGCGCTGCAGGGTGACCAGCTGCTGGTCGGCCGCGGCCAGCAGGATCTGCGCCGCGACGTTCGGGGGCTGCTCCAGGTCGGTCAGGTCGGTCGGGAACGCCTCATGCTTGTTGAGATACGTGGTGATCTGTCGGGTGCGGTTGCGGATCTGCGCTGCCGTCACTCCCTGTGGCAGTACGGCGCGTAGCGCGTCCCATTCGGCGTCGGTGCGGGCGCGCGGATTGCCGGGCCAGGTCGCCACGATCGCCGCCACCAGGCGGCGGCGGTGCAGCGCCAGCCGCAACGCGCGGGCGGCCTGCTCCTGCGCGCACCGCACCACGCGATCGCACACATACACGCCCGTCGCGGGGGTCATGCCCCAGCCCAGGCGCCGGACGGCCATCCAGCCTTTGGGCGGCAACGCGCGCCCGTCCAGCCCCACCCCGGATGCCAGCGCATCCAGATCAGCCGCATTCCATCGGGCCGCGACGATACCGGTGGTGAGTTCTCGCGCCAGGCCGGTCAGCCAGGCGACCCGCTGCGCCAGCAGCGGCTGAGAAACGACCTGGCCGGTCTTTTCCACGATCGAGCCGTGGGCGGTGCAGGTCGCGGTCGCGGTGAGCTTACTCACGTCGCCGCCCCTGCCTCGGAGCGGTTTCGTGGCGGCACCCGGGCGTGTACAGCACGACCTGCATCCGTCCACCCCGCCTCTCGCCTCCACGATGTGTCACCGAAACGCTACCAAGAGTTTGCATCCATGGCTAGAACATTTGAGCGATAGACATCCGCGAATACTGTCCACTCGCCCAAATCGCCGCAGTGAAGCACATCCACCCGGCGGCCCACAGCCGCAGCACGACCCGCACGCCCAGGAACGGTTCGTACCCTGTCCGCCTTTCGCCTCGTGGAGTTTCGCGTCCCCCTCTGGGGGCAGGCTGGCCGAGGCGAGGGGAGAGACGCAATGACTGAGCCGCGCATGCCCTCAAGGGCCGCCGACTCGGGTGCGGAGGGGCTGACGGCCGTGACGGCCGGCGGGATCGGGCTCCGCCACATCATCGATCTGACCGCGAAGGAGGCCGAAGGGGTCACGGCGGTCGAACCGGTCGAGGGCGGCTGGAAGATCGGCGTCGAGGTCGTCGAAGACCGTCGCATCCCCTCCTCGGACGACATCCTCGCCCTCTACGAGGCCCGGATCGACGCGGAGGGCGGCCTGCGGTCGTACCGGAGGTTGCGGCGCTACCGGCGCTGCGACGCGGATGGGCCACCTGCAGGAGGGTGACCTAGCATCGGGTGAGTGGACGACCTTGGCGCGGAGGACCTCCGCGGCCTTCAAGGAGAGCATCGCCCGCGGCACCGTCTGGGCTATGCGCCACCCGGGCCCGTACCGGCCGTGACGGCCCATCGCTCGTGATCCCGCCACGCCCCGTCGATGAACTGGAAGTCCGGCGAATACCCCTCTCGCCGGAAGCCGGCCCGCCTGATCAGGTTCAGGGAGGGGGTGTTGGACGGCTGGATGTTGGCTTCGACGCGGTGCAGCCCCAGCTCGCCGAACGCGTACCGGACGAGCAGCCGCAGCCCCTCGGTCATGTAGCCCCGGCCGGTCGTGGACGAGTAGGCGCAGTAGCCCAGGGTGCCGTCCTGGCGGGTGCCCCGGATGATGTTGTTCAGGTTGGCCCGGCCGACGATCGCCCCGGTGTCGACCCGGCAGATGACGAACCCCTCGTTCGCCGGGTCGTCGAAGCGCGCCATGTAACCGTCGAAGGCCTCGTCGGTGGTGATGGGGGCGCCGGGCATCCAGCGGGCGAGCAGGTCGGCGCTCTCCCGGTTGAGGGTCAGGAATTCCGTACGGTCGCGGTGGCCGATGCGGCGGATGCCGACGCGGGGGCCCTGGGCGAGGTAGGTCACTTATCGATCTTGTCGTAAGGCCGGCCACGACGCGCACCGCCAGGCCCGGCCGTCCCACTCGACCGGGAACGGCACCGCGTGCGGGAGCGGCGCTCCCCAGACCCGCTCGCCCAGCCCGCGGCACAGCACGCTGAGCCCGGCGGTGAGACTACCCACATGCCCGACCAGCGCGACCGCCCCGCCACCGCAGGCGGCCGGCTGATCCAGGTGGGTGGCTGTCTCGCCCGGGGGGATGGCTGGCTCGCCCGGGTGAGCGGCTGGCTCGCTCGGGTGGGCGGCTGCGATGGAGGTGAAGGCGGAGACCATCCGGTCCACGACCGCGTGCCCGGTCTCGCCGTCCGCCACCGCCTCGCCCAACCGCCCGTCCACGACCCAGGAACGCAACACCTCGGCGGTACGCGCCCGGACCGCCGGGTCGGCGGTGCCCTCCAACCGCCCGATCCCGAACTCCACGAGCCCTCGCAGCGCCACCACCTCCTCCCGCAGCCCCAGCGCCCGCGCGATGATCTCGGCGGTCTGCCGGGCGCGCACCGCCGTACTGGCGTAGATCCGGGTGACGCCTTCTCCCCGCAGCCGCTCGGCCGCCTCCGCCGCCTGCACCCGCCCTTTCGGGGTCAGCTTCGCCGGAGGCAGCGCCCCGGCCACCCCGGCGACGACGTTCTCCGACTCGGCATGGCGCAGGCACAACACGCGGACCCCCATGCGCCCGACCCTACGAGCCGGAGCCCCCAGCGCGCTCAAGACTCCGGAGAAGGGCGTCGAGCGACTCCTCGGGGGCCTGTCCGGCCGTGTCGACGAGGACGCGTTCGCGCTCCCACGGCTCGTACTCGCGCTCGACGACCTCCCGCCAGTCAGGTGGCCGCAGGTCGGGGATGTCGATCGAACGCGAGGTCACGCGGTGCCGATGCTCGGCGGGATCGGAGCAGACCACCTCCACCTCGGCCACCGGAACGCCCGCCTTGACCCCGACCTCCCGCCAGGCGTCGCGGGTGACGCCCAGCGGGTTCACCGACTCCGCGATCACCGTCAGCCCCTGCCGCAAGTGCTCCTCGGCCAGCGCGTAACCGACGACGTATCCCGCGGGGCCGACGGGGTGGCGGGCCAGGCCGGAGCGGACGATCGCCTGCTCGATGGTGTCGATCCGCACGTGCACCGCGCCGATGCGGGCGGCGAGGAGCCGGGCGAGCGTCGTCTTGCCTGTCGCGGGGAGGCCGCCGATGACGATGAGCATGCACCCCATGCTAGGAAGCCCACCCGGCGAGCGCGGAAATTGTCACTCCCGTAGTCCAAGCTGAACCCGTCCGCTCTCGCGAAGGGGTGCCGTTCGTGTCGATCCAGGTTGCCGGCCGCCGCCGTTCGGCTGCATCGCTCGCCAAGGCCTTCCCCGGCGCCGAGGTCATCGACGTGACCTCCAAGGCGGACGAGCCATGGGTGCGGCTGAGCCCGTTCTACCCGCACGGCGGCATCCCCGTCCCGCAGACCCCGGGCGTCACCAGCCAGAGCGTCGAGGGGATCTGGCAGGCGCTCAAAGTCTTCGAGACCGCCGACGTCGACCCGGCCAAGCTCGCGATCACCACCATGACCGGCCTCAAACGCACCGTACGCAAGCACGGGCCGGTGCGCGGCCACCGCGACGGCCTCCACGGGGACCGGCTGCTGACCTACCAGGCCGCGCGGCGCCGCATCTACCTCCCGGCCTACCGCTGGGTCCTGGAGCACAAGACCGGCGATCTCGTGGAGCGCCTGCGCCTGCTCGCCGCCGACCGCGACGTCGTCCTCCTCGACTACACCACCAACGGCGACATCGACGACCCCGCCACCCCGCTCTCCCACGCCGCGCTGATCTGCCTGCACATCCAGGAGAAATGGCCCGAGGAAGACTGATCCGCGGTCACCATCAGGTTCCCCAGTCACTAAAAAGTGCGTTCTTCCATGTCAGGGCACACTCTCTTATGGTTTCTGGGTAACTACAAGAGATCACGGGCGTCCTGGTTCGGCGGACGCCCGGACAAGGAGGCAGGCAGCATGGCCATCACTCTCGTGAACCCCGACGGATTGCCCAAAATCGATGTCTACCGGCAGGTGTCGATCGCATCAGGGACGAAGCTCGTCTTCCTCGCCGGACAGGTCTCCTGGGACGCGCAGGGGGTCACGGTCGGCGAAGGCGACCTCGCCGCGCAGGTCGAACAGTGCTACCTCAACATCGCCACCGCCCTGGCCGAGGTGGGCGGCTCCTTCGACGACGTGGCGAAACTGACCGTCTACGTCGTCGACTGGACCCCCGACAAGATGCCCGCGCTCCTGGAGGGCATCTCCCGTGCGGGTGCGAAGCTGGGGGTCACTCCGGTCCCACCGGCCACGCTGCTGGGCGTTGCGGCACTGGACATCCCCGACCATCTGGTCGAGATCGAAGCCACCGCGGTTCTCAACTGAACCGATGCTCGGCGGTTCGTGATCTTCCAGCGCATAAAAGGGGATGAACCTCTCCAGGGTTCGGTGCGAGGCTGGGCTCGTGAGCGACACGCAAACCGTGGTCCTGGTCGAGGGAGTCAGTGACAAGTCGGCCGTCGAAGCGCTGGCCGAGCGCCGTGGCCGGAACCTGGCGGCCGAAGGCATCTCCCTGGTGGCGATGGGCGGTGCCACGAACATCGGGACGTATCTCGGCAAGTTCGGCCCTAACGGTCGCGATCTCCGGCTGGCCGGTCTGTGCGACGTCGGGGAGGAGGGCGACTTCCGGAGGAGCCTCGAGCGTGCCGGCCTCGGATCCGACCTCAGTCGCAGCGATCTGGAGGCGCTCGGATTCTTCGTGTGCGTCGCCGACCTGGAGGACGAGCTGATCCGCGCTCTCGGCACCGCCATGGTTGAGCAGGTCGTCGACGCCGAGGGCGAGCTCAGCTCGTTCCGCTCGCTCCAGAAGCAACCCGCGTGGCGCGGGAGGGCCACTCACGACCAGTTGCGCCGGTTCATGGGGTCAGGCGGCGGACGCAAAATCCGCTATGCCGGCCTGCTCGTCGCGGCCCTCGATCTCGATCGCGTGCCGCGACCGCTGGACAGGCTGCTGGCCCACATCGCCGAGTGAGGCCTGACGCGCGAGCGCTCCCCGCGGGCTTGTGGGCCCAGGGGGAGCGCTCGTCGTGGTTTCCGTAGGGGCTGGGGGTTACCAGTCGCCTCCGCCGAAGTCGCCTCCGCCGAAGTCGCCTCCGCCACCGCCGAAGTCGCCCCAGCCGCCGCCGTCTCCGCCGCCACCGCCGAAGTCGCCTCCGCCGCCGTCGGCGTAGCCCTCGGCATAGCCGGCGCCGTAGCCGCCGTAGCCGAAGCCGCCGCTGAGCAGGCTGCCCATCATGGTGCCGATGAACATACCGGTCATGATGTCGCCGAAGCCGCCGTAGTAGCCGTACGCATACGGCTGGTACGCGGGCCCCGCGTCGTAGTAGGGGCGGCGCTGGCCGTCGACCATGACCTCGCGCATCTGCGGGTCGAAGCCGCGCTCCACGGCCTCGGCGTCCATCTTGCAGGCGGGCACGTCGCGGACGGCGCCACCGGGCGGCGCCCAGCGGACGTCGCGGGCGGACGGGCCGTGCTGCGGGTTGAAGAAGCAGGGGGCCCGCCGCTCGGGGACCGGGTCGTTGTGGACCTTGGCCTTCACCACGGCCAGCGCGTAGCGGCCGTCCTCGAGGGTCTGGGTGACCTCGCGGACCTGCTCGGCGTGCTGGACGTTGGCCAGCTGGGTCTTGGCCTTCTCGTAGGAGTCGAGCGCCTGCTGCCACTCCTCGATGTGCTTGCCGCCCTGGCCGGCGAGCGTCACGTCGGTGTCGAGGGAGGTGATCTCCTCGCCCAGCTTGGTGACGTCCTCGTCCACGGTCTGCTTGACGGCCGCCAGGTCCTTGGCGTCCTGGATGGCCTTCTTCTTCTTGCGGTTGCTGGAGTAGAGGAAGTAGCCGCCACCGCCGACCACGACCAGGCCGCCCAGGGCGATCAGCGCGGCGGTGCCGCCGGCGCCGGGGTTGGCCTGGCTGCCGGTGTCGAGCGCGGAGCGCTTGCCGTCGACGGCGAGGTCAACGCGGTTGACGAAGTCCTTCATGCCGTCCACGACGTTGCCGGAGTTGGCGCTCACCGCAAGGTTGGCCAGCCTGCCCGCGACACCCTGCTGGCGGATGGCGCTCGAGGCCGCGAACAACGTCTCGCCGTCGAGCACGGCGAACGTGGCGCGGTTGCGGCCGGCCTTCGTGAGCTCGGAGTTGAGCGAGCTCATGTACGACGCAATCGTGGAGTTGTCCAGCGTGCCGTCGGGGAGCGCCACGGTATAGATCTTGCTCTTGGCCCCCTTCAGCGCGTCACGGATCTCATCCTGCTGGTCCGACGACAGCGGTGAACCGGACTCCACGAAAAGCGGGTCCTTCTTGTCCTTCCAGTAGGACACCACCGACTGAGCATCAGGGGGTGCCGCCGCGTTGGCGGCAGGGGACAGCGCAAGCACGACGATTAGACCGGCGATCAGAGCCGCAAGCGCGGCCCCTGCTCGGCGCAGCGAGTGGGTCATTGGCAGCAAGCCTCCTTCGCCCATGAGGACGAACGAGCGATCGGCAAAGTTCCTCACTGTCGCACGTTACCTGTCCGCGAGCGCGCGGGCGCACACCGTGGCGAAGATGCCGGAACTCCGTCAGGTGTCCTTGATCTCACAGATCGCGGCGCCCGACGTGACCGTCTGCCCGACCGCGGCCGTGAGCCCCGTGATCGTGCCCGACTTGTGGGCGGCCAGCGGCTGCTCCATCTTCATGGCCTCCAGCACCACGACCGTGTCGCCCTCGTTCACCACGTCCCCGTCCGTGGCCACGACCTTGACGATCGTCCCCTGCATGGGGCTGACCAGCGCGTCTCCGCCCGCCGCCGACGCCTTCCCGGCGCGGGCGGCACCGCGTCGCGGCGCCTTCGCGGGGGCCGGCGCGGACGCGCCGAACCCGGCGGGCAGCACCACTTCGAGGCGTTTGCCCCCGACCTCGACCGTCACCGTCTCGCGCGCGGCGGCGGTGGCGTCCGGGCCCGAGACGATCTCGTCCTCGTACGGCGCGACCGTGTTCTCCCATTCCGTCTCGATCCACCGCGTGTGCACCGAGAACGGTGAGGAGACGAACGCCGGATCGGACACGACGGCCCGGTGGAAGGGCAGCACGGTGGGCATCCCCGAGATCTCGAACTCGGCCAGCGCCCGCCGCGACCGCTCCAGCGCCTCCTGCCGCGTCCGGCCCGTGACGATCAGCTTGGCCACGAGCGAGTCGAACGTCTGCGGCACCGTCATCCCCGCCTCGTAGCCGGCGTCGAGGCGCACCCCGGGCCCGGTGGGCGGGCGCATGACGGTCAGCGTCCCGGGGGCGGGCAGGAAGTTGCGCCCGGCGTCCTCCGCGTTGATCCGGAACTCGATCGAGTGCCCGCGCAGCTCCGGGTCGCCGTACTCCAGCGCCTCCCCGTCGGCGATCCTGAACATCTCCCGCACCAGGTCGATCCCCGACACCTCCTCGGTGACCGGGTGCTCGACCTGCAGCCGGGTGTTCACCTCGAGGAACGAGATCGTCCCGTCCTGCCCCACGAGGAACTCGCACGTGCCGGCCCCGACGTAGCCCGCCTCCTTCAGGATGGCCTTGGAGCCGGAGTAGAGGATCTCGAGCTGCTCCCGCGACAGGAACGGCGCCGGCGCCTCCTCCACCAGCTTCTGGTGGCGGCGCTGGAGCGAGCAGTCGCGCGTGCTGACCACGACCACGTTGCCGTGCGCGTCGGCCAGGCACTGCGTCTCGACGTGGCGCGGCCGGTCGAGGTAGCGCTCCACGAAGCACTCGCCCCGTCCGAACGCCGCGACGGCCTCGCGCACGGCCGACTCGTACAGCTCGGCGACCTCCTCCAGGTTGCGCGCCACCTTGATGCCGCGCCCGCCGCCGCCGTACGCCGCCTTGATCGCGATCGGCAGCCCGTGCTCCTCCGCGAACGCCACGACCTCGGCCGCCCCGGAGACGGGGTCCTTGGTGCCCGCGACCAGCGGCGCGCCGACCTTCTGCGCGATGTGCCTGGCCCGCACCTTGTCGCCGAGTGCGGCGATGGCCTCCGGCGGCGGGCCGATCCAGATCAGGCCCGCGTCGATGACGGCCTGCGCGAAGGCGGCGTTCTCGGCCAGGAAGCCGTATCCGGGATGCACGGCGTCGGCGCCGGAGCGCCGCGCGACGTCGAGCAGCTTGGCGATGTCGAGGTAGGTCTCCGCGGGGGACCGGCCACCCAGCGCGTACGCCTCGTCGGCGACCTTGGCGTGCAGGGCGTCGAGGTCCTGGTCGGCGTAGACGGCCACACTTCCGATCCCGGCGTCCTGGCACGCGCGGGCCACCCGTACCGCGATCTCGCCGCGATTGGCGATCAGAACCTTCCGCACCGACCTAAGTCCTTCCTGAGAGGCTCAGCGGCCCAGGTACGCGCCGCCGTTCACATGGAGCACCTGCCCGGTCACATGCCTGGCTCCCGCGGAGGCCAGGAACAGAACGGTATCGGCGACGTCAGAGGGGGTGCCGGGACGCCCGTTCCGCGTGTTCTCCACGCGTGCCCTGATGCCGTCCTCGGTCAGCCGGCCGCGGAAGAACTCGGTGTCCAGGACGAGGCCGGGGGCGACCACGTTCGCGGTGACGCGCCGGGGGCCGAGCTCGGCGGCCAGGTCGGCGGTCCAGGACTCCAGGGCGGCCTTGGCGGCGCCGTACGAGCCGGAGCCCGTGCCGCGCGCGGCGATGGAGCCGATCGAGACGATCCGGCCGCCCTCCGTCAGGCGCGGCGTCAGGGCGGTCGTGACGAGGACGGCGGACATGAGGTTGGCGTTGAGGTTGGCCCACCAGGCCTCGGCCACGTCCGTCAGCTCGCCGGGCTGCCTGCGGTCGAGGTTGGTGTTGCCGCCGGCGTTGTTGACCAGCACGTCCACGTGCGGTGGCAGGCTGTAGAGCGCCTCTTTCACGGCGGCGGGGCTGGAGGCGTCGAACGCCACGTGCGCCGCCCCGAGCCGCGCCGCGGCCTCCTTCAGCACGTGCTCGCGGCGGCCGGTGATGGTCACGCGGTCGCCGAGCGAGACGAACGCGGCCGCGACGGCGTATCCGATGCCGGTGCCTCCGCCGGTCACCACAACCTCGCGCATGACCCGAGCGCTCCCCGAGACGAATCCGAACAGTCCTCGGGTAGACCATAGCCGCTCGGTATAACTCAGGCGACGGTAGGTGGTCACCCCTTAAGTTGAGGGCGCTTTCCCCATGTTCCAGGAGGTATGCATGAGCCAGAGCATGCTCGGCGGCGACCCCGCGGAAATGCAGCAGATGGCCAGTCAGTTCACGCAGCAGTCGGAGGCGGTCCGCACCACCATGACCGCGCTCGACCGCGAGGCCGCCAAGGTCGGCACGGCGTGGACGGGGCCGGGCGCCCAGCGTTTCCAACAGGCGTGGCAGAACTACCGCACGGCCTTCCAGCGCATGACCGAGGAGTTGCAGGAGGCTTCGCGCGTCATCGGCACCTACCGCCAGAACATCGAGTCCGCAACGAAATGAGCAACGGATCGGGGCCCTGGCAAGGGAGCCGGGGCTTCCTTCCGCCAAAGCCGAACCGAAGCCGAAGCCAGACCGATGCCGATGCCGGACCGAAGCCGGACCGGCGCTGATTCGGGCCTGATTCGGGGCTGATTCGGGCAGGCCCCGCCGCCGCCCGAATCCGGCAAGCTACGCTTTTTCCTCATGATTGGTCGCGCCTTGGTGGCGAGCGTGCTCGCCCTGCAGGTCCCGCTGGCGCCCGCGGCCGTGAGGGACGAGTGCCGGCCGCCCAGGGGCACCATGCAGGTGGGCGAATCCTGGGCGCAGAAACGGCTCGACCCCAAACGCGTCTGGTCGCTGTCCACCGGCGCGGGCGTGAAAGTGGCCATCGTCGACAGCGGCGTCGATCTGCAGCATCCGCAGATCCGCCTGGCGGGCCGGGCCGACCTCACCGGCACCGGCTACCGCGACTGCGTGGGCCACGGGACCGCGGTGGCGGGCATCATCGGCGCCCAGTACATGCAGGGCGTGCTCTTCTACGGCATGGCGCCGGGCGCGCGGCTGCTGTCGTACAAGCAGACCGCCTCCGAGCGGAACGGCGACCCCGATCTGCTGGTCAAGGCCATCAAGGCGGCGGCTGACGAGGGCGCCAAGGTCATCAACGTGTCGGTCTCGACGAGCGACCTGCCCTCGCTGCGCGAGGTGGTGCAGTACGCGCTCGCCAAGGACGCGGTGATCGTGGCCGCGGCCGGCAACGTCACGAAGGAGGACGGCACCCCCGTACCCGCCTATCCGGCCGCCTACGAGGGGGTGCTCGCGGTCGGCGCGGCGGGCCCGAACGGCATCCTGTCCAACTTCTCCAACGTCAAGACTCCCGTCGCCGTGCTCGGCCCTGGCCAGGGCGTCACGTCCACCTGGCCCGGCCGCTCCTACTTCAAGGACCTCAACGGCACCAGCTACGCCGCCCCCTACGTCGCCGGGGTGGCCGCGCTCGTCCGGGCCCGCTTCCCGAAGCTGGACCAGGCCCAGGTACGCCAGCGCATCATCGCCACCGCCGACGGCGCCACGGGCGGCGGCAAGGGCGCGGGCATGGTCAACCCGATGCTCGCGCTCAGCGCGATCCTCCCGTACGAGCCCGCCGGCGCCCCCGTGGTCGCGCCCCCTCCGCCCAGCCCGCTCGCCGCGGAGGCCGTGGCCAAGGTCCCGCCCGTGGACCACGACGCGATCGACCTGGCCCTGATCGTCGCCGGGTCCGCGCTCGGGCTGGCGCTGCTGGTGGCGATCGCCCGCGTCATGATCCCGATGGGCCGGCGCAGGGGCTGGCGGCCCGGCCGCCCGGAGTGACTCGGGCTGCAAGGAAACAAAACGGTGAATTGTCGGGTACGGCCCGAAACTTCTGATGCTGAAGTGAAAGATCTGGTTCAATGTGTCCAGATCATGCTTTGCCGTGAAAGGTTTAGTCATGCACGCTTTGCGCCCTGGTGATCCCGAGCGGATCGGCGATCTCAGCATTGTTGGCCGGCTGGGAGAGGGGCCGCGGGGCGAGGTGTTCCTTGGCCGCGAGGCCGAGGACGCCCCCATCGTCGCGGTGAAGCTGCTCCCGGCGGAGCCGGACGCCGACGCCGACGCGCCGGTCAAGCACCTGGCAGCCAAACAGGTCTCCAGCTCGTACGTGGCCAGGGTCCTGGACGCCGGAATGCACGAGGACCGCCCGTACGTCGTCAGAGAGCACGTCGAAGGCAAGAGCCTGGCCCAGGCGGTGGCCGATGACGGGCCATTGACCGGGGACGCGCTCGAGCGGGTCGCGGTCGGGGTGCTGACCGCCCTGTCGGCCGTCCACCTCGCCGGCCGTTCGCACAAGTCGCTCACACCCCACAACGTGATCCTCGGCCCCGAGGGCCCGCGGGTCACCGACGCCGGGATCGGCGAGCCGGTGGGCGAGATCGCCTACCAGGCCCCGGAACAGCTGCTCGGCCTGCAGTACGGCCCCTACGCGGACGTGTTCGCCTGGGCGGCGACCATCGCGTTCGCGGCCACGGGCAAGGCGCCGTTCGCCGACCGTGACGCGGTGCTGACCGGCGAGCCCGAGGTGGACATCGAGGCCGAGCCGGTGCGCAGGGTGGTGCTGGCGGCGCTGTCCAAGGAGGTCGGCAAGCGGCCGACCACGTACAGCGCGCTCATGCAGCTGCTCGGCGGCAACGCCAAGCCGCCCGCGGCCCAGCAGACCGCCATCGAGGGCGTGCCGATCCAGGGCATCCCGGTCCCCGGCGTGCCCGGCCAGGGCGGCCCCGTGCCGCCGCAGGACACGCTGGTCGCCGGCCCGCCGATGCTGCAGGACGGCCCGCTGCCCGTCCAGGGCCCGCCGTTCGTGCCGGGCCCGCCCATGCAGGGTCCCCCGATGCAGGGTCCGCCCATGCAGGGCCTGCCGGTGCCGCATCAGCACCAGTCCGAGACGCCGATGTGGGGCCCGCCGGAGCCGGACCAGCAGCCGCAGCACATCAGGCTCGAGGCCGTGCCCTCCGGGGCCGCCGCCCGGCCGCGCCGGGGCTTCCCACTGGGGCTGGTCGCCGGGGTCGCCGTGGTCGCGCTCATCTCGGTCCTGGGCCTGTGGGGCGCGAACAGGTACGTGAAGCTGCAGCAGGTCAACCCGGCCTCCATGGCGCAGGCCAACGCGGACGAGATCCCGGTGCCCGCCAGCGCCCCGGCGACCACCGGCCCGCAGGGCACGGACCCCCTCGGCGGCGGCGCCGACCCGCAGCAGACGCAGCCCGAGGCCACCGTGCCCTGGGGTGCCACGGCCGCCCCGGACGACTCGGGCGTCGGGCCGCTGACGCTGCCCACCGAGTGGTCCTCGTCCTCGACCGCGCCCCAGGTGCCCGAGCTGACCACCGTGCCCACGACCCCGGCCGCGATCCCGACCCAGCCGGTCCCGACGCAGCCGGTCCCCACCGCCACGCAGCCGGCCGCGGACAACACGGCCGAGTCGACGCCGACGCCCAGCAAGACACGGCACGCGAAGCCGACGGCGACCGTCACGAAGACGGTGGACAGGACGCCCACGCCGACGCCCACGCCGACCGAGGAGCCCACGAAGGAGCCGGAGCCCACCCCGACTCCGACCAAGGAGCCGACGAGGGAGCCGGAGCCCACCCCGACTCCCACGAAGACGACGGCCAAGCCGACTCCGACCAAGACCACGGCCAAGCCCACGCCGACGCCCACCAAGACGACGGCCAAGCCCACGCCCACCCCCACGAAGACGACGGCCAAGCCGACGCCGACCCCGACCAAGACCACGAACCCGTACTCGCCCACCCAGGTGTGCGGCTCCGGCTTCTCGGTCCAGCGGTCCAGCCCGTTCGGCGGCGGGGTGACGTACCAGCTCTGGAACAACAGCACCGGCCAGAACTGCGTGGTCACCATCAAGACCACTGACATCGGCAAGAAGACGCCGGTCAGCGCGACCCTGGAGGTCCAGGGCGGCGGCAGCCAGACGGACTCCGGCAGCTTCGAGTACTACGCCGGCCCGGTCAAGCTGCCCGCCAGGGGCAAGTGCGTGCGCTTCTCCGGCAGCGCCGGCGGCACGAGCACCAGCGCGGCCTGGGGCAGCTGCGGAGCCTGAGCGCCCGTTCTGACGACAGATGGGCCCGGATCGCTGAGATCCGGGCCCATCTGTCGTTTCAGTAGCCGACGTAGTCCAGGCCGCGCTTGGAGTTGACCACGCCGGGCACGTTCGACACCGAGCCGTAGCGCGAGATCGCGTACCGCACGCCCGCGATGATGTTGTCCACCGGGTCGTAGATGTTCTTGTGCCCGGCCAGCGAGTACGAGCTGAACGTCGGGTCGATGGTCTGCATGAGGCCCTTGGACGGCGTGCCCTTGGCCGCGTTGGAGTCCCAGTTGTTGATCGCGTTGGGATTCCCGCCGGACTCGTGCTGGATGATCATCCAGATGTCGCTGGCGTTCATCTTCGAGGTCGGCACGCCGTTCTTCGCCAGGATCGCGATGGCCTGCTCGATCCACTCCTTGACCTGGCCCGTCGGCGCGGGACCGCCTCCGGCGGGCGGAGGGCCGCTGGGGCCGTAACCCCCGAAACCGGACGGGCCACCGCCGCCGGGCCCGTTCCCGCCGGCCCCTTGCAGGGTGGTGCGCGGCTGGTACTCGGGATCCGGCTCCCATTCGATCTTCCGCCCGGGCGCCGGTGTGAACTCCTGCGTGGAGACATCCGGGATCGCGTGGAACGTGAGCGTGCGATCGTCCAGGAGCCCGTTGATGTCCTTCTTGGCCTTGCTGACCGCCTTGTTCGCCGAGTCCACCCATGGCTGGGCCTCGGTCTTGGCCTGCTCGACCAGCTTCCTCAACCCGGGCTCCACGTCCGCCTCCTTGGCGTCGGGGTGCTCGCGGTAGTAGGTGGTCTTGTAGGTGGCGGCGCTGGTGGTCAGGTCCCGGCAGATGGAGCTGATCTCGGTGTGCGAGGTACGCAGCGCCGAGGCGGCGGTCTCGAGCGAGGACGCGGAGTTGGACAGCGCCAGCTTCAGGTCCTCGGCCGCCGTGCCGTACTTGCGCATGTAAGTGGCGAACTGGTCGGAGGAGCGGCCCTTCCAGGCGTCGTCCACCGCCTGGACCGCGGCCCCCAGCGCGCCGTCGAACTCGTTGACGTCGCCCGACACGCTGCGCCAGGCGGTGGCGATCTTGTCGATGGCGCCGGGGTCGCCGGTCACCTTGTTCAGCATGGTGTCGAGCGCGTCGCCTCCGGGCAGGTGGGCGACGCTCATGAGGTCGCCCTGTGCGCCTTGCGGATGTTCTCCTCCACGTTGCTCAGACCCCGCTCGACCCCGCCGAGCTTCCTGCGGGCCTGGTCCATCTCGCCGATCACGGCGGTCCAGACGCCGTTCGCGGCCGTGGCCAGCGTGCCGGAGTCGTCCAGGTGGCCGAAGGTGGTGGCGGCGACGGCGGTGCGGTTGTTGTGCGGCTCACCGCGGTCGTCGTAGGTGAGTTTGCCGGGGTTGCGTTCGTTCAGCGTCTCCTCGTACTGGCCGGCGGCCTTGTGGATGGCTGTGCGGCACTTGTCCAGCGCCGAGAGGTAGATCTCCAGATCGGCCATCATTCTCCCCGTGTCTTGTCCGCGTCCAGGTATGCCGTCTGCGTCAGGCGCGCGCCGTATCGCCGGTCGACCAGGAAGCCGCGGCCCGGCGGCAGTGTCTGAGGCCGTACGTTGCCGAACAGGTAGCCCTCGTCCTTGTTGCCGGACATGAGCAGCGCCGGTGTGGCCATGTCCTTCATGCGCTGGATGACCGGGTCGAACATGGCACGGCCCGCGCCGCCCATCTGGCGGGCCAGCACGACGTGCAGGCCGATGTCGCGGGCCTGCGGCAGCAGGTCCACCAGCGGGTGCAGCGGGTTGGACGAGGTCGCGACCAGGTCGTAGTCGTCGACGATGATGTACAGGTCGGAGCCCTGCCACCAGCTGCGGTCGCGCAGCTGCTCGGGCGTCAGGTTGGCCGGGGGCAGGCGGCTCAGCAGGGCGCCCTTGGCGTCGTTGATCAGGTCGGCGGCGGCCGCGCTGGAGGCGGCGTACCCGATGCGGTGCGGGGTCACCGCCGAGTCGAGCAGCGCCCTGCGGTAGTCGATCACGATCATCATGGCTTCGCTCGGCTGCTTGCGTGCCACCAGCCCCTCGGAGATGAGCCGCAGCAGGTTCGACTTGCCGCTCTCGTTCTCGCCGAAGACCACGAAGTGCGGGTCGGCGTCGAAGTCGAGGGAGACGGGCGCCAGCGCCGCCTCGTCGATGCCGATCGGGATCCGCTCCCGGTCGTCCGGCAGCGCGGAGACGGGCAGGACGGCGGGGAGCAGCCTGACCCGCGGCGCGGGCGTGCCCTGCCAGGAGTCCCGTACGGCCTGCACCAGCGAGCGGGCCCCGGCCGCCAGGTCGGTGGAGTTCTGCACCCCGTCGATCCTGGGCAGCGCGGTCAGGAAGTGGAACCCGTCCTTCGTCAGCCCCCGGCCCGGCGCCGCCTCCGGCACGGCCAGCGCCTTCTTCCTGCTGACCTCCGACTCGTAGGCGTCGCCGAGCTTCAGCTCGATCTTGGTGCCGAGCAGGTCACGGATGCTCGGCCGGAACTCCGACCACTTGTTGGTCGCGGCGACGAGGTGGATGCCGTAGCCGAGCCCGCGCGCCGCGATGTCGGTGATGGTCGGCTCCAGCGAGTCGAACTCCTGCCTGAGCGTCAGCCAGCCGTCCACGACCAGGAACACGTCGCCCCAGCCGTCGCTCTCGATCGCGCCCTCCGCGCACAGCTGCCGGTAGGAGGCCATCGACTCGATGCCGTGCTCGCCGAAGTCGCGCTCGCGCTGCTCCAGGATGGCGCCGATCTCGGCCACCGTACGGCGTACCCGGTCGCCGTCGAGGCGGGTGGCCACGCCGCCGACGTGCGGGAGCCCTTCGAGCGAGGCGAGCGCGCCACCGCCGAAGTCGAGGCAGTAGAACTGGACCTCGCGCGGCGTGTGCATGAGCGCCATGCTGGCCACGAGCGTACGCACGACGGTGCTCTTGCCGCTCTGGGTGCCGCCCGCCACCCCGACATGTCCGGCGGCGCCGGAGACGTCCAGCCAGAACGGGTCACGGCGCTGCTCGAACGGCTTGTCGATGATGCCGATGACGGCGTGCAGCTGACCCCGGCCCTGCCAGCCCGCGGTCGTCAGGCCGAACTCGGGGGTGACGGAGAGCGGGGGCAGCAGGTGCGCCAGGGTAGGCGGCTCGGCCAGCGGCGGCAGCCAGATGCGGTGCGCGCCGGGGCCGTGCCCGGCCAGCCGGCCGACCACGACGTCGAGCAGGCTGCGCTGGTTGCCGCCCGCGGGCTCTTCCTGCTCCGGCTGCGTCGCCACCTGGACGGGCTTGGTGATCTCGGGCAGCGGCATGTAGGCGGGGCCGTACTCGACGACCTCGCGGATCGCCGCCGTGCCGTCGGGGGCGACCGCCTGCGCCGGGTCGTCGTGGTGGGCGCCGGAGACGTAGGCGGCCTTGAACCTGGTCATACCGGTCGTGTCGAACTTCAGGTAGCCGTTGCCCGGCGCCGACGGCAGCTCGTACGCGTCCGCCACGCCCAGCACGACCCGGCTCTCCATGGCGGAGAACGTCCGCAGGCCGATCCGGTAGGACAGGTGGGTGTCCAGGCCGCGCAGCCGCCCCTCCTCCAGCCGCTGGGAGGCCAGCAGCAGGTGCACGCCGAGCGAGCGGCCCAGCCGGCCGATCATCACGAACAGGTCGATGAACTCGGGCTTGGCCGACAGCAGCTCGCTGAACTCGTCCAGCACGATGAACAGCGTCGGCATCGGCCGCAGGTCGGCGCCCTGCTCGCGGGCCCGCTCGTAGTCGCGCAGCGAGGCGTAGTTGCCCGCCGCGCGCAGCAGCTCCTGCCGGCGCACCATCTCGCCGTGCAGGGCGTCGTGCATGCGGTCGACCAGGGGGAGCTCGTCCTCCAGGTTGGTGATGACGGCGGAGACGTGCGAGAGCCCCTCCAGGCCGAGGAACGTCGCGCCACCCTTGAAGTCGACCAGGACGAAGTTGAGGATCTCGGAGGAGTGGGTGATCGCCAGGCCCAGTACGAGCGTGCGCAGCAGCTCCGACTTGCCGGAGCCGGTCGCGCCGATGACCAGGCCGTGCGGGCCCATCCCGCCCTGCGCGGACTCCTTGATGTCCAGCTCGACCACCCGGCCGTCGCCGCCCATGCCGATGGGCACGCGCAGCCGGTTGCGGCCCGCTCTGGGCTGCCAGGTGACCGCGGGCGAGAGCCGGCCCGGGTCGCCCACGCCGAGCAGCTCGGTCAGCGTGGTGTTGGTGCCGAGCAGGTCCTCCGACTCGCCGCCGGAGCCCGCCGAGGCCCGCAGCGGCGCGAGCTGCCTGGCCAGGCCCTCCGCGCGCGCGTAGTCCAGCTTGTCGGGGTCGCCCAGCCGGGTCGTGGACCGCTTGCCCGCGTGGTCGATCTTCACCATGTGGAACCCGTCGGGCTGGATCTCCAGCCGCAGCGTGCTGGCCTCCTCGACCGGCCCCGTCGCCTCCGACAGGTCGAGCACCGTGACGCCCTGGATGGCGTCGCTGCCGAGCTGGGAGTCGTGCGGCACGTGCCCGCCGTCCACGATCACCACGTGGTACGGCAGCGCGTCCGACGCCGTGCCCGGACGGAACCTGGCCCGCTCCTTCAGCTCGTCGCCCACGAGCTGGTCGAGCTGGGACATGTTCTCACCCATCAGCCGCACCTGACCGGCCGCGTCCATCTCCTCGGGGTGCAGCGCGTGCGGCAGCCACTTGACCCAGTCCCAGTGGGGCATCGACTCCTTGCCGGCGCACACCAGGACCCGCATGTCGTCGGGGGAGTGGAAGGTGACGAGCTGGGCGATGATCGCCCGTACGAGGCCGCGTACGGCCCGCGGATCCCCGCTGAGGTGGATCCGGGCGAAAGAGTTGAGCGCCACCGCCACGGGCAGCTCGGACACCGTGGAGTGGGCCCGTACGAACCTGCGCAGCGCGCCGGCCGTCAGCGCGTCGAGGTCCTCGACCGGCTTGGAGTCGGGCGGGATGAGCTGCACGGCCAGCTTCTGCACGCCGGTGCCGAGGCGTACCGTGCCGAAGTCGTCGTCGCGGGGCCTGCGCTCCCACAGGCGCGGCCCCATGGCCACCCACCAGAGCGCTTCGGGGGCGGGGCCGCTCCACTCCAGTGCCTCGCGCTGCTGGACGGCGGCCTTGCGGACCCTCTTGCGGATCTGGGAGAGGTAGCGGAAGTAGTCGCGGCGCAGGCCGTTGAGGCGGTTCTTGCGTTCGCCCGCGTTGCGGCCGAACTGGCCGACCGTCATGCCCAGCATCGAGACCGCGAACAGGCCGCTGGCCACGTACATGATGGGGTTGGCGTTACCGCCCGCGGTGAACATCAGCCCCATGGCCGCCCCGCCTGCCAGCATGGGGACGTACATGAGGACGCCGGTCATGCCGGCGGGCTGCACCTCGGGGATCTCCGGCGGGGACTCCAGCAGGATCTCCCCACGCGGTGGCTGGGGGCTGGGACGGCGTTCAGGACGCCGAACAACAACAATGCTCACTGGCGGGACAACCCTCCTGTCACCTGGAACACTTTCTTACCAGACGTGCCATCCCTATATGTTCGGCATGTCGGATTTCGTCAGCCAGACCTGGAGTGGCCGTGACCTCGCTCGCCCACCAGCCGATGCAGCCCATGCGGCCGATGCCGCCCGGGCCGCCCGGGCTGCCGCCGACGCACCCAGGCGCTCAGCCGCAGATGCGCGCGCCGGTGGCGCCGTTGTGCCACGTCACGATCGTGGCCCCGCGCCGCCGCGTCGATCTGGCGCTGCCTGCCGACATCCCGCTCCCACACGTGCTGCCCGGCCTGCTGCGCGCGGTCGGCGAGGTCGGCGGCGACGCGGCCGGACCGCCCGGCTGGGTGCTCCAGCGGCTCGGAGGCGCGCCGTTCGACCTCGGGCAGACGCTCGCGTCCCTGGGCGTGCTGGACGGCGAACTGCTCTACCTGCGGCCGCGCGAGCTCACGTTGCCGCCCGCGCTCTTCGACGACGTGGCCGACGTGGTCGCCACGGGCGTCAAAGACAGCTCGGGCAAGTGGGAGGCCCGCCACACCCGGGCCATGGGCGCGGGCGCCGCCGCCATCATGCTCGCGCTCGGCGCTCCCGCGCTGGTGCTGTCCGGGAGCGCGCCGCTGGGCGTGACGGTGGTCGCGGGCATGCTCGCGCTGCTGCTGATCGGCGTCAGCGCGGCCCTGTCCAGGGCCGTCGGCGACTCCTCCGCGGGCGCGCTGATCGGCTACGCGGCGCTGCCGTACGCGTTCCTGGCCGGCCTGTACGGCCTGGTCAGCGGCTCCACCCTGGTCGGGCTCGGCGCCCCGCACCTGCTGGCCGCGCTGACCTGCACCGCGCTGGTGGCCACCATCGGCGGCACCGTGGTGGCCGACGGAGTCGCGGGTTTCCTCGGTACGGCCATCGCGACCGTGGCGGGGGCACTGGCGGCCGCCATGGTCATGGTGTTCGCCCTGCCCGCGGCCGGCGTGGCCGCGATGACGGTGACGATCCTGATCGCGTTCAGCCCGCTGATCCCCACGCTGTCGTTCCGGATCGCCAGGGTGCCGCTGCCGGCCCTGCCCACCAACGCCGAGGAGCTGCGGGCCGACAACCAGCGGCTGGACAGCGAGGGCGTCCTGGCCCGCACCGCGCAGGCCCGCCGGTACGCGACCGGCATGGTCGTCGGCATCGTGCTCACCGCCATCGGCGCGATCGCCTTCCTGGTCACCACGCCGACCTGGATGGCGGTCTCGATGACCGTCGTGCTCTCGCTGGTGCTGCTGCTGCGCGCCCGCGTCTTCCACGGCCTCGGCCAGCGGCTCTGGCTGCTGGGCACCGGCCTGGCCGGGCTGATCGCGGTGGGGATCGAGCTGAGCGCGGGCGCGGGCACGGTGGCCGCCGCGGCCGTCGTGATGGGCGTGCTCTGGCTGGCGATGCTGGTCGTCGGGCTCGGCCTGTGGCTGCCGTCCGGGCGGCTCTCGCCGTTCTGGGGGCGTGCGGGCGAGATCGTGGACGTCATCCTGCTGATCGCGCTCTTCCCGCTGGCGCTGGGCGTCCTCGACGTCTACACGTGGATCCGCGGCCTGGCGGGCTGACCGCCGCGGGCCGCCCCGGACCGCCTCGGACGACCCGCCGAGGCGGCCCGGCGGGTCAGATGTCGCGGGGATCCTGCTCGCCCAGCCGCCGGAGCCGGTCGTTCCGCTCGGCCGTCTCCGCGCCGAACATGTCCTGGAACTCGGCGAACTGCCGCTGGATCTCCTCCAGCCCGATGATCTGCGACTGCGGCACGGCCAGCAGCTCCTGGGCCTGGCGCCCCTGGTCCTCCTGGGCCTGGCGCACCGCCTGGACGACCTCCTCCGCCAGGGTCCTGACGTCCAGCCGCAGCACGCGCGGCGAGAAGACCACGTTCTGGAGCCGGCCGTCGGCGTCCACGACCGCGGTGGTCAGGCCGCTGCGGCTCTCCCCCTTGCCAGTGATCAACTGCAGCTCGGCGGCGGCCGCGGTCAGGCGCGAGAGCTCGCGCTCGTTGTCCCGCAGGAGTTTGTCCACGTCGTCGTCGGTGTAGTCCATGACACGCCACGCCATCGGCGCCGGGTTAACTGGAGGCGATCACAGGCTGGCGAGCCGCTGAATCGATCATGAAGATCGAAGCAAGTGTGCCACTTCGTAGCGATATGTGAATAAGAATGCCGATTTGTGGGGCAACAACAGGGTAAAACGGGGCAAGAGATCTACGTCACCTCCTCCACCATCGCGCACACGCGAAAGCGCGTCGACGAGGAGCTGCATCCGAACGTGGAGTTCATCCACGGGCTCATGTCGTACACGGCCGTGGGCGGGCTCGGCTTCGGGGCGATCGGCGGCGTGATGATCGGCGGCGCTTACGAGGAGTTCCGCCGCTGGGCGGACACCACGTTCACCGAAATGGAAGACGCCGTGGAGAGCTGGTCGGACGCCCTCGAACGGGCCAGGCGCAACTGGCGCGCGGCCGAGGAGGCCAGCATCGTGAGGTACCGCGGCTGATGGGCACGCCAGATCCCTGGGGCGGCGCCCCGGACCCCTGGGCGCACACCCGGACCCCGCCGGCCACCCAGGCGCCTCCTGGCAATCCCTACGGCACGCCGGCCCAGCCGGGCGCCCCGGACCCCATGGCGCGGGCGGCCACGCCGCCGCAGCCGGCCGCCCCGGATCCCTGGGCGCACACCCGGCCCCCGGCGCCAGGCCAGCCGGTGCCCGCCAATCCCTACTCCAACCCGTACGCCACCCCGAATCCCTATTCCACGACGCCCACCAGCCCGCGCCCGTACCAGCCGTACACGCAGCCCAGGCCCGTTCCCGGCAACCCCTACGCCCAGCCCGTAACCCACACCCCCCAGAACTACGCCGCCAACGGCGCCCAGCGCGCGAACCTGGGCACTGGGAGGTTCGGTCCGGCTCCGGAGATGAACGCGGCCCGCTCGTCCCTGCCGTCGCTGGGGGAGAAGGCGCTCAACATGCTGAAAAGGGCGGGCAAGCTCGCCCTGGGCCTGGCTCCCGCCATCGCCATCTGCGGCGGGATGCTCGCCAACGAGCCGGGCATGGCCCAGGCGGTCAGCGTCTGGCAGAGCGGCATGGCCCAGCGGCTCGACGGCGGTATGAAGAACCTGCTTCCGCAGCTGCGCGACACGGCCAAGGACGGCTGGATCGCGATGGACCGCGACGAGTTTGACCGGGTGCTGTGGACCTTCCAGCGCGAGTCCGAGGTGCTGCGCAACGTCCTGAACACGGGAGGCAGCTCGCTCGACGAGGTCGCGGCGGCCTACCGGAGCTTCTGGACCTGGGTCCTGCGCACGTCGGCCGCCGCGCTCGGTCTGCTCATCGCCGCCAAGGCGCTGCAGCGGGTGCCGCAGAGCTCGGTGTGGGGGGTGCTGATGGAGAAATACATCACGGCCGAGGTCAACATCGCCACGCTCTTCCTGGCCACCTCGCTGGCCAGCACCCTGAAGGAGGGCGGCGAGGTGCTGTCGACCATGGTGAAGCGGAACCACCAGTGGAACTACATCACGCCGGCCGGCGAGGCCGCGGTCAACTTCAAGTCGATCGAGATCGACGCCAAGAAGTACCCCTCCTTCTCGGAGCCCGCCAAGAAGAACGGACTGCCCCCGCGCTACCAGGACTTCGACTGGATCGAGCCGAAACGGGAGATCTCCAAGCCCTGAGGATAGGGTGGTGGTAAAAGCGGCTTCTGTGGCTTGTGGGGTGTGAGGGATGGCCGAAGGGGACTTCGGGGGGCTGGACATCGACCGGATCCTCCGGAACGCCGACCAGCAGATGGCGCGGGCCGGCGAGCTCCAGCGGGTCCTGCAGGACCTGACGGGCCGTGCCCAGGACGAGGACGGGTTCGTCGTGGCCGAGTTCGGCAGCACGGGGCTCAAGGAGCTCCTCCTGCATCCCAAGGCCATGCGCCTCAACTCGGCCGAACTGGCCGAGCGCATCAAGGCCGTCATCGCGGAGGCCTCCGCCGATCTGCAGCGGCGGATATCCGAGCAGATGGGGAACGTCTTCGGCGAGGAGGACAATCCGATGCGCTTCGGCCACGACCCCGAAGGGGTCATGGATCTGATACGGCAAGCAGGCGCGGCCTATGACCGCACCCACGAGGACCTCATGGGAGAGCTGGACAGGATCCGGCAGCGCATGGAGGGCTGATGAACGTGTGAAGGCCCGGCTCACGTCGTGTGGGCCGGGCCTCTGCGTTTCGTCAGCCGATGCGGTCGGGGCTGGTCTGGTGCGGGGAGGACCAGATGTCCCCTTCGGGGTCGTAGATCTCGCGGTCGCGCTCGCTGCTCTGGTCGCCGCCGCCCGCGCCCATGCCGCCCGGCGGGTACGCCATGAGCCCCGGTCCCGAGGTCCCCGGCCCGCCGCGGAGCACCGCCGGAGCGGCCCCCGATCCCGAGCCGCCCATGCCGTACCAGGTGCCCGGGCCGCCGCCGCTCTGCCCCGGAACCGGGGAGAACGGGGTGCTCGTCGGCATCTGCGTGGTGGGCGGATTGGTGAGCAGGTTGGGTGTGGACTGCTGCGGGTAACCCGTGGTCGGCGTGGTGGTGGGGTAAGTCGGGTTGCCGGCGTCGGCGAGCTGGGTCTTCGGCGGGTCGGCGCCGATCACCGGAGGCACGCTCTGGTCCTGGTCCCCGGGCTTCTGCGGCGAGCCGCCGGTGCCCGTGCCGTTGCCGGGCTGCTGGGGGTCGGAGGGGTCCTGGGTTCCCGTGGACGGGTCGTCCTGACCCTTGCCCGGGTCCTGGCCCGGATCATCCCGCCCCGGGTCCTGGTCCTTGCCGGGGTTCTGGTCGCCCTTGCCGTCGGAGCCGTCACGGCCGCCGCCGGTGCCGTCGCCGCCGTTCGAGCCCTTCGAGCCGTCGCCTGTGCCGTCGCCGGTCCAGTACTTCGTCTCGCCCGACGGCGTCTTGGTGCCGCTGCCGGGGTCGATGTGCTCCGCCTGCTGGGTATCCACCACCATGGGGTTGATCTTGGGCAGCTTGAACGCCAGACCGTCGGCGATCTGCGCGTTCAGCTCATTGATCTTGTTGTTGAGCTTCTCCAGATGCGACCGGGCCGCCTGGTCCACGAGATACCCGGCGCTGGTGCCCCACTGCAGGTTGGGGTTCGTCGAGGGCTCGTTGTCGACATTGGTCGTGGTGCTGAGGGTGGTGGGCCCAGGCATGCTCGTCTTGGACGTCCTGAGCTGCTGGGCGTACTCGACCATCGGCTTGCCGGTCTGCTCCATGGCGTCGCCGAGCGCGGCGGCGCTCGCGTGCAGCAGCCGCAGCGCCTCCAGCGCCGCGGTGGCCCCATCGCCGCGCCAGACCGCGGAGAGCTCCTCAGCGGCCTTCCAGAGCGCGCCCTCGAGCCCGTTCTTGCCGTGGACCACCGCGGCCGCCTTGACGTAGCTGTTTCCGGCGTTCTCGATGCGGTCCGGGTCGGTGTCCTTCAAATAGGAGACGATCTGGGCCCTGGTGGTGAGAGGGCCGGGCTTGGATTCGCCGAGGTAGGTATAGAGCCTGATCGGCTTCCACTCGTCACCCATCTACGCCATCCCTGCCGTTAACTCACGCACTGCTGTCCCGGTGCCCTTTTTCGTAGTTGGAGACGGCCTGCTCGACCGCCGCGGCCCACTTCTCGACGTAGTCGGCGAGCTGGCTGTAGCTCTCGCCGAACACCTTGTACGCCGTTTCGAAGTTGGCGCCGAAGTTGCTGGCCACCTCCCACGTGCCAGTTGACTCCGGCCCGACGTTCCCGAGCCCCTCCACCTCGCTGATCGTGCCGGGGCCGCTCCAGGTGGCGCTCATCGACGGGTGCGGGTCGCCGTGCGTGGAACCCAAGGCCGTGCGCAGGTTTTTGAGGGCGTCCCTGATCGCCTCGTGATCCGCGTACGGCCCGCGGTTGTCGTTCCCGCTGAGGCCGGGGAAGTCCTTGGCGAGCTCCAGCTTCGGGACCGGCGTGTCGTTGTCGTCCGGATAGCTCACGCCTTGCCTTTCGCGTCACCCTTGATGAGGTGGTTGGTCGTGGTCACGTCGCTCCTGAAGAGGTCCTCGTCCTCCAGGAGGAACGTGGTCCGTTCCCTCTCCTGCCTATCCTGTCCGCCGCCCTGGCCGCCGGACAACGGGACCGCCGGGACCATGGAGGACCCGCCGCCCAGTCCGCGCAGACCGGCCGCGTTCGCGCCGTTGCCCGCGCCGAAGGCGCCTCCTCCCGCGCCCGACCCGCCGTACGGGCTGCCGATGCCCGTGGTGGGCAGGCTGGTGGACGGGTTGGACAGGCTCGGATCCGGCATCCCAGCCAGGGACGTCGTCGGGCGACCGGTGTTCGGGCCGTGGAAGCCGTTCAGGTTCGCGTTCGCGTTCGGGTTCGCGGCGGAGGGGTCGATCAGGCCGGGGTTGTTGCCGCTGTTCTGGCCGTTCGTTCCGATCCCGTTCTGGCCGTTCCCGATTCCCGTGTCCCCCATCCCGTCCGTGCCGTTGGGAAACGTGCTCGTCGGGGTGGTGATGGTGTCCATGCCGGGGATCTGGTGCAGGCTGGGGTCCTGCATGCCGTCCTGGTTCAGGCGGTCGAAGCCGCTCGTCGGGTCATACGGCTGATTGAGGCCGGCCGGGATGTTGCCGCCGATCACCTTCTTCCCGCCGAACGGGTCGGTGGGAAACTGCGGCGTCAGTGCGGCGAACTGGGGGATCTCGGTCCTGAGCTCGGGGGGGAACACGTCGTTGTTGAGCTTGGTGTCCTGGCTCAGCAGCTTGATGGCCTCGGCCGCCTTCTTCCTGTCCTTCTCCTCCTTGGTATCGCCCCACAGGTTCGCGAACGGGAGGTCGCTGATGAAGCGGGTGATACCGCCGACGAGGACGCCCACGCCGGCGCCGATCACCACGCCCGGCACGGATCCCACTCCGCCGCAGAAGACGCCGATGGCACCCCCGATCGCGGCGCCCGTGACGGCGGCCTCTCCGAAGTCGATGTCACTGCCGGGGTTGTCGGGTACGTCTCCCTTGGCCACCGAAAGCGTTTTGGCGTGAACGAGGAGCGCGGGGGCGACACCGTGCGGGTTCTTCGGGGGGTTCTTCGCATCGACGGGCTGGTCGCTGACCGTGGTCGAGACGTCCGCCGCCGCCTCGCGCAGCTTGCGCAGCTGCGCTTTGACGGTCTTGGCGTCCTCGCCCGACGTCCAGCGGTCGTTCAGCTCCCGCAGATGCTTGTCGACCACATCGACGAGATTGTCCAGCCGTACCTTGCCTTCGAGGAGTTCGACCGCGGCCTGGTTCATGAGCTGGGGGTTGTTCTTGGCCAGCGTGTCCCGGAGCAGATCGAGCGTTATGCCCTCGAACTCGATGCTGCCGATCTCATCCCTGATGGGCGCCCGATACTCGACCATCAGGTCTGCACCGCCTTCGACCTGCCCTCGCTGTCCGCCTCGACGGTGTCGTAATTCTTCAGCGCCTGCTCGAGCAGGTCGATGACGTTCTTCACCTGTTCGGTGATGTTCGTGTAGGTCATGGTGACGGCGCTGATGCCCTTGTTGGTGCTCCGCTGGAAACCCGTGGCCGCCGGCCAGAGCCCGCCGAGGGCGTAAGGGTCGTTGCTCAGCTGCATGGCCGGGCCGGACTCCGTGAAGATGGCCTTCCCAGTGCCGCCGCCGCCCGCCTTGCCACCCTGTTTACCGGGGTCCAGCATGGCGAGGGCCTCTTCCAGGTCCGCCTTGGCCGCCTTGATCGCTCTCCGGCTGAGCTCTACCCCGCCGTTGTCGCTGCCCATGTTCCCCCTCTGGTGTCGGCCCCCGCGCTACGCCTTACCTACCGTCGAAGATCTGGGAGTTGATCTTCTCGACCTGCTGCATGTTCAGGTTCGTGATGTTGATGTTCTTCTTCATCAGGTCGACGAACTGCGACATGTCGTTGGCCTCGCGCTCCCAGAGCTGCCTGACCTCGTCGAAGACGGTCTTGGTCTGGCCCTGCCAGATCGCGCTCTTGGCGAGCAGGTCCCGCTCCAGGCCGTCCAGGGTGGTGACCATGTCGTTGAACGCCCTGGCGAAGGCGTCCTCACCCTCGCCGAGGCCGGCGTAGTTGACCTTTGTGATATCGAAAATGTCTTCCGCGGGCATCGCGGCCTCCCGTGCGGCTAGTTGGTCCTCGTCACCGATGCAGCGCTGGTCAACGCGACAGCGGCGCGGCGTTGATCAGGTTGGAGATCTGGTTGATCGCCTCGGTCCGCTCCTGGTTGAACGAGGCGTAGTTCGTGTTGCTCGTCCCGATGTTCTCCGCCAGGCGGCGCAGGCTGCCGAGGATGACGTCCATCCGCTCGTGCCACTTCTTGTGGACGGCGTCGAACGCGGCCTCCGACTGGCCGACCCAGTGGTGCTTGAGGCTGATGCCGGCCTGGTCGAGGTTCAGCTGGATGCCGCGCAGGCGCTCGGCGGCGTCCTCGATGAGAGTGATCGCGGCCTTGAGATCGGCTTCACTTACTTGAGTCTGCGGTTCTGCCCCCACAGGGTCTCCCTCCCTTGCTGGTTGGCTGACTCGGGCCGACTACCCAAGTCGGCCTGTTTGGTCACATTAGTGACCATCCGCCACTAGCGTCGCATGTGATCACGTTAATTTTCCATATCATCGGGGCGGATCGTGGGTGTATTGACAGAATGTGGTTGTTTGGGCCCTTGCTTCTGGTGAGTGGTAACTGGCCGTATCTGCCTATGCGGCACCTGTGCGGCTGACGTAACGTATGGGCCGATCGTGACAAGGGGGGCACGTGTCCAACTCATCCTCGTCCAGCAACCCGTTCGCCAATCTCGGTCTAGGCGGCGGCTCGAGCTCCCTCGACCCGACGTCCATCGACCCCAACTTCAAGATGAAGCACTCCAGCGTCCGCACGCTGGGGACGAACGTGGCCGGCTACGGCCAGGACCTCACGGACATGAGCGCCAGGACCCGGGCCATCGATGTGCATGAGGGGGCGTTCGGCGCGATCGGCGGCGGTCTCAACGTCGCCCATCGCTCGGTGCGCGACTCCGCGGCCGACGCGCTGAAAGAGGCCAGGGAGGTGCTCGAGTCGTGGAAGAAGGCGCTCGCCGCCGCGGCCGACAACACCCAGCAGGCCGAAGAGGCCAGCAAGCCCGAGAAAAAGGGCGGCGGCAAACTGCCAGGAGGTCCGGGTGGGCTGGGCAAGCTGCCCAAGAGCGGCGTCAACCCCGACGACCTGAAGATCGACAAGCCTTCGGCAGATGACCTGAAGCAGCCGGACATCCCGAAGCCGGACATCCCGAAGCCGGACATCCCGAAGCCGGACATCCCGGGGTCCGACATCAAGCAGCCGGACATCGACCAGCCCAACATCGATCAACCGAACATCGACCAGCCCAAGATCGACCAGCCCAATCTTGACCAGTCCGACATCAAGCAGCCGGATGTCAAGACCCCCGACCTGAGCGACCTCAACCAGACGCCCAAGACCAACCTGGAAGGTCTCAACCCCAGCCTGCCGACCTCGACCACACCGCAGGTCCCCAGCACCCCCGGCTACGACCCGCGCGCCTCCGTGCCGCGCACGTCGGTCGGCGTGCCGGACAGCGGGGTGGGATACACCGCCGGCGGCGGCTCGCCAGGTACGGGCACGGGAGCGCCGGGGAGCATCGCCCGCGCACTGAACAGCGGGACACCGCTCTACCCCATGACGCCCGGGATGGGGGGCGGAGCCGGCCAGGAGGAGAAGGACCGCGAGCGCGGTCCCCACCTCGGCGAGGACGAGGCGGTCTGGGAGACGGACGAGGACATCACGCCGGCGGTGCTCGGCAGGGAGGAGTAGCAGAGCGATGGCTGTAGGTTACGGCGATTACGCGACCTTCACCGCTTCCCTGGGGGGTGTGCTGGCGGCGGCGACAGTCCTACCGTACGCCTACCCCATCGCCGGGTTGATGGGGCTGCTGGTCTCGGACCCGGCTGCGCAGTACCGGGCCGCCGACCAATGGCTCAACGAGACCCCGGTCGGCATGGGGCCGGAAAAGGGCTCGACGGCGCAGTCCGGGCCGGCCGTGCACAAGAAGGGCGTCAGCGACCTGGCCTACCTGCGCAGCGAGCTGAAGCGGCTGAGCAAGGACATCGGCGAATCCGAGGAGTGGCTGGGACGAGGTTACAACTCGTTCCTGAAGAAGGTCGAAGAGCTGGACGGGCACCTGGACACGCTCGACCGGAACAGGGTCGACTGCGGGAACACCCTTCGGTGCTCGGCGCTCGCCTTCCGTGTCCTTGAGGGCTTCTGCGCGCTCGTCAGTGCTTGTCTGGTGAGCTTGGCGATGTACGTGGCCCCACTCCGGCTCACGCCGGCCGGGCCGTCGGCCGAGGCGGTGGCGATCAACTGGGTGACGAGATTGCACAACGTCATGGCGAAGATCCTCGAGAACCACCTCAAGCTCGTCGTGAAGGGCACGCTCATCCTGGCGGGCGGAAGCGTCATCTACAACCAGCTCGCGCACGAGCTGCCCGGCATGCGGCCCGTGTCGCTCGAGAAGCCGAAGCTGCTGGATGCCAAGGCCATGTGGAACGCCGCGGACGCGGACATCAGCGACGACCCGGAGAGCAAGCTCGACACCGGCGCTCTCAAGCAACCGTCGCTGCTGCCGGAGATCGGCTGGTGACGTCAGGGGCCCCGACGGGCGGGGCCCTCACCGGCTGCCGACGGTCAGGGGCACCATGGCCGCGGCGGGGTCCAGCGCCGGTCCCTGCGGGATCGCGTGCATGATGCTCGTCGGCACAGGCGCGATGTCCGCGGCGTCGTACCCGAGCTTCGCCAGCACGTCAGCCGACGGGACCGGATAGCGCACCCCCTGGTCACTGATCAGCGCCAGCGTGCCCGCCACCGCGCCGAGCTGGCCCTCGCCGGGCAGCACCCCGGCCACCACGGCGCTGCCCGGCGGAAGCAGCACCTGGTCGAAGCGGTCCTGTACGCCTGAGCTCGACGGCGTCGGAATCGTGACCCTGCTGCCGACCGTCACCTTGGCCACGACCGAGCCGGCCGCCGTGTTCGGATAAACCGAGCAGAGCGGCGTCGTCCCGGACACGTTGATCGCTTTGGGCATGGTCGTCGGCAGGGTGGGGTCCATGACGTTCTGGCGCGAGGGCGAGGCGTTGGCCGAGGCCGCGTCGATCTGGATCTCCCGCGCCACCCGGTTGCCGTACGCCTTCTTGATGTTCGGGTCCTCCAGCAGCAGCCTGGCCTGGACGGGGGAGATGGGCGCCAGGCCGTCGTTGAGCAGCACGTACCACCGTGCGGCCGTACCCGGCATGGCCGGGACCACGAACACCTGCCCCACCGCCGCCGTGACCTTCCCGTTGGCCCGTACCTTCTTGCCGAGGTTCGCCACGTTCGGGCCCCTGAAGTCGTGGCCGACGGGCAGCGCGTTCAGCCATGCCGCCGGCACCTTCCTGGGCTGCGCGTTGAGCGCCCGCACGCCGTGCTCGTTGACGCGCATGCGGCGATTGCCCCAGATCACCCAGTTCTGCTGCCCGTCGGAGACCACCATCGCGTCCCCGCCCACGGGCCTCCCGCCGAGGTCGGTCCCCCCGACAAGGGTCGTGTACGGCTTGCGCCCGCCCGTGCTGTCGGGCCCCTCCACCACGCACACCGACCACGGCGCCTTGACCAGCTTCTTCCGGTCGGGCAGCGAGTCGGGCGCCCCGGAGATCCCGATGAGCGGCCCCCGGGCATACCCGGCCAGCGAGGCGGCGCTCACGCTCCGGGTCGTGATCTCCCCGGCGTCCAGCACGAGCCTGGCCGACACGTAGTTCGCCACCGGCAGCAGCCGGCGCTGCTGCTGGCTGTAGATGAACTTGGCCCCGCTCTCCTCCTCGACCAGCAACTGCCCCGGGTCGGTCAGCTTGGTCGCGTTCCCGGGCCGCACCAGCCCCCAGATCCCGAACACCGCCATCACCAGGACCCCGATCAGGATCCCGCCGAACGTGGCGACGTTCTGCCGGCGCATGGGGGACTCGGGGATGTCGGGCTCGGCCTGCAGGAGCGCCATGCCAAGCCTCTGCTGCATCAAGCGGTGTGCCTGATAGAGGTCCTTCTTGGTCTGCACAGCGCCTCCCCGCGTCAGAATCCGCGCATCAGCATAAACGCCTCAAACCCCACACGCCCCAATCCCCCCAATTCCCACCCACTCTCCCCCTTCACTCACCCACCCCCAACTCCCACCCCACCAACCCATCCCATCCCTCCCGACCACCACCCGCCACGGGCTCCCGCCCCACCCTCATCCGGCCCACTGCCGCCCCCAGCGCCCTACGACCACCGCCCACCTCGCAGCTCCCACCCCCGCCAATCCACCCCAGCCCCTCGACCACCGTCCAGGGCTTCGGGCCGCCCGCTGCTGACCCCAGCGCCCAGCGACCACCGCCCGCCTCGCGGCTTCCTCGCCACATCGCCCTGCCGGTTACGGAAGGAGTAACCCCCAGTACAGCGCCCACGGAACGAACACGACGCCGCCCGCCATCAGCAGCCCGACCCGCACCCTCTCGCCGACCGGAGCGGACCGCGGCCGCCGTACGAAGGTCAAGACAGTGCCCACGACGGTCGCGATCGCGAGAGCCTGGAGCGCGAGCCAGATGAGAGGCCGCTCCGCCACCAGAGGCCCCGGCGAGGCCAGCTTCCCCCCAGTCATGATCGAATAGAACAGGTAGAGGAACGCACCCACGACCACCGCGAGCCCACCGGCACTCACCAGCCATGCCCCCTTGACGGGCGCCGCCTCACCCTGCCCCGCCCTGTCGGCAGACGACCCCCCGCCGCGCCGCCGGATCCGGCGTACCAGGGCCACCACCGGATACCCCCCGAACGCGACCAGGAACAACACCAGCGCCGCGCCCTGAATGCCCGCCGACTCCCACCACTCGGCAGGCGGCACCGCCACGGTGTCGTCCGCCTGGACCGGCGCGGGCCCCGTCACCTGCGCCAGGGGCGCCCGCCCCGAGGTCGCCTCTCCCACCCAACTGCCGACCAGCTCCGCATAACCAGGAGCGAGCTCGGGCAGCCGCGTGACCCCACCATCAGGTGTCCGATGAGCGGCATGATCGGCATCCGCGAAGAACCGGAACGTGTACTGCCGGTTTCCCCCCTTCTCCAAGGCCTTGGCGAAGATGGGCGGCGTCTCCCGGGGTGGCGTCAGCAGGTCGTGTACGCCCCAGATCCCGAGCACGGGCTGCCGCAGGCTCGCGATGACCGGTTCCGGATCGTAGTAGGGCTCGGGAAACATCCCGGCGTCCGTGATCACCCGGTACAACGTGGGCTCGGCCCGATCGACGAACGACCCGTGCACCCCCGCCTTCCGCAACCCTGCCGCCACCGCCCAGGTCTGCTGCCGTAGTGGCTGCAGCGCGTTGGCGCCCACCACGATCACGAACGAGATGTCCTTGGACCGCGACGCCGCCAGCGGCGCCACCCATCCACCCTCGCTGAGGCCCCAGATCCCGACCTTCGCCGGATCGACCCCCGGTTGCCGCCGCAGCGTCTGCACGGCCCCCAGGGCGTCGTCGGCCAGTTGCGAGTACGACCTCTCGAACAGCGAATACCCCTCGGAACGCTTGTCGTAGATCAGCACCGACAGCCCTTGGCGGGCGAACGCCACGGCCTCGCCCAGCAGCTTGTTCCGTTTCGTCCCGGTCCCCGCCCCGTGCACCAGCACAACCCCGGCTCGCCCGCTCCGCGCCCGCACCGGACTGATCACGCTGCCGTGCAGCACCAGCCCGCCACTCCCTCGGAAGCTCACCTCGGCGGCCGCCAGGTCGTCGGGCACGTCCAGCCCTCCATCGGGCCCGGCTCCGGAGCGCGCCCCGACTCCACCTCCGAGCTGCCCGGCCCCGAGTCCCCGCTCCTGGACGCCCTGTCCGCCGACGTGTTCGGCCGAGAGCCCGACCGCTAAGTGTTCCGAAGGAGGGCTGGACGCAGCGGGCCCCACGGAAGTGCCGAGCAGTGAAGAACCACCAGAGGGTCCGGCCGCCAGAAGCGCGGCGGCGACGACCGCAAGAAGCTTTTGCATATCGCCGAACATACTCTGCAGAGAAACCTCGGCAAAGAGAAGTCTGCAGATATCGTTCGGGAGGACTACCCTCCTCCTCATGAAGGAGGACGAGACGAAGAACGACCACGAGCCGTTCATCCTCGACGACCCGGACAAGCTCAAGGCCCTGGCCCATCCCATGCGCCGCCGCATGCTGACCCACCTCAACATCCACGGCCCCGCCACCTCCACCACGTTGGGTGAGCTGCTCGGCGCCAAGACCGGCACCACGAGCTACCACCTGCGCCAGCTGGAGAAGTACGGCTTCATCGAGGAGATCCCCGAACGCTCGTCCGGCCGCGAACGCTGGTGGCGCCGCGCTGAGATCCCCAGGGACATGCGCTTTCCCAACCCCGACCAACTGGCCCCGGAGGACCGGGCAGTCCTGGGCGAGTTCCTGAGGGTCGGGTTCGAGGAGGACCGCGCCCTCATGGAACGCTTCCCGGCCGCCTACCGCGCCGACCCCGACTGGGCAAGGGGCTCAAGGGGCCTGGCCCGTATGACGAAGGAGGAGCTGAGCGAGTTCTACAACGCGTACATCGCGCTGCTCCTCAAATACAGCCACCGGCCGGAGGACGCCCCTCCGGACGCCCGCCCCGTCTACGTCCGCTTCTTCACCCTCCCCGCCGACGAACCCTGACCCCCACACCAACACAGCCCTCCACGCCGACGAACCCTGACCCCCACGCCCAACACAGCCCTCCACGTCGACGAGCCCTGGCGCATCCTCCACGGCCCGCGCAACCGCACGCGCCGACGAGACCTAACACACGCCCTTACACAACCCACGGCCCCACCTGGCGAGGGTCCGGGTACCCCCGGCAGCGCCGTCTGCTGAGGAACCGGGCGCACCCCCAACATCGCAAGGAGCCCTCTCACGGAGCACCACCATCACGCCGGGCACTACGACTGGGTGCTTCCGGGGCGGATGTCTGTGACGGGCAGGTCCCGCCGGGCGCGGAGGTCGGTCTCGTAGCCGGTGATCCTGAGGGGCTGGCTGCTCGGTCTCGTACGTCAGGCGTCGTCGGGGAGTGCCGCTTGGATGGGGGTGATGTTGCCCGTTCTCACCAGGAAGCCTCGGCCAGGAGGGCCGCCGACCGTTCCCCGGGGGAGTCGGATCGAGAAGATGTCGCCGTCGGCCTGGCTCTGGACGGCCAGCAGCACCCCGGTACGGGCCTTGCGCGTCTCGGCGACGAACCCGCGGTAGGCGACGGCCAGATCCCCGGTCGTGCCGGCGATCAGCAACCCATGATCGCCGTCCCGGCCCGACCGGTGCACCTCTTCCAGCGCCATCCCCAAGGGGCCGTCCGCGTTGATCAACTCGGCGTCGTCCACGAGCACCACGTACTGCTGCAGCTCCGCGACCAGCTCCGGCAGGTTGGCGGCGTTGCCGTCCAGCACGGCCAGCGCGCCGTTCAGCTCCCTTAACGGGCTGCGTCTGGGGGCGACGGCGATGACGGGCGTGCCCCGGGCGATGAGTGAATGGGCGGCGGTCAGCAGGACGGACGAGCGGCCGGAGCGGGACGGGCCGGCGATCACGGCGCCGGGCCCGTGGGCCAGCAGGTCGAGCCCGAGCGGCGCCAGGGAGTCGCCGCCGGCACCGATCAGTGCCCACAGCGGGGACGGGGGCGTGAACGTGGCGTCCAGGGCGAGCGCTTGGGATGCCGTGACGCGCATGGGGAGGGCGTCCACCCGCAAGGGGGGCTCGCCGTTCCACTGCCAGCCGCCCTGCCCGGCACCGGCGGATCGCCCGTGAGCGGGACCGGGGCTCCGTCGAGGGCTCGCCGAATCCGTCGTCGACGTGCGGGCCAGGGATTGGAACGCGGCGACCTGGGCCGGGCCCGACGGGTCGGAGGAGAGCAGCGCGATGTGGTGCTCCACGATGCCGTGCTCGCCCATCGAGAGCGCGCGGCCAGGCGGCATCGCCGAGGGCAGGCCCTTGAGGGGGAAGCCCGCCAGGCCGTAGTCGGAGGAGTCCGAGAGGCGCAGGAGCAATCGGTCGTCGAAGACGGTCGAGACCTGGCCGAGCAGGCCTGACCGGTCGCTGGTGACCACGGCCCTGAACCCGACCGCCGGGCCTTCGCGCATGAGCTGGAGCAGCGACTCGATCAGGCGGCCGTAGTCGTAGCTCTCGAAGGCGGCGACGAAGCCCTCCCAGCGATCGAGCATGAACACCAGCCAGGGCAGGCGGTGGCCGGCTTGGCGGTATTCGGCCAGGGAGGCGTGCCCGGCCTCGGCCAGGAGCTGCTGGCGGCGGCCGACCTCGGCACGCAGGCGGGTGAGCAGGCGTTCGACCCGGTCGATCTGGTCGCGGGTCACGACGGCGCCGCAGTGGGGCATCGTGACCAGGGGCAGGAGCGCCCCGGAGCCGCAGTCGACCGCGTGGACGTGGACGTCTTCCGGGGAGGAGTGGGCCGCGATGGAGCCCGCGATCGTGCGTAGCGCCGTCGATCGGCCGGAGCGGGCGGCCCCCGCGATGAGCAGGTGGCCTCCGTGGGCCAGGTCCAGCGCGAGAGGGCACCGGTCCTGCGCCCACGGACGGTCGGTCAGGCCGTAAGGCAGTGGTGGGACCTCGACGAACGCACCCGATGGGGATCCCGCGCCGTGGGGCTCCGGGTGGGACTGGAAGCGGTCAGGTTGCGCGCCGGCCGGTAGAGGGCCTCCGGAGGGGCGGTGGGTCGATGGATGGAGATGGCCTGGGCCCGCTGGATGAAGGGGCGCGGGGTGTCCGGGGAAGCCGAGGGAAGGTTGGGCCGAGCCCTTCACGGAGACCTGGACGTGGTCATGGGCGGCGATCCCTGGGATGTGCCTGGAAGCGCTCTTTATCGGGTTGGGAGGTGTCGCCTGTGATGCGGGGGAGTCGGCGTCGCCGGAAAGTGAGGATGCGGTCGCCGACGGTGGCGTGGTGAGGGCTGGGAGGTCCAGGACGAAGTGGGTGGGGAGGGGATCGAGCCAGGGACTGGGCTGGACGGGGACCGCGGTCAGGTGCGTGGCCTCGATCAGGGCGTCGGCGACCAGGGTCAGGTCGGTGACCGTCGAGTCCTCCTCCGGCTCCGGAGGGGGCGGCAGGGGTTTGCCCAGCGAGCGCCAGCTCACGTCGAGCACCCTGATGGCGGCGCCCGGCCCGGCGAGCGGGCCCGTCGAACCTGGCGCGGGGCTGCGGCCTCCTACCCTGGCCGTCTGTACGGCGGTCGCGGCCCCCACACCGGAACGGACATAGCAGCGGCCGGGCGTCGACTTGGAGATGTGGGCGGCGTCCGGGAGGTCGATGACGTCGGAGGACTCCGCGGGCTCGGTCACGCGCAGGGCGATGCGCAACGACGTGTTCGCCTGGATGTCGGCCGTGACCACGCCCGCAGGGCGCTGCGTGGCCAGGATGAGGTGGATGCCCAGCGAACGGCCACGGCGGGCGATGTCGACCAGGCCCGTGACGAAGTCGGGCAGCTCGGCCACCAGAGCGGCGAACTCGTCGATGATCAGCACCAGGCGCGGCATGCCCGTGCCCGTGTAGTCCTCGATGTCCTTGGCCCCGGCCGCCGCCAGCAGGCGCTCTCTCCGGCGGATCTCGGCCGCCAGCGAGTCGAGGGCCCGCTGGGTCAGGTGGCCGTCGAGGTCGCTGACCATGCCGACCGTGTGCGGCAGGCGTACACACTCCTTGAAGGCGGCGCCGCCCTTGTAGTCGATCAGCACGAACGTGAGCTGGTCGGGCCGGTTGGCCACCGCCAGCGAGCAGATCAGCGTCTGCAGCAGCTCCGACTTGCCCGCGCCCGTGGTGCCGGCGATCAGGCCGTGGGGGCCGTCGAGCCTGAGGTCGACCGAGAACGGGCCCTCGGGGCCGATGCCGATCAGCGCGCTCGTGGAGCCCTGGGCACGCCATCGCCCGGCCAGCTCCTGTCCGGACGGGCGAGGCATGCTCATCAGGTCGAGCAGGCGGACGGCGCCGGGGAGATTGCCCGACGGGTCGTCCCTGCTCACGTCGCGAATCGGGGACAGGGCCCTGGCCAGCCGGTCGGACCAGGTGGGGGAGACGAGGTCGCCCAGGATCGGGCCGATGACGTCGAGGCCGCCGCCGCGCAGGCGTACGAGACCGTCCGTGCCGCACGCGGCCACGGTCTGGCACTCCTCGGGCAGCAGCCGCTGGTCGTCGTCGATGGCGAGCGTGAACACCCCTGAACGCGGGCCCTGGCGCAGCACCTGCGGCATGTTGGGCAGGCCGCGCAGCACCTGGGCGCCGTCGAGGATCACCAGGACGTCGTACGGGCGCACGTCGTACGAGGAGAAGGTGGGCTTCTCCGGGCCTCCGAGGTCGTCCCAGCCGGTGGGGATCTTGCCCAGCTCGGGGATCGCGGTGTTCTGGCGTTCGTCGATGAGGGCGGCGAGCTCGGAGACGCGGCGGGCGGCCGACTCGGGGTCGGTGCCGATCAGCGCCACGCACTCCTCGCCCGCGCGGGGGGTGCAGTGCGGGAGCCAGCGCATCCAGCCCCAGCGGTGCTCGCCGTCGGCGTGCGCGGACACGATCACGATGGCCAGGTCGCGGGGGCTGTGCAGGGTCGCGGCCTGGGCGATCAGCCAGCTCGCGAGGCTGGTCGCCGCGGCGCGCGGGCCCGTGACGCCCGCCACGCCCAGCCTGCGCATGGGCAGCGCCACCGGAACGGAGTGGCACATCGGCGGATCGATGGGCCCGCCCTGCTCCTCCGACAGCTCCAGGTTGGCGGGCAGGTCGGCGAGCCCGACCCTGAGCCTGAGCGAGTCGGCGTCGTGGATCCGGCGCTCCCACAGCCGCCTGCGCGGCCCCGTGGCGGTGAGCAGCACCTGCGCCGGGTCGGGCGCGTCCGACCTGCGGGCGGCCTCGTCCGCCACCCTCGCCCGCTCGACGGCCTCGTCGTACGCCTGGAGCTGCTCGTTGTACTCCTTGAGCGCCTTTTTGTGCTGCTTCTTGCCATGGCGGCGGTCGCTCCACCACTGGCCGATCATGATGACCGGGGTCATGAGGGCGACGAGCAGGTAGTACGGCTGCTTCAGGGCGAACGCGAGCGTCACGCCGAGCACGGCGGGCAGGAGGGCGGCGAGCAACTGCAGGCGCAGGCCTTCGTTCCTGGAGGGCTCCTTGGGTTTGACGAACGTGCGCTCGGGCTCGGAGCGCCGGAGCCTGGGCGGGCGGTTGTAGGACACGCCTCCCTCGCTCCTGGGCGCCAGATGCGCGTCTTTGGGCTCGATCGACGTCAGCACGAACACCGACGAGCCACACGTGAGCACGGCCTGGTCGGGCCATTCGGTCCGCTCCGTGAGCGGACGGCCGTCGAGCTCGGGCACCTCCCCGTAGTCGGCGGCCAGCTCGGCCGCCTCCCGCTCCGCGACCCGGGCCGTGAGCTCGGCGACCTCCTCGGCCCACCTGCCCTTGAGCTTGAGCCTGGGCGCCTCGCCGGGCGGCCGCCCGGCGCGCTCGATGGTGATCGCGTCCGGCGTCACGCGTACGGTCACCGCTTCCGGGGCGAGGACGGGGTCGGCGGTGGTCATGGCGCACATCGGGTCGGAGCCGATGACGTGCACGCCCAGGCCCAGCCGGTGTACGGCGCCGGCCGCCGGGCCGCCCACCACGCGCACCTCGGCCACCCCGCCCGGCTCCTCGATGAGGGTTTCGCGGGCGAGCGCGGGGTCCAGCGTGATCTTGTCGCCGTCGCGCAGCACGGCGGCGGCCCGGGCGCGGGGGTCGAGCGGGCGGCCGTCACGCCACAGGGCCGGCGCCGCCCCTGCGGCGCTCGGCTGCGCCGTGACCGCCTGCGTCGCGGTGCGCTCCGGTCGGCGGGGGTGCGGCACGTGGGCGCCGGTGTCCTCGGGGGTCGACATGCCGTAGGGGGCTCGTGCTTTGGGCAGGCGGACGACCTTCGCCAGCGGCCCGTGATCGTTGAGCGCCTCGCTCACCCTCGCCACTGTGGCGCCGTCGTCGCCGTCGATCACGACGTCACGGTCGCCCTGCCCGCCGAGCACGGTGAGCATGATCCGCATGATGCCGTCTCCTCGCTCGGACCTCGGGCGCCCAAAGGTAGCGCCCGAGGCGAGGGTAGGCGGGTTGGTTGACGGCAATGGCATGGCTGGCTGGTGCTGGGGATGAGCGCGGGTTGGGGCTCCCGATGCCTGTGGATAACCGGTCTCCGCTCTTTGGCGGGGGTGGGCGGCTTGGTCGGGGCGGTGGGTGTGGGTGGCGCGGTGTATGGGATTGGTGTCCGTTTGGTTAGGTCGCGGGGCGTTGCGTCCGGCCGTGGGCGTGGTTGGGCGATTGGTGGTCGTCGGGCCGGGTGGGATAGGGGCTTGGGGTGGGTGGGGTAATGGGAGTGAATGGTGTGGTGGGTGTTATTGGGGTGGTGGCTAGCCGGAGAAATGGTCGTTCGTCAACTCGGTAGAAAGAACCGGCATCGATTATTCGGCATTGGCGTCCCGTCACCTGCGAAACAAGCATGGGTCCTCGCATTCCGCCCCCATGCCCCCTCCCCGCCCCACATAATGGCGGCAATTCCACGATTCAATTGGGAGCCCCCCACCCATGAGGACCAGTGAAAAGCCTGCCGCCAACGCGGCGGCGGGGTTGTCCGGCCCGGCCTCGCGCAAGCTCCCCGTGCCCCCTCGCGAACGCAAGCCGGCCCTCGCAGCCCTTGCCGTTCTGCTGATTCTGGGCGGCGCGCTGGCCACGACCCTGCTCGTGCTGCGCAGCGGCGATCGCGTCTCCGCGATCCGGGTGACGCAGCAGGTCGGCGCGGGCCAGAAGTTCACCGAGCAGATGCTGGAAGAGGTCCAGATCGCGGCCGACAGCGGCATCGACTACGTGAGCTGGTCGGAGCGGGGCAAGGTGGAAAACAGCTTCGCGACCGTCACGGTCCTCCCCGGCACGCTGTTCACGAGCCGCATGGGAGTCGGGCAGAGCAGCGAGCTGGGCCCGGGAAAGGCCACCGTCGGATTGGCCCTCAAGCCAGGGCAAATGCCCGCCGGAGTGGAAGCGGGTGACCGGGTCCAGGTGATATATGTGCCCAGCCGTTCGGCGCAGGGACAAACGCGGGTGCTGGCGGAAAGCGCTCTCGTGTTCTCGGTGGGCGACAAGTCCAGGACGGCGAATTCCGGCCAGATCACGGTAATAGTGGATTCATCAGCGTCGCCGGAAATAGTGGCGTTCGCCTCCAGCGGTGAGATCGCGGTGGCCGAGCTACCGGGGGCACGCTGACGTGGCGCTGATCGTACTGGCCGCCGACAAGGGCGCGCCGGGTGTGACGACCGCGGCGACCGCCCTGGCGGCGGTGTGGCCGCGCCCCGTGCTGCTGGCCGAATGCGACCCGGCGGGCGGTGACCTCGCCTACCGGCTCCCGGCCGCCGACGGCGGCGTGCTGAACCCCGGCAAGGGACTGCTCACCCTCGGCGCCACGGCGCGGCGCGGGCTCGAGCCCGCCCAGATCCACCAGCACACGCAGAAGATCGTCGGCGGTCTCGACGTGCTGGTCGGGCTCACGCACGGCGAGCAGGCCGCCGGGCTCACCTGGCTGTGGGGCCCGCTGGGCAGGGCGCTCGCCGGCATCCCGAACGCCGACGTGATCGCCGACTGCGGCCGCCTCGGCGCGCACGCGCAGCTCGGCGACCTGCTCGCCGAGGCCGAGCAGGTCGTGCTGCTCACCAGGGCCACCCTCGACCACGTCGCCCACCTGCGCGAACGCCTCCAGATCACCAAGGCGCACGGCGTCGCCGTGATCGCCGACCCGCGAAACTACCGTGCCTCCATCGACGACGTACGCAGGATCGTCGGCCCGGCCGTCCAGTACGTGTACGGCCTCGCGCACGACCCCAAGGGCGCCGAGCTGCTGCGCGGCCAGTGGGGCGGACGGCTCGACCGGTCCCTGCTCATCCGCACCGCGAGAGACCTGGCGGGAAGGCTGGTGAGCCACCGATGATCGATCACTCGCTGGTCAAGCGCTTCCGCCAGGAGGTCGGCGACCGCCTGGCCCACCAGCGCCGGCTCGACCAGGCCAACGGCCTGCCCCCGATGACGGGGGAGGACGAGCGCCAGTTCGCCCGGGCGCTGATCTCCCAGGTCCTGGAGGAGCACGCCCGCAATGAGATCGGCCTCGGCCGCACGCCGCCCACAGTCGAGGAGGAAGAGGCGCTCGCGGCCGGCATCCACGCCGCGCTGTTCGGCGTGGGCAGGCTGCAGCCGCTGCTCGACGACCCCCAGGTCGAGAACATCGACATCAACGGCTGCGACAGGGTGTTCGTCAGCTACGCCGACGGTCAGGAGCTCATGCACGACCCGGTCGCCGAGTCCGACGACGAGCTGATCGAGCTCATCCAGATCCTGGCGGCGTACTCGGGCCTGTCGAGCAGGCCCTTCGACACCGCCAACCCGCAGCTCGACCTGCGCCTCCCCGACGGCTCCAGGCTGAGTGCCGTCATGGACGTCACCGTCAGGCCGGCGGTCTCGATCCGCCGCGCCCGCCTCGGCAAGGTCTTCCTATCCGACTTGGCAGGCAACGGCACGATAAGTCGGGACATATCGAGGTTCTTGACGGCCGCCGTCGCCGCCCGCAAGAACATCATGATCGCCGGATCCACCAACGCCGGCAAGACCACCCTGCTGCGGGCCCTGGCCAACGAGATCCAGCCCACCGAGCGCCTCATCACCGTCGAACGAGCCCTGGAGCTGGGCCTCGACCAGTTCCCCGAGCTCCACCCCAACGTCGTCGCCTTCGAGCAGCGCCTGCCCAACTCCGAGGGCCAGGGCGAGATCTCCATGGCCGAGCTGGTCAGACGCTCGTTGAGGATGAACCCCAGCCGCGTCATCGTCGGCGAGGTCCTCGGCGACGAGATCGTCACCATGCTCAACGCGATGACCCAGGGCAACGACGGCTCCCTGTCGACCATCCACGCCAACTCCAGCATGGAGGTCTTCAACCGCATCTCCACCTACGCCCTGCAGGCCAGCGAACGCCTGCCCATCGACGCGACCCACATGCTCATCGCGGGCGCCATCGACTTCGTCGTCTTCATCACGAAGCGCAACGACTACCACGTCGGCGGCACCCTGCGCCGCTACGTCTCCAGCATCCGCGAGGTCAACGGCTGCGACGGCCGCGTCCTGTCGAGCGAGGTGTTCGTGCCGGGCCCCGACGGCACCGCCGTCCCGCACGCGCCGGTCTCCTGCCTGGACGAGCTCGCCGCCCACGGCTACCTGCCAGGGGGGTGGTGACGAGGTGATCTTCGACCCGTTCGCACTGCTGGCCGGAGCGATCATAGGCGGCGGCCTGTTCCTGTTCTTCGTCTCCCTGTACGGCATGCGCCCCCGCCCGCCCCAGCCCAAGCGCCACCTGCTCAAGATGCTGACCACCCGCACCGCGATAGCCGCGGTCGCGGCCGGACTCGTCCTGATCATCACCGGCTGGCCGGTCATGGCGGTGGGCACGGTGCTGCTCGTGTTCGCCTGGCGCGGCCTGTCGGGCGGGGCCGCCGAGGAGCGCGCCGCCATGCGCCGGCTCGAAGGGCTCGCCGCCTGGACCGAGTCCCTGCGTGACACGATCGCCGGCGCGGCCGGGCTCGAACAGGCCATCCCGTCGTCCATCAGGGCCGCCGCGCCCATGCTCAGGCCCCACCTGCGCGCCATGATCGACCGGCTGCACACGAGGATGGCGCTGCCGGAGGCGCTGGCGCTGTTCGCCGACGAGCTCGACGACCCGTCGGCCGACCTCGTGGTGGCCGCGCTCATCCTCAACTCCCGGCTGCGCGGCCCCGGCCTGCGCGACGTGCTGGGCGCGCTGGCCGTCTCGGCCCGCGAAGAGCTCGACATGCGCCGCCGCGTCGAGGCCGAACGCCGCTCGACCAGGCGCAGCGTCCAGATCGTGGTGATCACCGCGCTCGTCTTCGCCGGGCTCCTCATCCTGTTCAACCCCTCCTACGTGGCCGAGTACGAGGGCCTGCTGGGCCAGGCCGTGCTCGTGGTGGTCGCGGGGCTGTTCGGAGCGGGGTTCGCCTGGATGCGGCGGCTGGCCAGGTTCGACAAGCCGACCCGGCTGCTCATGGGAGGAGGCGGCGGCGATGGTTGAGGGTGCGCTGGGCGGGGCCGTATTAGGGCTCGGCCTGTTCGTGCTGCTGCGGGCGCTCTTCCCGGCCCGCCCGGGGCTGGTGGCGCGGCTGCTCGCGCTCGACGCCGTGCGCGAGGACGCGGGCGCTCCGAGCATCCAGCTCCTGCTGCCCGAGGAGGAGGTCAGCGCGTTCCGCCGCGGCCTGGGCGCCCGCCTGGCCCGCCTGTACGCGGCCCGCGGCTGGGAGGTCAGGTCGATCAAGGCGGACCTGGCGCTGCTCGGCCGCTCGTTCGAGGCGTTCCTGGCCGGCAAGGTGTTGCTGGCGGCCAGCGGCCTGCTGGCCTTCCCACTGCTGCTCGGCTGGCTGGTGCTCATGGAGTGGGGCACCTCGCTCGCCATCCCGTTCTGGGCCGCCGTGCTCGTCGCGCTGCTGTTCTTCTTCCTGCCCGACCTCCAGATACGCAAGGACGCGGCGGCCAGGCGGCGTGACTTCCGCCATGTGGTCGGCGCGTTCCTCGACCTCGTCTCCATGAACCTGGCCGGCGGCCGCGGCGTCCCCGAGGCCCTCATGATGGCCGTCTCGGTCAGCGGCGAGCAGCCCAACTGGGCGATGGGCCGCATCCGCGACGCGCTCAGCGGCGCCAGGATCGTCGGCATCACCCCATGGCAGGCGCTCGGCCAGCTCGGCGAGGAGATCAACATCGACGAGCTGCGCGACCTGTCCGCCGCGCTCGGCCTGGTGGCCGACGACGGCGCCAAAGTACGCGCGTCGCTGACGGCGAGGGCCGCGACGTTGCGCCGCCGCGAGCTGGCGGAGATCGAGGGCAGGGCCGGCGAGCGGTCGCAGTCGATGCTCGTGGCCCAGCTGCTGCTCTGCGCCGGTTTCGTGATCTTTCTCAGTTTTCCCGCCGCTATGAAGATGTTGGGGTCCTGATGAACCATCCCTGGATCGTTTACCTCACCGCGTACCTGGGTGTCCGCATCCAGCGCGCCCGCACCGCCCCCACCCGCGGGGCCTCCGCCGTCGAGTGGGTGATCATCACCGCCATCATCGCCGGTGTCGCGCTCGGGTTGGCCACCTTGATCAAGTCGCTGGTCGAAGGAAGGCAGAACGATCTCCAAGGCACCTTCGGCGGTGGCGGTGACACCGGTGGTAATCCGTAGGAGAGGCGAGCGGGGCGCGACGGTGATCGAGCTGGCCATCCTCATGCCGATCATCCTGGCGGTCGCGCTGCTCATCGTGCAGGTGGCGCTCTGGTTCCATGCCCGCCAGGTCGCGGAGGCCGCCGCCCAGGAGGGTGCGCGCGTGGCCAGGGCAGCGCCGTTCGACTCCGGCGACTGGCCGGGCCAGGCCACCGCCAAGGCCACCGACATCATCAAGGCCGTCGGCCCGAAGCTGCTCCAGAGCGCCAAGGCCACGACGTCCGAGAAGGAACCGGACGAGCGCTTCGTCACCGTGACCGGCAGCGCCGTACAGGTCATCCCGCTGCTGCCCGAGCTGACGTTCACGATCACCGCCACCGCGGGCGGGCCGGTCGAGTGCTTCCGCCCGGACAACGGCGGCGGGGACTGCTCGTGAGGCGGGCGGAGCGCGGCTCCATGGCCGTGGAGACCGTGATGCTGGCCCCGCTCTTCCTGCTGTTCCTCATGTTCCTGGCGGGAGCGGGGGTGCTGGTGGAGTCGCAGGGGCGGGTCAACGGGGCGGCCAGGGACGCGGCCCGGGCCGCGTCGGTGCAGCGCACGCTCGACGACGCCGAGGCCGCGGCCAAGGCCATCGCCGACAGCACGCTGACCGGGCCCTGCGGGTCCCCGTCCGTGTCGTTGGACGGCTCCGCGTGGGAGCAGGGCGGCCAGGTCCAGGCCGAGGTGAGCTGCGAGCTGGACCTCGGCTTCCTGGGGTTCGGCGGCGTCAAGCGGATGACCGGCACGGCGGTGGTGCCGATCGAGCAGTTCAGGAGGGTCGAATGAGGGAGCGGGGGTCGATGTCGGTGTTCACCGTGCTGTTCTCCGTCGTCGTGTTCCTGCTGGCCGGGCTTCTCGTGGACGGCGGCGCGGCGATCAACGCCCGGCTGCGCGCGGCCGACGTGGCCGAGCAGGCCGCGCGGGCCGGCGCCGACGAGATCGACGTCGACCACCTGCGCTCCACCGGCCAGACCCGGCTGCTCGGCGAGGACCAGGTGTGCGCCAGGGCCGACGAGATCGTCGCCGCGCAGGGCGGCGAGGGCGTGACCCGCGGCGAGTGCACCGTCGGCCAGGGGCAGGCGCAGGTGACGGTCACCGTGTCGGTGCCCTGGAAGGCGTTCTTCCTGAGCGCGATCGGCTTTCCCGGCACCGAGATGACCGGCCGGGCCGTCGCCGCACCCGAAGCGAGATAGACCGAAACTCACCGGTCGATGGATCGGTGAGCGTACGAGCACGACCCTGGACGGCGGAAGGGAGAGACGATGCCGACGCGAGAGCCCGCGCGCCCACACGGACGTCACACGCCCGTGCGCGTCAAGGCCAGGCGCAGCACCGGAGACGTGCTCGCCGGCATCGGATCGCTGATCGTGCTGGTCGCGCTCGTGGGCGGGGTGCCGTACGCGCTGCTCACGTTCGTGGGGCCGCCGATCGCGCCCGAGCTGCTCGACCTCGACCTGCTCACCAGCCGCGTCGGCCCGAGCACCGTCGTGGCCGTGCTGGTGCTGCTGGTGTGGCTGGCCTGGTTCCAGCTGTTCGTGTGCGTGCTGGTCGAGGTGTACGCGGGCGTGCGCAGGGTCGGCATGCCGGCCCGCGTGCCGCTCTCCGGAGGCACGCAGGCGCTGGCCAACAAGCTCGTCGGCGCGGTGCTGCTGCTGTTCACGGCGGGTGCGATGGTCGTGCCGCTGGCCAAGCTGGCGCCCACGCCGGCCGCCACGCCCGTGACGGCGGTCGCGTACTCCGCGCCGATCGTCGAGAAGACGACCCTCGACACGCACAAGACCAAGAAGGTGTACGTGGTGCAGCCGCCGCACGGCCGGCACCACGAGAGCCTGTGGGAGATCGCTGAGAAGTGCCTCGGCGACGGCCGCCGATATCCCGAAATTTACCGGCTTAATCAGGCGAAGGAGCAGCCAGACGGCTCCCGCCTGCGCATGGCCGACCTGATCAGGCCCGGCTGGGTGCTCGACATGCCGGACGACGCCAGGCACGCCCACGTCGTCCCCGTCGACCAGCCCCGCGAGCAGACCCTGCGCGAGCACCCCGGCAGGGCGTCGGTGGGCCAGCACGCGGACCGGCACGCCGACTCGAAGACCGGCCAGGCCGAGAAGAAGGTCGAGGCCAAGCACCGCCAGCCGGATCAACAGCAGCAGCAGCCCGACCGGCCGCAGGCCACCATCCGGCAGAGCCAGACGACCGACCTGACCGACTACCTCGCCACGGCCTCGCTGGCCGCCGCGGGCCTGCTGGTCGTGCTGGCCAGGCGACGCCGCGAGCAGCTCTGGCGCAGGGTGTTCGGCCGCCGGATCGCCCGCCCGCGCGACGACGCCGCCCAGGCCGAGGTCGCGCTGAGGCTGGGCGGCGACGCGCCGGGCGCCCGCATCCTCGACATCGGCCTGCGGCTGCTCGGCGCCGAGCTGGCCGCCCAGAACCGCACGCCGCCCACCGTGTACGGGGCGCACCTGTCGGCCCGCACGCTCGACCTGTGGATCCACCCGCCGGACGGCGACGCGCCCGCCCCGTGGATGGCCCAGGACGGCGGCCAGGTATGGCGGCTGCCCGCGCACGAAGGGCGCCTGCTGGAGGAACAGGCGAGCGGGGCGCCGTACCCCGGGCTGGTCTCCATCGGCACGGACGCCAGCGGCCGCGTGCTCATCGACCTGGAAGCCGCGCAGGGCCTGATCAACGTGCGCGGCCCGCAGACCACGGCCGCGCTGGCCGCCCTCGCCGTCGAGCTGGCCACCAACCGCTGGTCCGACCGCATGCGCATCACGCTCGTCGGCTTCGGCGAGGAGCTGACCGCCATCGCGCCCGACCGCATCAGGGCCGTCGGCGGCCTGGCCGAGGTGCTGCCCGAGCTGGAGGCGATCGCCGCGCCGCGCAGGGAGGTGCTGACTGGGCGCATCACCGGCAGCCCGCGCGACGCCCACTACCTGCTGTCCGCGGTCGCGCCCACGCACGAGGAGGCCCGGCGCCTGGCGCTGCTGGCCCGCCGGGACACCGCCGGTTACGTGCTGGCGGGCGAGGTCCCGCACGCCACCTGGACGCTGGAGATCGGCGACGACGGCCGGGCCAGGATGGCCGAGCTGGGCTTCGACGTGCAGGCCCAGCTGCTGCCCCGCCGCCACTACCAGGCATTGATCGACCTGTTCCGCACGGCCTCCCAGGTCGACGGCGAGGCCGTCTCCGAGGCCGAGCCGCTGGCGGGGCTGCACCCGCCCGCCGTCGAGATCAGGATGCTCGGCCCCATCGAGGTCATCGGCCTGCGGCCCCTGGAGGAGGGCCGGCTGGCGCTGGCCGCGGAGCTGCTGGTCTACCTGGCCACGCATCCCGGCGGCGTGCACCCCTCGGTGCTGGGCGGGGTGCTCTGGCCGCGCGGCGTGCAGGACATGGTCAGGGACGCCACGATCGCCAGGGTCGCCGAATGGCTCGGGCGGGAGCACCTGCACACCGACGAGGCCGGCCGGATCAGCCTGGGGCCCGAGGTGCGTACGGACTGGGCGCTGTTCCGCGAGCTCGTACGCCGCTCGCACGGCGACCCCACGGCCCGGGCCGTCCTGCTGGAGAAGGCGCTCGGCCTGGTCAGGGGCCCGCTGCTGAGCGGCCGCCAGCCGGGCAGGTACGCCTGGCTGGCGGCCGAGGACCTGGAGTACGACGTGGCCGCCGAGGTGGCCGACGCGGCGCACCAGCTCTGCGAGCTGCGGCTCGCGCACGGGCAGCCGGACGCCGCGGTGGCCGCCGTACGCGCGGCCCTGCTGCTGGCGGTGGACGACGAGGGCCTCTGGCGCGACCTGCTGCGGGCCACGCACGCCACCGAGGACACCGTACGGCTGCGCGCCGTCGTCGAGGGGCTGACCCGTAGGGCGGCCTCGCACCCGTACGGCGGCGGGATGGCCCCGGAGACCGAGGCACTGATCGAGGAACTGCTGCCCACGTGGCGCATCCATGTGGTGAGGGAGTCGTCGGCATGAGACGAGTCGTGCTGCTGCTGGTGATCGTCCTGGCGGGCTGCGGGCAGGCCGAGCGCCCGTACACGCCCGCGGCGGAGCCCACCCCGGCGAAACCCTCCGGGAAAGCCGCGCAGCCGGAGGAGACGCTGCCCGCCGGCCCCCAGAGCATCGCCATCGGCGACGGCCTGCGCGTGCGGGTGGAGTGGCCGGCCGACCCCGACCCGCTGTTGAAGGTCATCGTCGACCAGTACGTGGGCACCCGCCAGGCGGTCGTCGAAGGGACCCGCGGCTACCGGCGCAATCTGGAGATCCAGGCCGAGGAGCAGGCGACGGAGTGGGTGAACGAGTTCATCGACGAGGAGCAGTCGATGCGCGGGACGGGCCGGCTCTACAACCTGCGGGTCAGCGCCCGCATGGGCAAAGGCGCTCAGATCAACGCATGCGTGGACGAGTCAAGCGTACGGATGATCTCCTCGCGCACCGGGAAGGCCGTCGCGCCCCAACCCGATTGGCTGCGCACCCCCTACGGCCAGAGCGTGGTCGTCCATCGCGGTGACGACGGGGTGTGGCGCATCAGGTCCTACATCACCTCCACAGAGAGATGCACCCGATGAAACCTTTGCTCGCGGTACTGCTCGCGGTGCCGCTGACGCTCGGTCCGACCCCGGGACCCGGCGATGTGGACGTCAGCGGGGACCAGCGCGGGCGGACGACGAGCCTGAGCCTGGAGGCCAGCACCATCAAGATCACCGGTGACGGCAAGGGCGGCTCGGGCGACGGCTACCGCATCCCGCGGCCCTGCTGGTACGAGCCCAGCCTGGACGCCGAGGAGATGTTCCGGCTGCACACCGAAGGCGCGGGCCCGGCCAGGCGGGCGGGCATCGACGAGGACAGCTTCCGGGCCTTCGTCCAGCAGTTCAAGGACAAGCTCGGCAAGCCGGGCCGGTGGTGGGTGCCCGCGTACAACAAGGCCGACCCGAACGGCGCCGCCTGCTGGGGCGGCCTCGAACAGTTCATCTTCATGCCCCCGAACACCACGCCGCCGTCCGGGATCACGATCGAGCAGCTGGCGCAGATCGCCAGGGCCGCGCTGACCGTCCCGGAGCCGACGGTCAAGCTGAACCCCGACGCCAAGAGCTTCGTCAACCTCCCGACCTACGTCTGGCTGGAGAACGTCGGCCAGCCGCGCCGCACGGTCACGGCCTCGATCCCCGGCGTCATGAGCGTGACCCTGGTGGCGACGCTGCAGGACATCAAGATCGACCCGGGCACGACCAAGGACCGGGCCGAGGTACACGAGGAGGGCTGCGGGCCGTCCGGGAAGCCGTACACGAAGGGCGCCCAGTTCACCTGCGGCGTGCGTTACCTGCGCTCGGCGATCGACCAGCCGCGCGAGAAGTACACGCTGACCGTCACCACCGTCTGGCCGGTCCAGGTGGCCGACAACGTGGTGCCGTTCCAGTTCGCGCCCGTACAGGTCGGAGCCAGCCGGGACGTGCCGGTCGGCGAGATCCAGAGCAACGTCAAGCCGTGAGCGGCGGGCCGGGCCGCTGAGGGGCCGCTGAGGGGCCGCTCAGGCCCGGACCACCGCCACCAGCGGGGCGAGCTCGGGCAGCTCAGCCGCCTCGTCGAGCACTTCCTTCAGTACGCCGTCGTGCGTGGGACGGGCCCGCTCCAGCAGCTCGAACCCGGCCTGCGTGACCTCCGAGTAGATCCCGCGCCTGTCGTCCTCGCACAGGTAACGCTTGAGCAGGCCGCGGTTCTCCAGGCGCGTCACCAGCCTGGTCGTGGCGCTCTGGCTGAGCACGACGGCCCTGGCGAGCTGCTGCATCCGCATGTGCCAGCCGTCCTGGCGGGCCAGCACGTCCAGCACTGTGTATTCGCTCACACTGAGCGAGTGCTCCTTCTGGAGTGATTTCTCCAGCCTGTCCTCGATTTTCGCGTGCAGCGCCGCGAGGGTGCGCCAGCCCTGGGCGCGCGCCTCCACGGCGTCATCGGCTAGGGGCATGTGACAGCCTCCTCGACATCCTTGTATGTTCAGTTAGTCGGCGTGTGCAAATAATGTCCACGCTTACTAACGTCGTCTGAGGAGTAGTCTATGCCTCTTGCCCTGTTCGCCCTCGCGATCAGCGCCTTCGGCATCGGGACCACGGAGTTCATCATCAACGGGCTGCTGCCCGAGGTGGCGGCCGACTTCCACGTGACCATCCCGGCCGCCGGCCTGCTCGTGTCCGGCTACGCGCTGGGTGTGGCGGTCGGCGGGCCGCCGCTGACCATGCTCGGCGGGCGCCTGTCGCGCAAGACCATGCTGTTGTCGCTGATGGTGCTGTTCATCGCCGGGAACCTGCTGTCGGCGCTGGCGCCCTCGTACGCGGTGCTGATGATCGGCCGTTTCCTGTCGGCCTTCGCGCACGGCGCGTACTTCGGGGTCGGCTCCGTGGTGGCCGCCGACCTGGTGGCGCCGAAGAAGCGGGCCAGCGCCATCGCCATGATGTTCACCGGCCTCACGCTCGCCAACGTCCTGGGCGTGCCCCTGGGCACCTGGATCGGTCAGGCGTTCGGCTGGCGGGCCACGTTCTGGGTCGTGGTGGCGATCGGCGTGGCCGGTCTCGCCGGCGTCGTCGCCCTCGTCCCCCGGCAGCCGCGTCCGACCGGGAGCGTCGTGCGGGAGTTGGCGACGTTCCGCAAGGCCGGCGTCTGGCTGGCCCTCGGGATGACCGTCTTCGGCTTCGCCCCGGTCTTCGCCGTCATCACGTTCATCGCGCCCATCATGACCGGCGTGGGCGGCTTCTCGCCCGGCGCCGTGCCCGTGGTCATGGCCCTGTTCGGGGTCGGCCTCGTGGCGGGCAACCTGATCGGCGGCAAGCTCGCCGACCGCGCGGTCATGCCCAGCATCTACGGCTCGGTCGCCCTGCTCACCCTGCTGGCCGTGGCGGTGGCCCTGGTGTCGGGCAGCCAGGTGGCCTTCGTGATCACCATCACGCTGTTCGGCGTGGCCGCCTTCGCCACGGTCCCGCCCCTGCAGACCCGCGTCCTGGACGCCGCCGCCGGCGCTCCCACGCTGGCCTCGGCGGCCAACATCGGGGCCTTCAACCTGGGCAACGCGATCGGCTCCTTCGCGGCCGGCCTCACCATCGACGCCGGCTTCGGCTACACCGCCCCGGCCTGGACCGCGGCCCTGCTGGGCCTGGCGGGGCTGGCCGTGGCGGGGGCGGCGGGCCTCCAGGCCCGCCGCCTGGTGCCCGCCACCTAGACGGCGCGGGACTCGTGGGCGATCAGCCACTCCTTGACCGGTACGCCGTAGTAGTAGCCGCCATAGCCTCCGCCGCTGGGCAGCACCCGGTGGCAGGGGACGAACGGCGCGATGAGGTTCTGCGCGCAGGCCGAGCCGGCCGCCCGGGCGGCCGTCCTGGGCATGCCGGCCCGCTCGGCCAGCTCCGCGTACGAGACCGTGGTCCCCGCCTTGACCTCGCGCAACGTGGCGTGGAGCCGCTTGCGGGTGGCCGTACCCGGCTGGGAGACCTGGACGGCGTCCAAAGCGTCCAGATCCCCGGCCAGGTACGCCCGGACCGCCTCGGAGGCGGCCCCGAGGTCGTCCACGACCTCGAGGCCCTCCGACTGCAGCTCGGGCGTGAGGCGCACGAACATCTCCGTCGGGTCGGCGGTGAAGCCGGCCGCCACCACGACCCCCTCGCGGGACAGCAGGGACAGCGGCCCCACCGGGGCCGGGATGAGCTGGGCAGCGATCATGATGAGCTCCAAAGGTGCAGGGCGGCGTAGGCCCGCCAGGGCCGCCACCGCTCGATGTGGTCGTCGGGGATGCCCAGGCAGGCCATGCGCTTCTTGAGCACGAGGTCGCCCGTGGGCCACGCGTCCGGGTCGCGCAGCGCCCGGAGCGCGATGTAGCTGGCCGTCCACGGGCCGATGCCCGGGACTTCGAGCAGGTCCGACACCGCCTCGGCGGGGTCCTGGCCGCCGTCGAGGTCCAGGCGGCCCTCCACCAGGTGGCCGGCCAGGTGCCTGAGCGTGTCGATCCGGCGGTTGGTCAGGCCCACGCCGGTCAGGTCCGTCTCCAGGAGTTCGGCGGGGGTGGGGAAGAGGGGGCCGGGGGCCTTGGCGACGATGCGGCCGAGGAGGGTGCGGGCGCCGGCCACCGAGATCTGCTGGCCCACCACCGCGCGTACGGCCAGCTCGAAGCCGTCGAACGTGCCCGGCACCCGCAGCCCCGGACGGGCCGTCACCAGGGGCCCGAGCGAGGTCTGCTCCAGGATCTCCGAGATGGCGGAGGGGTCGGCGTCGAGGTCGAGGAGGCGGCGGCAGCGCGCCACGACGCGGGCGAGCTGCCGCGTGTCGTCCATCACGACGTCCAGGGCTATGTGGTCCTGTCGTGGTGTGAGCGTGATCGTCCCACCTGGTACGGCTCGCTCATACGATGTCCGGTCCGCCACCTCCAGCCCCGGAATGGCGCGGGCCGCCAGGAACGCGAAGACCCCCTCCACGTCGTACGGCTCGCGCCGGTGCAGCCGCAGCCGCAGCGTCGCGTCGCAGACCCGCGGGCCCGCCGTGGCCCGCAGCTCGCTGGGCGTGAAGCCGTACGTCTCCCGCATCGTCGCGTTGAACTGCCGCACGCTCCCGAACCCCGCCGCGAACGCCACCTCCGTGACCGGCAGCCCCGTCTCCGTCAGCAACTGCTTGGCCAGCAGCAGCCGCTTGGTCCGCGCCACCGCCAGCGGCCCGACGCCCAGCTCGGCCACGAACAGCCGGTGCAGGTGCCGCTCGGTGATGTGCAGCCGCTGGGCCAGCCCGCCCACGCCCCGCTCGTCCGCCGCGCCGTCGTCGATCAGCCGCAGCGCCCGGCCGACCAGGTCGCCGCGCACGTCCCAGCCCGGGTCGCCGGGAGAGAGCTCCGGACGGCACCGCTTGCACGGCCGGAACCCCGCGGCCTCGGCCGAGGCCGCGTGCCGGTAGAAGCGCACGTTCCTGGAGGACGGCGTACGCGCCGGACAGATCGGACGGCAGTAGATGCGCGTCGTCGTCACCGCCGTGTAGAACCGCCCGTCGAACCGGGCGTCCCTGGCTGAGACGGCCCGGTAGCAGGAGTCGAAGTCGAGCTGGAGTGGTGACATGCCTCCGACACTAGGCGCTCCCCGAGGGCGCTGACTGGCGGAAATCGGACGTGAGCGTCGAACGGCAGGTCAGCAGGCCGAGCCGGGTGACCTGCGGAAATCGGACACCCGGCGCACGGCTACTTCGACGAGACGCCCACTCCCAGGTCGAACTCCCGGTAGACCCGCGCCCAGAACCCGTCACGCAGCCACACCCGGGCCTCCGGGTAGGGCCGCAGCGAGTGGCCGAGCTCCTTCTCCGCCTCGATCAGCAGCTCGGTGTCGATCACGGTCGGCAGGATGGGCCCCGGCAGCAGGTCGCGGATGTTGTCGCGGCCACGGGTGAGGATCCACTTCTGTGCCACGTGCTCGCCCACGTCCTCCACGCGCGGGCGGCTCGGCCCGAGCTTGGCCACCTGGCCCGGCTTGGCGTGCGGCTTGACCGGCGTGCGCCCGGCGAAGACCTGGGCGGGCGACGGGGCCGCGGCCGGCGGAGTGACCGGTACGGGCTGGGGAGCACGGCTGAAAAAGGGCCTCAGGAAATCAGCGGAGATCACTTCCACGGTGTCGGACTCCCACACCAGGCGCTCGGCCTGGTTGGTGCCGTACGGCGGCTCGACGCCCCACAGGTGGATCCGCACTCCGTACGCCTGCGCCGCCTCGACCGCCGGAACCATGTCCTCATCGCCTGCCAGCAGGATGGTGTCGGTGACCGCATGATGTCGGGCCAGCGCCTCCAGATCGCTCCTGATCTGCGCGTCCACGCCCTTCTGCTGGCCACGGGCGTTCAGGTTGCCAAGCCGCACCTTGACCCACGGGAGCTGGGCGATGACCCGCTGGTCGACGGTGGGCACTCGGTCACGGGCGGCGTCATACCAATAGATCCGCAGAAGTTCGCCGGAAGTACGTTCCTCTGCATGTTTCTGTAGACTCTGGATGAGTTCATCGGCGGCCACCCGATATTCCTTGCGTTCCTTCGCACCGAGCAGCACTTCACCCGCCGCCGCGTACAGATAACCGACATCCACCAGGACGGCGTACTTGGCTGCCACAGGATGCGGCATGAGGTCTGGGATGGCCATGTCGTCCTCCAGGCCGCGGTGTTAGTTGATCGGCTGACTATATACGCCTACTTTCTCTAGATAGTCCCAACTCCCGGGGAACTTGACACCCGATTCTCAGGATCTATCTAGGGTAGAGCGCTCATCCGCCATGCCGACTTCCCTGGGACGACAGGCTTACGCATACCTCTGGCTGGGTTTCGCCACCTTTGCCGACGCGGCTCCGGAGACGCCTCGGGTTCGGCGTGCGAGCTCTGCCGCGCGACGAGAGCGGCCACCAACGCCGCGATCTCCTCGGGCGTGGCGTCCCCCCGGACAATTCGCAGCTCTGGCGTCATAGCGGGATGTTCCCATGCTTCTTCGGCGGGAGCGTCGCCCGCTTGTTCCTGAGGGCCCGCAGCGCCCTGACGACCTGAACCCGGGTCTCGGAGGGCCGGATCACCGCGTCCACATAGCCGCGCTCGGCCGCGATGTACGGATTGGCCAGCGTGTCCTCGTACTCGGTGACGAGCCGGGCGCGCTCGGCCTCGGGGTCGTCGGAGGCGGCGAGTTCGCGCCGGTAGAGGATGTTGACCGCGCCCTGTGCTCCCATGACCGCGATCTGGGCCGTCGGCCAGGCCAGATTGACGTCCGCGCCGAGGTGCTTGGAGCCCATGACGTCGTACGCGCCGCCGTACGCCTTGCGCGTGATCACCGTGATCAGCGGCACGGTGGCCTCGGCGTAGGCGTAGAGGAGCTTGGCGCCCCGCCGGATGATTCCGTTCCATTCCTGATCGGTTCCTGGGAGGAATCCCGGCACATCCACAAATGTCAGTATCGGAATATTAAAGGCATCACATGTTCGAATAAATCGGGCGGCCTTCTCCGATGCGTTGATATCCAGACATCCGGCGAAATGCATGGGCTGGTTGGCCACGACCCCGACCGGCTGGCCGTCCACCCGGCCGTACCCGACCACGATGTTCGGCGCGAACAGCGCGTGGACCTCCAGGAACTCCCCGTCGTCCAGCACGTGCTCGATGACCCGGTGCATGTCGTACGGCTGGTTGGCCGAGTCGGGGATCAGCCCGTCGAGCTCCGGATCGGGCTCCAGGTCGGTGGCGGCCTCGAAGGCGGGGGCCTCGTCCAGGTTGTTCGACGGCAGGTACGACAGCAGCGCCTTGACGTACTCCAGCGCGTCGTCCTCGTCGGTGGCCTGGTAGTGGGCCACGCCCGACTTCGTGTTGTGCGTGTGCGCCCCGCCGAGCTCCTCGAACGTGACCTCCTCGCCCGTCACCGTCTTGATGACGTCGGGCCCGGTGATGAACATCTGGGACGTCTGATCCACCATCACCACGAAGTCGGTCAGCGCGGGGGAGTAGACGTGCCCGCCGGCCGCGGCTCCCATGATGAGCGAGATCTGCGGGATCACGCCGGACGCGTGCACGTTGCGCTTGAAGATCTCCGCGTAGAGGCCGAGCGCGACCACGCCTTCCTGGATGCGCGCGCCGCCGCCCTCGTTGATGCCGATGATCGGGCACCCGGTCTTGATCGCCAGGTCGAGCACCTTGACGATCTTCTCGCCGTACACCTCGCCGAGCGAGCCGCCGAACACCGTCACGTCCTGCGAGAACACGCACACCTGCCGGCCGTCGACCGTGCCGTGCCCGGTGATGACGCCGTCGCCGTACGGCCGCCGCTTCTCCAGCCCGAACATCGTCGACCGATGCCTGGCGAACTCGTCGAACTCCACGAACGAGCCCTCGTCCAGCAGCGCGAGCACCCGCTCCCTGGCGGTCATCTTGCCCTTGGCGTGCTGCTTGTCCACGGCCTCCGCGGAGCCCGCGTGCGCGGCCTCGTCGAGCCGCCGCTCCAGGTCGGCGATCTTCCCGGCGGTGGTGTGAATGTCCGGCCTGTCCGGCGACTCCTCGGCAGCAGTGCTCATGCGCGCAAGGCTAGTCCTTCCTCCTAGAGTGGATCCATGACGGATGCGGTTCGCACGCACGGGCTGTTCAAGCGCTACGGGCCGCAGGTCGCGGTGGCGGGCGTCGATCTGGTGGTGCCGTCGGGGAGCTTCGCGGGCCTGGTCGGGCCCAACGGCGCGGGCAAGACCACCACGCTCAGCATGATCACCGGGCTGCTCCGGCCCGACGGCGGCACGGCCGAGGTCGACGGGTTCCACGTGTGGCGCGACCCCGTGGAGGTCAAGACGCGCATCGGGGTGCTGCCGGAAGGGCTGCGGCTGTTCGAGCGGCTGTCGGGCCGCGAGCTGCTCCTCTACAACGGCCGGCTGCGCGGCATCCCCAAGGCCGACGTCGAGCAGCGCGCGGGCGAGCTGCTGGCCGTGATGGACCTGACCGACGCCGCCGACAAGCTCGTCATCGACTACTCCACCGGCATGCGCAAGAAGATCGGCCTGGCCGCCGCGCTGCTGCACAACCCGTCCGTGCTCTTCCTGGACGAGCCGTTCGAAGGCGTCGACCCGGTCAGCGCCAACACGCTCACCGACGTGCTCCGGCGCTTCACGGCGTCCGGCTCGACGGTGATCTTCTCCAGTCACGTGATGGACCTGGTCGAGCGGCTGTGCGACTGGGTGTCGGTGATGAGCGCGGGCCACATCGTGGCGCAGGGCCCGCTGGCGGACGTACGCGGCGGACGCAGCCTCAACCAGGTGTTCCTGGAGCTGGTCGGCGGATCGCGCGACAACGGCGAGGGCCTCACCTGGCTCGGCGCCAACCCCAGGTGACACCCGAGGAGTCCCGTTGACCACCGTGGCCCTGTTCGCGCAGCTCAAGCTCCGGCTGCTGGCCGGAAACCTGCGCGGAGACCTCCAGCGCAAGCTCGGCTTCGTCTTCACCCTGCTCATCGCCACCGGCCTGGCCGTGCTCGGCTTCTTCCTGATGAGCCTGCTCCGGCTGGCGCCCCACGACATCGCCGCCGACCTGGTGATCATCGCGTTCACGTCCTTCCTGATCGGCTGGATGATCGTGCCGCTGATGGCGTTCGGCCTGGACGACACGCTCGACCCGGCGAAGCTGTCGCTCCTGCCGCTGCGCACCGGGCAGCTCGCGGTCGGCATGTTCACCGCGTCCGTGACCGGGGTCTGGCCGCTCGCCATGCTGATCGTCACGGCCGGCGCGCTGGTGGGGGTGGCGTCGGGCGTCGGCGGCGTGCTGCTCGGGGTGCCGGCCGTGCTGCTGCAGTTCGCGCTGTGCGTGGTGACGTCGCGGCTGATCACCACCTCGCTCTCCAGCGCGCTGCGCACCCGGCGGGGCCGTGACGTGCTGGCCGTGGCCGCGCTGCTGGTGGTGGTGCTCGCGCAGCTGCCCAACCTCGTGATGAACCGCGGCCTCGGCGACCCCGAGGCCATGCTGCGCCAGCTGGCGGGCGTGCTCAGGTGGACGCCGCCGGGCATGGCGGCGCACGCGATGGCCGACGGCGGCCTGGCCGGGCTGGCCGAGCTGGCGCTGGTGGCCGTGATCGTGGTGGCGCTGGGCTGGTTGTGGATCAAGGCGCTGGGCCGGGCCCTGGTGACGCCCGACGTCTCCACCCAGGCCGCGTCCGTGCGCAAGGAGAGCGGCCTGGTCGACAGGTTCCTGCCGGACGGGCCGCTGGCGGCCGTGGTGACGAAGGAGCTGAAGTACATCCGGCGGGAGCCCAGGTTCCGCGTCGGCTGGTTCAGCGCGGTCGTGGTCACCGCCGTGCTGGCGTTCTCGCTGAGCAGGAACACGGGTGGCGCGGAGGGCGTGCCGATCGTGCTCACCTGCGTCGGCGCCCTGATGATCGCGCTGCAGTCGGGCAACGCGTTCGGCATCGACGGCCGCTCGTTGTGGATGAACGCCGTGGTGTTCGGCTCCGAGCGCGGGCTGGCCACCGACCTGGCCGGGCGTCACCTGGCCAACGCGCTGATCGCCGTGCCGCTGCTCACCGTGATCGCGGTGGCCACCGGCCTGTTCACCGGCCATCCCGGCATGATCGTCCCGGCGGCGCTGGCCGGGTGGGGCGCGCTCGGCGTCGGGCTCGGCGTCGGGTCGGTGACCAGCGTGGTGGTCCCGTACACCGTGCCCGAACGGATGAACGCCTTCAGCGGCTCCGCGCCCGGGCAGGGCGGCCAGGCGTTCGCCTCCGCCATGGGGGCCACGCTCGGCATCGCGCTGCTGTCGCTGCCGTTCGTGGTGCCGCTGGCGTTCGGCTGGTTCTGGGTGTGCGCGGTGGCGCCGTTCTACGGGGTGCTGGCGGAGACGCTCGGCAGGCGCCTGGCCGCCAGGATCGGATTCGCCCGGATGCCGGAGCTGCTGGGGGCCGTTTCCAAAGGTAGTTGAATGGTCTAGTCCAATGGGCGAGACCGGTCTACGGCTTCCCTGAGCGACTCGATACCCTTCGAAGCATGATTGACCAGGGGCTCGAGCGTCGCAGCGCCGCCGTTACCGAGATGCCGGACGAGCTACGCCACGATGTGCGGCTGCTCGGCAAACTGCTCGGCCAGGTGCTCGCCGAACAGGGTGGCGAAGACCTGCTGGCCGACGTCGAACGGCTGCGCAAGGCAGTCATCGCAGCACGTAAGGGCGAGGTCTCGGCCGATGAGATCACCGCCATGGTCGCCGAATGGGAGATCGAGCGGGCCGTTGCGGTCGCCCGCGCGTTCACCTGCTATTTCCACCTGGCCAACCTGGCCGAGGAACATTACCGGATCCGCACACTACGCGAGCGGGACGCCGAGGGCAGGGTCCAGCGGGAGTCGCTGGCCCAGGCCGTACAGGAACTGGGCCACGAGCGGGTCACCGAGCTGCTGGAGGGCCTGGAGCTGCACCCGGTGCTGACCGCCCACCCCACCGAGGCACGCAGGCGCGCGGTCGTCACCGCCATCCAGCGCATCAGCGGCCAGCTCACCGAGTACAACACGCCCGGCCGCGGCGCCAGCGAGCGCGCCGAGAACAAGCGCCGCATGCTGGAGGAGATCGACCTCCTGTGGCGCACGGCCCAGCTCCGCTCGACCAAGCTCGACCCGCTCGACGAGGTGCGCACCGCGATGGCCGCCTTCGACGAGACGCTGTTCCGCATGGTGCCGCAGGTCTACCGCTCGCTGGACGCCGCGCTCGACGAGCGCACCGGCACGCGCCCGCCGCAGGCCAGGCCGTTCATCCGGTACGGCAGCTGGATCGGCGGCGACCGCGACGGCAACCCCAACGTCACGGCCAGGGTCACCCGCGAGACCATCCAGATCCAGTCCGAGCACGTGCTGACGGCCCTGGAGACCGCCTGCACGCGCATCGCCCGCACGTTGACCTCCTCCGTCCAGCTCGCCGCCCCCTCGCCCGCGCTCAAGTCGGCGCTGGCCGAGGCCGTGGACGCCTACCCCGACGTGGTCTCCGAGCTGGCCACCCGCTCGCCGCGCGAGCCGCACCGGCAGTGGCTGCTGTTCGTGGCCGCGCGCATCGCCGCGACCCACCGACGTGACCTCGACCTGGCCTACCGCGCGCCGGCCGAGCTGCTGGACGACCTGCGCGTGGCGCAGGAGTCGCTGGCCGCCTCGGCGCCGCGGCAGGCGTACGGGGAGCTGCAGCACCTCATCTGGCAGGTCGAGACGTTCGGCTTCCACCTGGCCGAGCTGGAGGTGCGCCAGCACTCCCAGGTGCACGCGGCCGCCCTGGAGGAGATCAGGGCCGGCGGCGAGCTGTCGGAGCGCACCGAGGAGGTGCTGGCCACGATCCGGGTGATCGCCTGGATCCAGGAGCGCTTCGGGGTCACGGCCTGCTCCCGCTACGTGGTCTCCTTCACCCGCTCGGCCGACGACATCGCGGCCGTCTACGAGCTGGCCAGGCACGCGCTCGGCGAGCGGGCGCCGGTGCTCGACGTCGTGCCGCTGTTCGAGTCGGGCCAGGACCTGGCCAATTCGCCGGACGTGCTGACCGGGATGCTCGAGATCCCGGCGATGCGGGCGCGCCTGGAGACCACCGGGCGGCGCATGGAGATCATGCTGGGCTACTCCGACTCGGCCAAGGAGCTCGGCCCCGCGGCCGCCACGCTCCGGCTCTACGAGGCGCAGGAGGAGCTGACGGCCTGGGCGGCCAAGCACGACGTCAAGCTGCGGATGTTCCACGGTCGTGGCGGCGCGCTGGGCCGTGGTGGCGGCCCGGCCAACCGCGCGGTGCTGGCCCAGGCGCCGGGCTCGGTCGCCGGCCGGTTCAAGGTCACCGAGCAGGGTGAGGTCATCTTCGCCCGCTACGGCCACATCGCGATCGCCCGCCGCCACCTGGAGCAGGTGGCCAACGCCGTGCTGATGGCCTCCTCGCCCACGGTCGGCGCCCGCACCGCGGCCGCCGCCGAGCGCTTCCGGGGCCTGGCCGAGCAGGTGGCCACGGCGTCGGAGCAGGCGTACCGCGCGCTGACCGAGGCGCCGGGCTTCCCCGAGTGGTTCGGCCTGGTCAGCCCGCTGGAGGAGATCGGCACGCTGCGCCTGGGCTCGCGCCCGGCGCGCCGCGGGCTCGGCGCGCCGCGCTCGCTCGACGACCTGCGGGCGATCCCGTGGGTGTTCGCGTGGGCGCAGACGCGGGTCAACCTGCCCGGCTGGTACGGCCTCGGCACCGGCCTGGCCTCGGTCGGCTCCCTGGAGGAGCTGCGGGCGGCCTACGCGGAGTGGCCGCTGTTCAACGCGATGCTGGACAACGCCGAGATGTCGCTGGCCAAGACCGACCGCTCGATCGCCAAGCGCTACCTGGCGCTGGGCGGCCGGGAGGACTTCGCCCAGCAGGTGCTGGAGGAGTACGACCGGACCCGCGACCTGGTGCTGCGGGTCACCGGCCACACGCGGCTGCTGGAGAACCGGAAGGTGCTCTCGCGCGCCGTCCAGCTCCGCGACCCGTACGTGGACGCGCTCTCGCACCTCCAGCTGCGGGCCCTGCGCGCGCTGCGCACCGGCAACCCGTCGGAGCAGGAGCGCGAACGCCTGTCCACGCTCCTGCTCCTGTCGGTCAACGGCGTCGCCGCCGGCCTGCAGAACACCGGCTGATCCGGCGGTCTAGCGGAGGCCCTCGAAGAAGGCGGCGACGTCGGAGGTGAGGGCCTCCGTCGCGGTGTGCGCGGTGTAGTGGCCGTGCGCCGGGGCCGGCAGCGTCTTCCAGGAGACGATGTTGGCGTGGTCGCGCTCGGCGAAGCGGCGGATGGACGTGAAGTCGCCCTCGGCCATCGCCAGCGCGGTCGGCACGGTGGTGGGCTCCTTGGGCTGCTCCGCGCGGGCGTTCTCCCAGTACTGCCGGATGGCCGAGCCGGCGGTCCCGGTGAACCAGTAGATCGCGGCGCTGGTGAGCACGAAGTCGTCGTCCAGGTCCTCGTCGAAGAGCTGGGCGAGCCAGCCCAGGAGCCCGGCGGGGGAGTCGGCGAGGGCGTGGGCGAGGGTCTGCGGCTGCTGCGAGTGCAGCACGTTGAAAGCGCCCTTCTCCTTCCAGAACCAGTCGAGCACGGCCAGCCCGGCCTGGTCCTCCTCGCTCAGCCCGGCGAACTCGGCCGGGTCGCCGGAGGGGAAGGAGAACAGCTGCGTGACGTGCACGCCCACGACGTGGTCCGGGTCGATCCTGCCGACCTCGGGCGAGATCATCGAGCCGCCGTCGTTGCCGACCGCGCCGTAGCGGGTGTAGCCGAGGCGGGCCATCAGCTCGGCCCACGCCCTGGCGATGCGCTGGTTGTTCCAGCCCAGCTCGACGGTGGGGCCGGAGAAGCCGTAGCCGGGGACCGACGGGATGACCAGGTGGAAGTGGCGCGACAGGGGCTCGATGGCGTCGAGGTACTCGGCGATCGAGCCGGGCCAGCCGTGGGTGAGGATCAGCGCCAGGGCGTCGGGGTTGTCGTTGCGCACGTGGATGAAGTGGATGTTCTGGCCGTCGATCTCGGTGGTGAACTGCGGGTGGGCGTTGAGCCTGGCCTCCTGCGCGCGCCAGTCGAAGCCGTCCCGCCAGTAGCCGACCAGGCGCTTGACCCGCTCGACGCTGACGCCCTGGTCGACGCCGGGGATCTCGTGGGTGAAGCGGGTCAGGGCGAGGCGGGCCTGGAGGTCGTCGAGGTCGGCCTGGGAGATCTCGACGCGGAAGGGGCTGATGCTCATGGAAGGCTCCCGGAACATGCGGAACGGTTTGTTCTGTTCCAGAATAGCAGAACGGAATGATTCATTCCACTAGAATCCGCTCCGATCCCGCATAGACGTTGCAGCGCTCTCCGCGCAGGAACCCCACGAGCGTGATGCCGAACTCCCTGGCCAGCTCCACCGCGAGCGACGACGGCGCCGAGACCGCGCACACCGCCGGGATCCCGGCGGCCAGCGCCTTCTGCATGATCTCGTAGCTGGTCCGCCCGCTGACCATGAGCACGTGCTCGGCCAGCGGCAGCCGCTCGTTCAGCCCCGCCCAGCCGACCAGCTTGTCCACCGCGTTGTGGCGGCCCACGTCCTCCCGCACCGCCACCAGTGTGCCCGTGGCCGAGAACAGCCCGGCCGCGTGCAGGCTGCCGGTCTTGCCGAACCCGCCCTGGGCGGCGCGCAACGCGTCCGGCAGCCCGTACAGGAGCTCGGGGGTGAGGTCGAGCCGGCCCCTGGGGACCGGCTTGCAGCGGTCGTGCAGCGCCTCCAGGCTGGCCGAGCCGCAGACGCCGCACGCGCTGGAGGTGAGGAAGTGGCGATCCAGCGCGGGCAGGTCGGGGATGGGGCCGCGCAGGCGCACGGTCACCGTGTTGTAGCGGGCCTCGGGTGGGAGGTCCTCGTCGGTGCAGTACGCGATGGCGGCGATGTCACCGGGACCGGCCAGGCCCTCGCCGTGCAGGAACCCGGCGGCCAGCTCGAAGTCGTGCCCGGGGGTGCGCATGGTGATGGCCATGGTCTTGCGTGTGCCGTCGGCCGCGGTGAGCCGGATCTCCAGCGGCTCCTCGGTGGCCAGGTAGTCGCGCCGCTCCCTGGTGGTGGAGCCGGACAGCTCCATGATCCTGACGCGCGTGGTGGGCCCCGGACGCGTGCTCACAGCGGCCGCACGGTGACGAGGGCGTTGTAGTCGGGGATCCGCGCGTCCGGGGAGCGGCGGGACTCGTCCAGCAGGACGTTGCCCTCGGGCCAGTGGATCTGCAGGTTGCCCGGCATGAGCGGGGCCCGCAGGATCTTGCCGCGGTAGGTGCGCTCGCCCGAGCGCAGCTCGACCGGGGCGCCGTCGGGCAGGCCCAGGCGGTCGGCGTCGTACTCGCTCATCAGCACGGCCTCGCGCATCGCGCCGTTGAAGCCGTCGCGGCGCTCGTGGACCATGCTGTTGAACTGCTTGCCGCGCCTGGTGGCCACCATGAACGCGCCGTCGGGGCGCTTCAGCGCCGGAGGCCGGACGACGCTGAAGCGGCCCAGCCCGTCGGGGGTCTGGAAGCGGCCGTCGGCGAACAGGTGGCGGCCGCCGTACTGGACGTTGTCGCCGAACTTCCGCAGGTCCGCGATGCCGCGGTAGAAGGGGACGGCGCGCTCGATCTCGGCCCGGATCTGCGGAGTGCCACTGAAGGCGATTTTTGACGAAATTTCGGGGTTTGTGCGGGCGGCCAGCTCCGTGAAGATCTTCCACTCCGGCCACGCCTCGCCGATGCGCGGCCCCTCGACCTCGGGAGAGAAGATGATCCGGCGCTCGGTGGAGGTCTCGGTCACGCCGCCGACCATCTCGTAGCGGGTCTGCGCGGGCAGCAGCAGCACGTCGCCCTCACTCGGCACCAGCATCTGCGACGACAGCACGATGTCGATGTGCACCCGCAGCCGCAGCCGCGACAGCGCCTCGCGGCAGTAGGCCGGGTCGGGCAGGACCTCCAGGAAGTTGCCGCCGCTCGACACCAGCGCGTCGAGCTCGCCGCGGTGGGCCGCGTCGATCATGTCGGTCGCGGTCAGACCGGGCGTGGTCGGGACCTCGAACCCCCACATCTCCGTAAATTTCGCGGCATTCTCTGGCGTGATCGGCAGCCCGCCGGGCAGGCCGGTCGCGTACGCGCCCATCTCGGCCCCGCCCTGCACGCCGCTGTGCCCCCGGATCGGCATCAGCCCGCACTTGTCGCGCCCGACGAAGCCCCTGGCCAGCGCCAGGTTCACGATCGAGCGGACGTTGTCCTCGCCGTAGGCGTGCTGCGTGATGCCCATCGACCACACCAGCACCGCCGACCTGGCCTCGCCCAGCAGCGTGGCCAGGCGGAGCATGTCGTCGCGGGAGGCCCCGGACAGCGCCTCCAACTCCTCCCACGTCTGCCCCGCGAGCTCCCGGCGCAGCTCCTCGAAGCCCGTGGTCCGCTGGTCGACGAACTCCTTGTCCACCCAGTCGTTCTCGATCAGGTGCTTGAGCACGCCGTTGAGGAAGCCGATGTCGCCGCCCACGTTCACGCCGAAGAACTCGTCGGTGATCTTCGTGCCGAACACGGCGGACTCGGCGTTCGACGGCACCCAGTACTTGTCCATGCCGGGCTCGCGGTAGGCGTTGACCATCGCGATCCGGGTGCCGGCCTTCTTGGCGTGGTAGAGGTACTTCATCGCGACCGGCTGGTTGTTCGACGGGTTGGAGCCGATGAAGACGATCAGGTCGGAGCCGATCCAGTCGGTGTACGAGCAGGTCGTGGCCGCCGCGCCGATGGTCTGCTTGAGTGCGACCGTGGACGGCGAGTGGCAGATCCTGGCGGCGTTGTCGACGCTGTTGGTGCCGAGCGCGCGTACGGCCTTCTGGGCCGCGTAGTAGTTCTCGTTCGGCACGCCGCGGCTGGTCAGGTAGGCGCCGAAGCGCGCGTCCCGCAGGCCGTCAGCGGCCACGCGCAGCGCCTCGTCCCAGGAGATCCGGGTGAAGCCCGGCTCGCCCGCGCGGCGCAGCATGGGGTACGGCAGCCGCCCCAGCTCGCGGAGCTCGGCGCTCTTCTTGCCGACGAGTCCAGAAATATCCCGCAAAAGTGTGATGTCCAGGGCGGGCATCGTGTTCAGCGGCAGCAGCCGCAGCCTGATGTTGCACAGATGGATCTCGTCCATCGTCCAATCCCTCATGCCTTGGGTGCCCAGCGCGCACCCGTCACACGTGCCCTGGTTGAGTATCCGCCACGCGTAACCCCGGTTGCCCTTGACCGACCTGAACGCCTTCCACAGCTCCAGGTAGTTGTTCGGCTTGCGCAGCCCGATGCCGAACGGTCGCCAGGAGGCCCAGTTACGCGGATCCAGGAGCTTGCTCATGTCTCCATCTTCCTCCTGGCTGCAAAGATAGAGGGATGCCCGACTCGCGTTACTCCGACCTCGACCGGCCGCCGCTCTCCGAGGCGGCGCTCAACCGCGCGCTGGTCCGCCCCGGCTCCCTGTGGACCGGCATCACCGTCGTGGAGAGCACCGGCTCCACCAACGCCGACCTCGCCGAGGCCGCCCACGCCGGAGCCCCGGAGGGGACGGTGCTGGTGGCGGAGTCGCAGCTGGCGGGCCGCGGCCGGCTGGGCCGCACCTGGACGGCGCCGCCGCGCTCGGGCCTGACGTTCTCGATCCTCCTCAAACCGGACGTGCCGGCCACCGCGCAGGGCTGGCTGACGCTCCTGTACGGCGTCGCCACCGCCTCCGCCCTGCGCCGCCTGGCCGAGGTGGACGTACGCGTGAAGTGGCCCAACGACCTGCTGATCGGCGAGCGCAAGCTGGCCGGGATCCTGGCCGAGCGGGCGGAGAGCGGCGTCGTCATCGGCATGGGCCTGAACGTGTCGCTCAGGCCGGAGGAGCTGCCCGTCGAGACGGCCACGTCGCTGGGCATCGAGGAGGCGGCCTGCCTCGACCGCGACCCGCTGCTCAGGGCCGTGCTCAGGGAGGTCGAGAGCCACTACAGGGAGTGGACCGACGCGAAGGGCGACGCCGAGGCGTGCGGGCTGCGCCCGGCGTACCTGGCGGCCAGCGCCACGGTCGGTCGGCGGGTCAGGGTGGAGCTGCCGGGCCGGCAGGCGGTCACCGGGACGGCCACGGGGATCGACCAGTTCGGGCACCTGCAGGTGGAGTCGGAGGGGGAGCGCTACACGCTGAGCGCGGGCGACGTGGTGCACGTCCGCCCGGCGGACCGACCTGATCCGCCGGGAGCGTAGCCGCCGCGGCGGCGATGGTGGCACGATTTGGCCATGACCCTTCCCGACCATCATCTGACGCAGGGTGAGCGGCGCATCCGGTCCTTCCATCCCCATTGGAAGCGACTCGTGCTCCCCTTCCTCGCGCTGGTTCTCATCGTCGTCGCCGCGGGCGCGGCGATGTTCTTAATCCCCGGCGGCTGGGAGTACGCGTTCTACGCCAGGATCGCCGTCGTCGTCATCGGCCTCATCCTGCTGACGATCTGGTCGCTTGTCCCCTACCTGCGGTGGGTCAACACCGGCTACGTGCTCACCACCCACCGCTTCACGATCAGCACCGGCGTGCTCAACAAGTCGACCGACGAGATCCCGATCACCAAGGTCAACACGGTCAGCTCCGACCAGACGTTCTTCGAGCGCCTGCTCGGCTGCGGCACGCTGACCGTCGAGTCCGCGGGGGACCGGGGCGAGATCGTGCTGCGTGACATCCCCAAGATCCAGGACGTCCGCACCGACCTGTTCAGGCTCGTCGAGGACGCCTCCGACGGCGAGGTCGACGGCCAGTGACCGCGTGAGCCGTCCCCCCAGCCGGCCGACCGCCGAAGAGATCGAACGCCTGCTCGTCGGCTCGCCGGCCCGCTTCACGAAAGAGCAGGTCACGGCCAAGGCCGGGGTGTCGCAGGAGCTGGCCGAGCGCATCTGGCGGGCGCTCGGGTTCGCGCAGCGGGCCGACGGCGCCGTGGCGTTCACCGACGCCGACGTGGCGGCGCTGCGCCGGGTGCGCCGGATGCTCGACGGCGGCCTGCTCGACGAGCAGACCGTCATCCGCATGGCCCGCGCGCTCGGCCAGACCACGGCCAGGCTGGCGCAGTGGCAGGCCGAGATCATGATCGGCGCGATGCTGCCGCCGGAGCCCTCGGAGGACGACCTGGCCAAGGTGCTCGGGGCGGCGCAGGAGCTGATGCCCGACTTCGAGCAGGTGCTGGTCCACGTCTGGCGGGCCCAGCTCGCCGCCGCCGGCACCCGGCTGCTGGCCATCGCCGACGGCAGCGACGAGCTGGTGCCGACCCGGGTGGCGATGGCGGTGGGGTTCGCGGACCTGGTCTCGTTCACCAGGCGCAGCCGCGAGCTCGACGAGAAGGAGCTGGCCGAGCTGGTCGAGGGGTTCGAGGCGCGGGCCTCCGACGTGGTGGCCTCCCACGGCGCCCGGCTGGTCAAGACGCTGGGCGACGAGGTGCTGTTCACCGCCCCGAGTCCGGCCCAGGCCGCGGGGATCGCGCTCGACCTGGTCGAGTCGGGCGTCGAGCTGCGCGTGGGCCTGGCGTACGGGCCGGTCCTGCCCACCATGGGCGACGTCTTCGGCACCACCGTCAACCTGGCCGCCCGGCTCACCGCCATCGCCCGGCCGGGCACGATCCTGGTCGATTCCGCGCTGGCCGAAGGGCTGGAGGGGTTCGCTCTGCACAAGATCAGGCGCCGGCCCGCGAGAGGGCTCGGCGTGGTCCAGCCCTATCTCTTGCGGAGATCATCCTCCTGACACAAGATGGCTGGCATGCCGTACGAAGTGCAGGGCGTCGTCGCCCGGGCCAAGGGTCAGGAAGTTTCGCTCGAGACGGTCGTGGTGCCGGACCCAGGTCCCGGCGAGGCGGTCGTCAACGTGCAGGCCTGCGGGGTCTGCCACACCGACCTGCACTATCGCGAGGGCGGGATCAACGACGACTTCCCGTTCCTGCTCGGCCACGAGGCCGCGGGCGTCGTCGAGGCGGTCGGCCCGGGTGTCACCGAGGTCGAGCCCGGTGACTTCGTGATCCTCAACTGGCGCGCGGTGTGCGGCCAGTGCCGCGCGTGCCTGCGCGGCCGCCCGTGGTACTGCTTCGCCACCCACAACGCCACCCAGAAGATGACGCTCAAGGATGGCACGGTGCTGTCGCCCGCGCTGGGCATCGGCGCGTTCCTGGAGAAGACGCTGGTCGCCGCGGGCCAGTGCACCAAGGTCTCCGCCGAGGCGCCCGCGCAGGTCGCGGGCCTGCTGGGCTGCGGCGTCATGGCGGGCATCGGCGCCGCGATCAACACCGGCGGCGTGGCGCGCGGCGACTCGGTCGCCGTCATCGGCTGCGGCGGCGTCGGCGACGCCGCGATCCTGGGCGCCTCGCTGGCCGGGGCCGCGAAGGTCATCGCCGTTGACGTGGACGACCGCAAGCTGGGCTGGGCGCGCGACTTCGGCGCCACCCACACCGTCAACTCCCGCGAGAGCGACCCGGTCGAGGCGATCCGCGATCTGACCGGCGGCTTCGGCGCCGACGTGGTTATCGAGGCGGTGGGCCGCCCCGAGACGTACAAGCAGGCCTTCTACGCCCGCGACCTGGCCGGCACGGTCGTGCTGGTCGGCGTCCCCACGCCGGACATGACGCTGGAGCTGCCGTTCCTCGACGTCTTCGGGCGCGGCGGCGCGCTGAAGTCCTCCTGGTACGGCGACTGCCTGCCCTCGCGCGACTTCCCGATGCTCATCGACCTGTTCCTGCAGAACCGGCTGCCGCTCGACAAGTTCGTCTCGGAGACGATCGGGATCGGGCAGGTCGAGGAGGCGTTCGCGAAGATGCACCGCGGCGAGGTGCTGCGTTCGGTGGTGACGTTCTAGATGATCGACAGGGTCATCACCTCGGGCACGTTCTCGCTGGACGGCGGCACCTGGGACGTCGACAACAACGTCTGGCTGGTCGGCGACGCCCGCGAGGTCGTCGTCATCGACGCCGCCCACGACGCCGCGACGATCGCCGAGCGGGTGGGCGGGCGCACGGTCAAGGCCATCGTCTGCACGCATGCCCACAACGACCACATCAACGCCGCCAAGCCCCTCGCCGACCGCACCGGGGCGCCCATCCGGCTGCACCCCGCCGACCAGGTGCTGTGGGAGCAGCAGTACGGGGCCACGGCCTCGTACGAGCCGCTGGCCGACGGCGAGAAGATCGAGGTCGGCGGCATCGCGCTGGAGGTCGTCCACACCCCCGGCCACGCGCCCGGCGCGGTCTGCCTGTACGCCCCCGACCTCGGCGCCCTGTTCAGCGGCGACACGCTCTTCAAGGGCGGTCCGGGGGCGACCGGCCGGTCCTACAGCTCGTTCGACACGATCATCGACTCGATCGGGGAGCGGCTGCTGACCCTGCCGCCGGAGACCGTCGTGCACACGGGACACGGCGACTCCACCACGATCGGCGCGGAGGCGCCCCACCTGGAGGAATGGATCACCCGAGGTGGATAGCGTGATGTGGCCGACCTAACATAGGCAAGCCTTACCGAAGTGAGGTAGCTTAGGTGTGCCTAACCTAAAGGTGCCCCCACTTCGCTTGAGAGGCCTGTCCCCGGATGTACGTGTGCATTTGTCGTGCTGTGACCGAAAACGAGGTGCACGACTGCATCGCCTCCGGGGCCAAGAGCGCGAAGCAGATTCGCGACACCACTGGTGCCGGTGGTGACTGTGCCCGATGTGTACGGAAGATCTGTGCAATCCTGAAACGGTCTGAAGAACTGACGACCGCATAGCGAGGGGCCCGTTTCATGCAGGGCGACAAGCAGATCATCGAGCTGCTCAACGAGCAGCTGACCGCCGAGCTCACCGCCATCAACCAGTATTTCCTGCACGCCAAGATGCAGGAGAACTGGGGCTACACGAAACTCGCCGAGCACACCCGTGCGGAGTCGATCGACGAGATGCGCCACGCGGAGCGTCTGACCGATCGCATCCTCTTCCTGGAGGGCCTGCCCAACTATCAACGCCTGGGCACCCTGCACATCGGCCAGACCGTGGAGGAGCAGCTCAGGGCGGACCTCGAGGTCGAGCTCTCGGTCGTGCAGCGCCTGCGCCCGGCGATCGCGCTCATGCGCGAGAAGGGCGACGTCACCTCGGCCCGGATTTTCGAGGAGATCCTGGAGGACGAGGAGGAGCACATCGACTATCTGGAGACGGAGCTCAGCCTCATCCGCAGCCTGGGCGAGCAGCTCTACCTGGCCCGCTACGCCGAACCGCCCTCGTCCGACGACTGAGCGGCCCAGTGGCGGCCCAGTAGCGGCTCTGTGGCACCGCAGGCGCCCCGTCCCCGGACGGGGCGCCTTCCCCTTACCTCCAGAGCCACGCCTGCTCTCCCGTGTCCCTGCACGTCCACTGGATGATCCACTTACCCTTCTTGCGCTCGCCCTTGCCGACCGCCAGGCACAGGCCGCTGGCCCGGTTGCGCAGGCGCTGCATGTCGTCGTAGATCCACTCCTGCTCGATCCCGCCGTCCGTGCACGGCCACTGGATCGCGTACTTGCCCTTGACCTGGGAGCCGCGCGCGATCGCCAGGCACATGCCGGTCTTGGCGTTGACGAGCTTGCGTCCCTTGTAGATCCACTGCTGGTCCTTGTTGTCGGAGCAGGTCCACTGGATGACCTTCTTGCCGGCCTTGACCTCGCTCTTGCCCACGGCCAGGCAGAGGTCGGTGGCGCCGTTCATCAGCCGCCCGCTGGCCCCCGCCGAGGCGGGAGCGGCGGCCAGGGACAGCGCCAGGGCGGCGGTGGCGGCGACGGCGAACAATCTGGTGGGGGTGGCGTCCACGTCAGTGACCCTTTCCGTTGAGGTATTGATCACTGAGACGCGCGCGATTCCCGTTTTGTTGTGATCGGATCCCTTATGGGGTCAGCCCTGGGGCGAGCAGTCGGCGACGGTGGTCTCGGAGAGGACGTCCTCGTACACGCCGACCTTGTAGGTGATGAGGTCCAGGCAGCGGTTGAGATCGCTCATCTGGCGCAGCACGCGCTCCCGGTGCTCCAGCATGATGGTGAGGCGCTCCGCCTCGTTCCCGGTCCCGTTCCTGACGAGGTCGGTGTACTCCCGGATGGCGGGCAACGGCATCCCCGAGGCGCGCAGGATGATGCACGTGGTCAGCCAGTGCGCGTCCGCGTCGCTGTAGATCCGCCGCCCGCCCGGCCCGCGGCGCACGGGGTTGAGCAGGAGGCCCTCACGCTCGTAGAAGCGCAGCGTGTGCACGCTCAGCCCGGTGAGTTCGGCGAGCCGGCCGATGCTGATCTCCGATGACATGCCGCCCAGGATACGAGCCGGCTCTAGCTCCCCAGGATGGTGTAGGCCGTCCCGGCCTGGGCGTCCCAGCTCAGCGTGTCCCCGGAGCGCCGCGCGTCGCCGGGCGCTTGGCAGCGTCCGGCCAGGTCCGTCCGTACCGTGATCGGGCCCGAGCGCCCCACGTGCAGCGTGATCCGCTCGGCGGCGCCGTCCTGCCACGAGACGTCCACCGTCACGTCGCCCCGGGCGCGCAGCCCGCGCACCGACCCCGTGGGCCAGGCGGAGGGCAGAGCGGGCAGTACGTGGATCTCGCCGTGCTGGCTCTGCACCAGCATTTCCGCCATGCCGGCGGAGGCCCCGAAATTTCCGTCGATCTGGAACGGCGGGTGTGTGTCCCACAGATTGTCCAGCGTGGACGTCCTCAGCTGCTCGCTCAGCATCCGGTGCGCGTGATCCCCGTCGAGCAGCCGAGCCCAGAAGTTGATCTTCCACGCCTTGCTCCACCCGGTGCCGCCGTCCCCGCGGGCGGTCAGCGACACCTTGGCCGCCTCGCCCTCGTGGCTGCCCGCGGCGATCTGCCGCCCGGGATGCAGGCCGAACAGGTGGGACACGTGCCGATGCGTGTTCTCCGGGTCGTCCCGGTCGGCCTTCCACTCCTGGAGCTGCCCCCAGGACCCGATCCGCAGCCCCGGGTCCAGCTTCGCCAGCGCGGCGCGTACCCGCTCGCCGAACTCGGTGTCGCCCAAGAGGTCCGCGGCCTCCGCCACGTTCGTGAACAGGTCCCGGACGATCTGCTGGGACATCGACGCCCCGGCCGAGAAGTCCCCGTGCTCGGGGGAGTAACTGGGCGAGACGACCAGCGTCCCGTCACGGGGGTCGGTGCGCAGGGTGTCCAGCCAGAACTCGGCCGCCCCCTTCATCACCGGATAGGCGGTCTCGCGGAGATACCCCGCGTCCGCGCTGAAGCGATAGCGGTCGTAGAGCTGCTGCGTGAGCCAGGCCCCGGCCTCCGGGAACCAGAACGACGTGGCCCAGTCGTGCACGCCGGTGAAGCCGAACGGGTTCGTCTCGTTGTGCACCAGCCACCCGCGCGCCCCGAACATCTCCCGCGCCGTGATCTCACCCGGCTTCACCAGGCCCGCGACATAGTCGACGTACGGCTGCGCCGTCTCGGCCAGGTTCGTCTGGTCGGCGAGCCAGTAGTTCATCTGCAGGTTGATGTTGACGTGGTAGTCGCCGGCCCAGGGCGGGGTGGTGGAGTGGTTCCAGACGCCCTGCAGGTTCGCGGGCAGCGATCCGGCCCGCGAAGAGGCGATCAGCAGATAGCGGCCGTAGGAGAAGAAGAGGGCTTCGAGCGCGCGATCGTCGGCGGAGGCGCCCCCGGTGTAGGCCGCCCGGAGCCGGTCCGTCGGGACCGACGGCGTCCGCCGGCCGAGGTCCAGCCGTACGCGGTCGAACAGCTCCCCGTGGTCGGCCTGGTGGGCGCGGCGCAGGGCCTCGTACCCCTGGGCCACCGCCTGGTCCACGGCGGCGGTGACGGCCGCGTGCGGGTCCTGTCCGCGGTAGTCCGGATGGGCGGGGGCGTAGTCGGTGCCGGCGGACAGCACGAACACGGCGCTGTCGGCCCCGGTGACCGTGATCCGGTCGCTCCCATCCGTACGGCTGCCGCCCTCCGTGACCACCCGCACCTGGGCCTCGAACACCATCCCGTTGTCCGCGAGCCGCCCGCGGACCGTCAGCCGCCCGTCCGAGACGCTGACCCGCCCGTCCTCGTGCGGCGACGACACCCGGAGCGTGAACGACACCTGGCCCGCCCGATCGGCCGTGACCCGCCCGGCGATCACGTTCCCGGGGTGGCTGGCGAAGTACTCGCGCGAGTGCCGCACCCCGTCCGCCGTGTACGTCACCCTGGCCACGGCCTCGCTCAGGCTCAGCTCCCGGCGGTAGCCGGCGGGAGAGCCCGGCCGCGCGGCCAGGTCCAGCCAGAGGTCGCCGAAGGGCTGGTACGCGCCGAAGCCCGACTTCGGCTGCCCCAGCGCGGCCGCCACCTCCTCCGGCGCCATCCGCCCGTCGCGATCCAGCGCCTCCTGGACCTCGGCGAGCGCGTCCGGCCGGGGAGCGGTCCAGTCGCCGAAGTCGTATCCCTCCCGCGATCCCGGGCCGCCCGTCCACAGGCTCTTCTCGTTGAACTGGAGCCGCTCGGTGTCCGTCCCGCCGAACACCATCGCCCCGAGCGCGCCGTTCCCGATGGGTAACGCCTGCGTCTCCCAGTCGGTGGCCGGCCGGTCGTACCAGAGGGTCAGATCAGTCACGGGGGACAACGTTAACAACATTATTTCTTCCGGACGGCAGACGGCCGGGGGCGCCATTGCTTTCGTTTCTCGGTAATCGCGGTAATTTAATCCCGACTAACCGATATTTAGCCGCGTTTGCCCAGGTCAATGGATAGGTCAACTGCGAGTCAAACCGCGCGCTGTGCCCGGGAAACGATCGCTTAAGGTCCTACGATCGCTTCATGACCTGCGTACTTCTCGCCGAGGATGACACCTCGATCTCCGAGCCGCTCGCGCGTGCACTGCGCCGTGAGGGCTATCAGGTCGAGGTGAGCCCCGACGGCCCGCAAGCCCTGGAAAGGGCTCTGTCGGGCGGCATCGATCTCATCGTTCTTGACCTTGGACTGCCCGAAATGGACGGTTTGGAGGTGGCTCGTCGCATCCGGGCCGAAGGCCACGGCACTCCGGTCCTGATTCTCACCGCTCGCGTCGACGAGGTGGACACCGTCGTCGGCCTCGACGCCGGCGCGGACGACTACGTGACGAAGCCGTTCAGGCTGGCCGAGCTGCTCGCCCGGGTACGGGCGCTGCTCCGGCGCGGCACCTCCGAGACTCCGGTCGTCCAGGGCGTGCGTATAGACGCCGACTCCCGCCGCGCGTGGATGGGGGAAAAGGAGCTGCATCTGACAACGAAGGAATTCGACCTGCTGCGTGTGCTCGTCCGCGACGCCGGAAAGGTGGTCACGAGGGAGCAGATCATGCGCGAGGTCTGGGACACGAACTGGTGGGGTTCGACCAAGACCCTCGACATGCACATCTCCTGGCTACGCCGCAAACTCGGCGACGACGCCGCGAAACCGCGTTACATCACGACCGTCCGGGGAGTCGGCTTCCGGTTCGAACGCGAGTAGGAGATGCGCCGCCGACTGCTCTCCTCAACCCTGGTCGTCGCGGTCATCGCGGTTCTGCTGCTGGGGGTCCCCCTGGGTGTCGTCGTCAGCCGACTGATCGTCGACGAGGCGGCTCAGGAGCTCGGGGCGGAGGCCAAGCGCCTCGTGGGAGAGGTCGAGTACGCCCGTGTCCAGGAGACGCCGCTCGACCCCCAGCAACTGGAGCAGAAGTATCCCGGCAGGTACATCCAGATCTGGGAACGCGGAACCCCCTTGCGGGTGACCGTGGTCGGCACCGCACCGCCGTCCGGTCACCTGATGACCGAGGACGCGCAGACCAACACCGGCGTCTATGTCCGCATAAGTCGCGATCGCGACCAGGTTGAACAGGACGTACGGGCCCGGCTCCTGCTCATCGTGGCCCTGGCCGTCGCCGCCCTGGCGGTGGCCGTGAGCCTGGCCGTCGTACAGTCCCGGCGGCTGACGCTGCCCTTGCAGGACCTGGCGAAGATCGCCGAGCGGCTGGGCTCCGGAGACGCCCGGCCGAGCAAACACCGCTACGGCATTCCCGAACTCGACCGGGTGGCCCAAGTGCTCGACCGCAGCGCCACCCGCATCTCCGACCTGCTCACCCGCGAGCGGGAGTTCGCCACCGACGCCTCCCACCAGCTCCGAACCCCCTTGACCGGTCTCACCATGCGCCTGGAGGAGATCGTGTCGGCCGCGGACGAGCCGGAGGTCGTACGGGAGGAGGGCGAGGCGGCGATCGTGCAGGCGGAGCGGCTGACCGCCGTGATCGACGAGCTGCTGGCGGCGGCGCGGCGCCAGCGCCACGCCCAGGCCGAGCCGGTCGCCATCGACGACGTGATCATTCAGCAGATCAGGGAGTGGGAGCCGGTGTTCCGGGAGGCGGGGCGTACCCTGCGGCTCGAAGGCGCCCGCGGTCTGAAGGCGATGGCCACCACCGGCGGCTTCGGCCAGGTGATCGCGTCCCTGCTGGAGAACTCCCTGCGCCACGGCGGCGGCGACGTCACCGTCACCTCGACCAGTGGCGACAACTACGTGGTGATCGAGGTCGCGGACGAGGGTCCGGGCATCGCCGACGAGATCGCCCCCAAGATCTTCGAGCGGAACGTCAGCGGCGGCGGAGGCACCGGTCTCGGGCTGACGCTCGCCCGCGCGCTGGCCGCGGCCGACGGCGGCAGATTGGAGCTGGTACGGCGCCGCCCGGCGACGTTCGCCATCTTCCTGCGTCCGGCCGAGGACGACGGCGCGAGGACCCGCGTGGTCAGCGGTCCTGCTTGACCCCGGTCTCGGGCAGCTCCATCGGGATGGGTTCGGTGGCCTCCAGGAACACCCACTTCTTGTACGACCAGTAGCGGAACAGCGTGCCGAGCCCCACGCCCACGATGTTGGCGATGTTGAAGCTGAGCGGGTCGTGCAGGTCGAGCGTGTAGGTGGTGAAGCCGATCGTCAGCATGCCGAACAGCAGCGCGATGCCGTTGAGCAGGAAGAACAGGAAGTATTCGCGCCGCAGCCCGCTCTGGTCGCGGTGCCGGAAGGTCCAGAAGCGGTTGCCGATGTAGGCGAAGGTCGTGGAGATCGTCGTCGCCACGACCTTGGAGGTCAGCGGGCCCCAGCCGAGGCCCACGTTGCAGAGGTTGAGGAGGCCGGTGTCGATCAGGAAGGCGACGGCCCCGATGCTGCCGAACTTGGCCAGTTCGTACACAAGGGAGGAGAACCGCTCGTAGAGGCGTCTGGCGAAGTCCACGTCTCTGCTCGGTCCCTTCCTTCGACGAGCCTGACCCAACTCAGCGTACCGGCCACCGTGTAGGCCCGACGTCAGGCTGGTGAACTTACCACTTAGAAATATCGTCCTATGCCCGGCATTTACGACAGTTGGGCATTACGCTGCGTTGCACATCGCCCGCGACCCGGCATGAGCGGGCGGAGCGGAACGCTGGGCGGTCGTGCCTGCGAAGGCGACCCGGAACGGCCGCCCAGCCCGGGGCGTCCGGGAAAGTCGTTCCGTCCCGGTAAGCTCACCTGGCGTGAGTTCCTACAGCCCCATCGGGCCGGTCGTCGGCATCGTCGGCGCAGGCCAGCTGGCCAGGATGTCGCAGCCGCCGGCCATCGCGCTCGGCGTCGAGCTGCGGGTGCTGGCCAACTCTCCGGAGGAGAGCGCCGCACGAGTGATCGTCGACACGCGCGTCGGAGATTACCGCGATCTGGACGATCTGCGCGAGTTCGCCAAGGGCTGCGACGCGATCACGTTTGACCACGAACACGTGCCCACCGAGCACGTCCGGGCCCTGACCGAGGCCGGCCACTCCGTGCACCCCGGGGCCGACGCGCTCGTGCACGCCCAGGACAAGGCCGTCATGCGCGAGCGGCTGACCGCGATCGGCGTGCCGTGCCCGGCGTGGGCGCGGGTGTCGTCGCCCGAAGAGGCCACGCGCTTCGCGGAGCAGCACGGCTGGCCGATGGTCCTGAAGTCGGTGCGCGGCGGCTACGACGGCCGCGGCGTGTGGGTGTGCCGGTCGGCCGAGGAGGTCGCGGAGGCGTTCGCGACCGGGGTCGAGCTGCTGGCGGAGGCGTTCGTGCCGTTCGAGCGGGAGCTGGCGGTGCTGGTCGCCCGCTCGCCGCACGGGCAGGGCGTCAGCTACCCGGTCGTGGAGACCGTGCAGCAGGACGGCATCTGCGTGGAGGTCATCGCGCCCGCTCCCGGGCTGGACCCCGAGGACTCCGCGCAGGCGCAGCGCATCGGCCTGAAGATCGCCCACGAGCTCGGCGTGACCGGGCTGCTCGCGGTCGAGCTCTTCGACACGCCGAACGGGCTCGTGGTCAACGAGCTCGCCATGCGCCCGCACAACAGCGGCCACTGGACCATCGAGGGCTCGACGACGTCGCAGTTCGAGCAGCATCTGAGGGCGGTGCTGGACCTGCCGCTCGGCTCGCCCAAGATGACCGCCCAGGTCGTCGTCATGGCCAACCTGCTCGGTGGCGAGGAGCCCGGCCTGTTCAAGCGCTACGAGCACGTGCTGGCCCACGATCCGGGCATCAAGCTGCACTTCTACGGCAAAGAGGTGCGCCCCGGCCGCAAGATCGGCCACGTGACGGCCCTCGGCTCCAACCTCGACGAGGTACGCGCCCGCGCCCGCCACGCCGCCGTCTACCTCACCACCGGGGAGTACACATGAGAGAGCGAAGCGAACGAACAATGAGACACAGCCTTGTCCCAATGCTCACGATGCCGCCGAAGGTGGCATCGTGAGCATTGGCATCGTCATGGGGAGCGACTCCGACTGGCCGGTCATGAAGGCCGCCGCGGAGGCGGTCGCCGAGTTCGGCGTGCCCTTCGAGGCGGACGTGGTTTCGGCGCACCGCATGCCGACCGAGATGATCGACTACGGCCGCCAGGCCGCCTCCCGGGGCCTCCAGGTGATCATCGCCGGGGCCGGGGGAGCCGCGCACCTGCCCGGCATGCTGGCCTCCGTCACGCCGCTGCCGGTGATCGGGGTGCCGGTGCCGCTGAAGTACCTCGACGGGATGGACTCGCTGCTGTCCATCGTCCAGATGCCCGCCGGGGTGCCGGTGGCGACGGTGGCGGTCGGCGGGGCCCGCAACGCGGGGCTGCTGGCCGTACGCATCCTCGCCGCGTCCGACCCCGGGCTGCGGGAGCGGATGGAGGAGTTCCAGGTGCGGTTGAAGGAGCAGGCGTACGCCAAGGGCGAGAAGCTCCGCGCGGAGGCCGCGAACCTCGGCTCGTGACGGGGGTCCGCCTACGGCGGCCGAGGGTCGTGATGGGGGGTGCGCCTACGGTGGCCACGGCTCGTGATGGGGGGTGCGCCTACGGCGGCCGGGGGTCGTGATGGGGGGTGCGCCTACGGCGGTCGGGGGCTGTCGTAGGCGGGGGATAGGTCCGTCAGGGGCGGGGGCCGGTAGGTCTTAGGCGGGGGATTGATCCGTCAGGGGCGGCCGAGGGCGCGGTAGTGCCATCCGGCGGACCGCCACGTCTCGGCATTCAGGGCATTACGCCCGTCCACGATGCGCCGGGTCGCCACCACGGCTCCCAGCTCCTCGGGGTCGAGCTCCACGAACTCCTGCCACTCGGTGAGCAGCAGCACCACGTGCGCTCCCCGTACCGCGTCCAGGGCTGATTCGCCGTAGTTCAGCTCGGGGTGAGCCTTACGGGCGTTGTCGAGCGCGATCGGGTCGTACACGGTGACCTGTCCGCCCTGGTGGCCGATGGTCACGGCGACGTCCAGCGCGGGGGAGTCGCGAATGTCGTCCGAGTTCGGCTTGAACGCGGCGCCCAGCACACCCACGGTGCACCCGTGGAACGAGCCTCCGGCCAGCTCCCTGGCCAGGTCGACCATGCGGGCGCGCCGCCGCATGTTGATGGCGTCCACCTCGCGCAGGAACGTCAGCGCCTGGTCCGCTCCCAGCTCCCCGGCCCGCGCCATGAACGCCCTGATGTCCTTGGGCAGGCAGCCGCCGCCGAACCCGAGGCCCGCGTTCAGGAACCGCCCGCCGATCCGGTCGTCGTATGACAGCGCCTCGGACAGCTGCTTGACGTCGGCGTGCGCGGCCTCGCAGACCTCGGCCATCGCGTTGATGAACGAGATCTTGGTGGCCAGGAACGCGTTCGCGGCCGTCTTGACCAGCTCGGACGTGGCGAAATCGGTCACCACGAACGGAACCTCGCCCAGCGGCTCGTACACCTCGCGCAGCACCTTCTCCGCTCGCTCGGTGCGAACGCCGACCACGATGCGATCCGGGTGCATGGTGTCCTGCACCGCGAACCCCTCCCGCAGAAACTCGGGGTTCCAGGCCAGCTCGGCCTGCCCACCGGCGGGCGCGAGGCGGGTGAGCTTGTCCGCGAGCCGCTCGGCGGTGCCGACGGGCACGGTGGACTTGCCCACGACCAGGCACTGGCGGTCGAGGAACGGGGCGAGGGACTCGATCGCGTTGTCCATGTACGTGACGTCCGCAGCATATTCGCCGCGTTTCTGGGGAGTGCCTACGCAGACGAAGTGCACGTCGCCGAAGGCGGCGGCTTCCTCGTACGAGGTGGTGAAGCGGAGGCGGCCGGATTCGAGCCCGCGGCGGAGCACAGGCTCGAGCCCGGGCTCGTGGATCGGGAGCTCCCCTTGGTTGAGGCTGCGGATCTTGTCGGCGTCGATATCAAGGCCCAGGACGTCGAATCCGAGATCAGCCATGCACGCCGCATGGGTGATGCCCAGGTATCCGGTCCCGATCACCGTGAGGCGATATGGCACGAGTGAGCTCCTTTCGATCGCGCAGGCATGCTACCGGCCCTAGCTACCTCGTACGTGCCACCTGCACCTCTTCGCAAACCGTACCGACTAGTAACAAGAAGGTCGGACCTCCGGATATCTGACACCCTCTACGCCGTCACCGACAAGAAGATCAGGCCGAGACCAACGGCGCGGTCCTCGTTTGGGGGGCGCTTCGCGCCGAGGGCAAAGGCGCAGTCCTCGCAGGGGGGCTCAGGCTGTGACATTGGGGGGTGCAACCCCCCGAACCCCCGTCCCAACGGCGCGGTCCTCGCGGCAGGGCGCTTCGCGCCGGGGGCTCGGGCAGTGACATTGGGGGCGCGGCCCCCAAACCCCCAGCTAAACCCCGCTCCGCCGACTCGTTGAGCACGCGAGCCATGGAGAGAAGCACGGCGCTGAGGCCGCCACGAGGCCCTGCTCGTGGACTCGGGAAGATGGGACCGGTCCGAGCTCAGTCCTTTGCCGCGAGGCCGACGTCGAACCGTACCTCGACCTCATCGCTCAGCTTGAGCGCGCCGAAGAACGCGGAATACGGTCGAATCCCCCACCGGGACTGCACGATGGCCGCCGAGCCCCGTACGCGGTCATCGGCGACCATGCCCTGGACCGTCACCAGCCGGGTCACCCCGACGATGGTGAGGTCGCCCTCGATGTGGAACGACTCCGCGGTCCCGTCGACCCGCGTCGATCGGAAGGTGATCGCCGGATGGCGGCCGGTGTGCAGGATCTTCTCCCGGATGGTTCGCTCGATCTCCTCGCGGTCGGAGTCCGTGAGCGGCTTGATGCCGCCGGTCCCCGTCCGGACTTCGAGCGACCCCGCGTCGACCTCGATGGTCAGCGAGGAGTTGGCCGGGGCGGCGGTGTCGATTGTGGCGTCGCCGCTCCAGCGCGTGACCTCGATGGTGAGATCGTGGCCGGCCTTGGCGCCCAGTCCGGTGCGGGTCGTGTGGATGAGGAGGCGGCCGGAATCGGGTCCGAATGTGTAGCTACCAGCGGTAATGCTCACCTTGCCAGGCTAACTCGCACCACGCATCCGCCTTCCGACCGAGGGGCGTGTCCGCCGCCGTGGCGAAGACCTGCTGGTAGGTGGTGGGGATGCCGCTTCTGACTGGAGGGCGTGTCCGTCGGCGTGGTGAAACCTACGGGCAGGTGGTGGAGATGCCGCCGCGTCCCCAGGTGCAGCCGTCGATCTTCTTGAGGTCGCTACTCCGGTAGAGGCCGGCCGTGTCCCCGTCGTTGTTCCAGACGTACCACTTGCGACCCCAGTACAGGGTGGTCGAGGTGTTGCTTCCCTGGCCCGAGCGTACGGTCACTGATTTGCCGGGCTTGAGGGTGAAGCTGGGGAATCGGTACTTGTAGCCGGTCTCGTCCCGCAGGATCCAGTTCTCGAGCTGGATGGTTCGCCTGCTCATGTTGCGCAGCACCGCGTATTCGCCGTTGAGCGAGACGTTGCCGCCCCGGTCAGACCCTGGCGAGTCGTAGTAGACCTTGACGATCTGAACGACCGGGGTCGCGGCCTGGGCGGGTGTACCGGCCGACGGCAGGACCACGGCGGCGACGCCGATCGCCGCGAGGAGACGCTTGAGCACTGCGGGCTCCATATGGCTAGAGATGGAACGTGACATCAATGGGACGGCTGCTGTGATTGCCGGGTTGGCGATCAACGGCGTCCGCATCCGGCCAATCTCGCGAAAGGCACTCCGCGTCCGGCTCCGTCTTGCGAAAGGCGCTCCGTGTCCGGCCGTCTCGCGTAAGGCGCTCAGCATTCGACCGTGTCGCGAATGTCCCGTATGCCCCTATGTCACCATGCGCCACCATTTGCACACTCTTGGCAGATCAACTACGGTCCCTGACTACTGTCAGCCGCGCATGTGTGGAGTGATCAAGTGAAGAACCGTAGAACGGGGACCGGCGCCGCCCTCACCGCAGCCGTGACCGTGGCCGTCCTGGGCTTCACCACCGCGTCACCGGCCTACGCGTCCCCCGGCACCCCGACTCCCACCCCTTCCCCGTCCCCCTCGTCCTCCGTCGCCGCAACGCCCAAAGGGCTCTTCACGCCCCTGAAGTACCAGCTCAACCTCAAGGGCCAGCGCCAGGAGACCAACTACTTCTGCGTCCCCGCCTCGTCGTCGATGAGCCTGTCGACCTTCGGCGTCAACGTCAGCCAGTCGACCCTCGCCAAGAAGATGAAGACCACGGCCGCCGCCGGCACCAAGGGTGTGAACGCGCTGCCGGTGGTCAACGCCTACCTCAAGTCGCGCGGCTACAAGGTCACGAGCCCCACCGACGCGGACGGCAACGCGGTCGTGCTCATGAACCGGGTCTCCGGCAACATCGGGGACCTGCGCCGGGCGCCGGTGCTCGCGGTGTGGATGGAGCAGCTGCCCTGGAACAAGGGCAAGATCAAGGGCACCAGGGTCGGCCACGCCATCATCGCCTACGGTTACGACAAGACGGCGGGCACCGTCACCGTGTACGACCCGTGGAAGCCGACCGGCGGCACCCACACCATCAAGACCTCCGTCCTGGCCGCCATCCTCCAGCCGGGCGGCAACATGTACTACATCTCCAAGCTCTGAGGCGACGCGGGCGGGCCGTGCGCCCAAGGCCGGGAGCGGAAGGGGGGCGTACGGGATGAGCGGGGGCCCACGACCGGGAGCGGGAAGGGGTGCGTACGGGATGAGCGGGGAGCCCGCGACCGGGATGCTGCATCACGTCGAGATCTGGGTGCCCGACCTGCCGCGAGCCGTCGCGAGCTGGCAGTGGCTGCTGGAGGCGCTCGGCTACACCCTGTACCAGGACTGGGAGCACGGCCGCAGCTGGCGGCTGGGGGCCACGTACCTGGTGCTGGAGCAGTCGCCCGCCCTCAGCGCCGACCGGCACGACCGCTGCCGCCCCGGGCTGAACCATCTGGCCTTCCACGTGGGAAGCCGCGCCGAGGTGGACGCGCTGGCCGAGCGGGCGCCCGCGAACGGCTGGACGCTGATGTTCCCCGATCGCCACCCGTACGCGGGCGGGGAGCGGCACTACGCGGCCTATCTGGAGGATGGGGACGGCTTCGAGATCGAGCTGGTCGCGCTCGGCGCCTCAGGGTAACCAGGGGTTCCGGTAAGAAGCGAGCGGCACTGCCCAGATCACCATCACCGCCCGCGTTCTGGCAGGTCGAAGCCACTCAGCGCAGTACGACCGTCAGCAGGTCGGCGCCCAGCGCCATCAGATCGGGGAGATTGAGGGTGTGACGGACGTAACGACCGTGCCGCCGGGCCGTGAGCAGGCCCGCGCGGCGCAGGACAGCTAGGTGGCGGGAAACCTCCGGGGGTGAGAGTTCCCAGGCGTGGGCCAGTTCACCGGTGGTGTGCGGGCCGCGGGCCAGGGTGCGCAGCAGCCGCAGTCGTACCGGATGTGCGAGTGCCTCCAGCCGTAGTGTGACCGTTTCCAGCGATACCGGCTCTGACGGACTTGCCTCGGCCACGGGGTACTGCACCACTGGCTGCCACCCGGGCGCGTGGACCACCACCAGATGCGGGTGGCCGAAGACGCTGGGGAGGAAGGTGACCCCGGTGTCGTGGGCGGCGGTCGCCTTGTCCTGCAGCTTGTCCAGGATGATGCAGGTGCCGTCCTGCGCCAGGGTGACGGCGCTGGAGACCGATGTGAGTGCCGCCCCGATGCCCTGGCGCTTCAGCAGGTCGTTCTTCACGCGCAGGTCGGTGGCGAGTTGCACGGCGACGCCCGTCCAGGCGGCGTCGAAGAAGGCCTCGGCGCACTGTTCGAGGGTGTCGCGCACCCGCGCCCGCACGGCGGCCGGGTCCGTGAGCAGCCGTTCCGCGAAGGCCTCCTGGAGTGCGCCGCGGGCCTGGGCCAGATCCAGGGCCCGCTCGCGCGCCGTCGCGTCGGTGAGCGGCGACGGCGCGGCGAAGTGGACCCGGTTGCTGCCGCACGTGGTGATGAGCGCGGCGGTCACATAGGTTTCATCGTCGATCCGGTCCACATCGTCCAACTCCTCGGCGAGGGTCGGCCGAGGACGAGCGGGGACCAGAAAGTCGGCTCGTGAGGAACGCCAGAGGAACTCCGCCTCCCGCAGCCGCTCGGCCAGCTCCGGCCGCAGCCCAGCCCAGACGTCCCCGGCCCAGCCGGCGAGCTGCGGGTGATGCCCGGGTTCGGCCAGCACGTGCAGCATCGCGGTCAGCTCGGCCAGCGGGGAGGCGGCGAACCGCAGTCGCCCGGACGGCATCCCGCTGATGTCGATCCTCAACGTCATCCCCTCATCATCGCTGGTCGGATGGCCGACGACCGCGTCGGTTGACGGTGTCCGTCAACCGACACAGTCGGCCCGGCGGCCGAACGCACTGTTGACGCCATGGCAACCACCACCAAGATCCGGCCCCGCGCCCTCGTCCGTGCCTCCGGAGGCCCCCGCTATGCCGTCGCTCTGGGCGTGGACGCGCTCGGCACCGGCCTGCTGCGGCCCTTCCTGCTGCTCTACGGGGTGACTGTGCTGAGGCTGTCCGCGCCGGCCACCGGCATCGCCATGACGGTCGGCGTCGTCGTGGGGCTGGTGTGCATGCCCGCGGTGGGCCGATGGTTGGACCGGGGCGCACGCAGCACGGTCGTGGCGGCGTCGATGCTGGTGCGGGTGCTGGGCGTGGCGCTGCTGCTGGCCACCCCGGCCGGGAACGTCTGGCTGTTCGCGACGGCGGCGCTCTTCCTCGGCATCGGCAACCAGGCATGGCCGGCCGCCCACGCAGCTCTCGTGGCCACGGTCGCCCACGGCCGGGAACGCGACGCCGCTCTCGCGGGAGGCCGCGCCCTGCGCAACGCCGGCCTGGGCGCGGGCGCGCTCCTCGCCACCGCGTGCCTGGCGGGCGGCACCGCCGCATTGCAGGTGCTGGCAGCCGTCACCGGGCTCGCCTATCTCGCCGCGGCGGCCTTGGTGTGGTCGGTCCACCTGCACGCGCATCCGGCCGCTACCCCGGCCAAGGACGGGCCCGACGGGCCCGCACCCCGGATGCGCGCGCTGCTGGCCGCCAACGTGGTCTACGTCTTCTGCCTCAACGTCCCCGAAATCGCGCTCCCTCTGGTCCTGGTGACACAGTTGCACGCAACCCCGGTGTGGTCGGCAGCCATCTTCGTGGCCAACACGGTGCTGGTGGTCACCCTGCAGGTTCCGATCACGGTCCTGATGTCCCGCTTCGCCCGGCGGACCGTGCTGGCTGTCGCCGGCGTGGTACTCGCCGCGTCCTACCTCGGCTTCCTCGCGGCCACCTCACTGGGACACGGCTGGGGTGCCCCGGCCGTCGCCGCGGTGTCCGTGGTCTGCACCATCGGCGAGATCATCTATGCCGGCAGCGCCACCGCGCTCGTCACCGCCCTCGCCCCGGCCCATCTCCTGGGACGCGCCCTCGCCCGCTTCCAGCTCTCCACGGGCTTCGGCCTCGCCGTCTCCCCGGCGGTCATCACCGCTCTCGCACCCCACGGCTCGGCAGCCCTCTGGGGCAGCCTCGCAGCCGCGACGCTCGTGTCCGCCTCCGCCGTTGCCACCGAGAAGGATCAAGGAACGCGGCTCAGCGACTGCCGCCGCCAGGCGCGAGCAGGCTCGGCGATCGCCTCTGGCGATGGTTTGAAGTAGTGGCGGACGTTGACCTGGGGCGCATCTCGGCTGGCGGGTGTTCCGGTTGAGGATCCCCCACGGAACAGCCGCAAGCTCAGGCCAGTGCACCTTGACGGTTGCCACGGCATCGCCAGGTTTTGGACGGCACTCACCTATGAGATCATCCTTGACTTTGACGAGATGTCACGTGCAACAGCAGGAGAGGACAACATATGGCAGATATCGGCTTAACGGACTCCGGCGACGTCTCGCGGGAGAACACTCTGCGATACGCCGCGTACTCGGGGGACCTGAAGGGCCTCAAAGAGCAGATAGCGGCCGGGGTCGATGTGAACGCCGCCGACGAGCGGGGTTGGACGGCGCTGCTGGCTGCGGCCCACGAGGCGTTCCGAGCGGGCGTCGAGGCGCTGCTCGCGGCGGGTGCGGATCCAGGGGGCGCTTCCACGGGCGGATTCACCGCGCTGCACCATGTGATCCAGCAGACCAAGGACCGGCCGGTGGCCATCGAGGTCACCGTGGTGCGCGACGGCGTCGAGACGGTTCTCACCGGTCGCGACGAGATCCGCGCGCAGATCGGATCCCACCCGGACGACTTGTACGATGACTGCGTCGCCATCGCGCGCATGCTGATCGAGGCGGGGATCGACGTTGAGCGGGTGACCTCCCACAAGCAGAGCCCGTTGTCGCACGCAGCCTCGCGGGGGACCGCTGAGATCACCGAGCTGCTCATCGCGACGAAGCGGGTCGATCTCGATTCGCGCGACAAGGACGGGGTCTCCCCGCTTCACTACGCCAGCCGCCATGGTCATATCGATCCGGTACGGCTGCTGCTCGAGGCCGGAGCGAACCCGAACATCACCGAGAACTACGGGTTCACCCCGCTGCACGAAGCGGCGGAGAACGGCCATGCCGAGGTGGCGCATGTCCTGCTCACGGCGGGCGCAGACCCTGGGCGCGGCCTGACGAAGCCGTTCGAGAGCTACCCGGTGGGCACCACACCACTCGACATCGCGCAAAGCATGGGGCGCCAGACGATCGTCGATTTGCTCAACCGCCGGCACTGATCGCCGCGACGGTTTCCGCCGCTACGCAGTCGTGTGCCGGCGGCGGAGGCCACCAGTTCGTGCACATCGGCCCAGGCTTTGGGCATTCTCCTGCCAACGCCATCGCCGCCGATCGGCCCCTCGGAACAAGGAGGGGCCGTCACCGGAGCCCATGAATGGCAGTTCGGGGTGACTTCACTGCCAGTTCACGCATATGTCAGACAGCGGCATTCGGTCGGTATAGCGTCAGGTTTCGGTCTGATCCCTAATTGAAGACGGGTACGCAAACATGCGCAAAGTCCTGACGCTCGCCGTGGTCGCCACCGCATCGCTCGGCCTGCTCGCCGCCCCGGCCACCGCCGACGACCGCCGTCCAGAGCTGCCCAACGAGATCTACGGCGGTGCCTGGACCGAGGGGCACGTCCAGGGGATCGCCATTGACGAGCGCAAGGGGTACATGTACTTCTCCTTCACCAATGTCCTTGTCAAGACCGACCTCAAGGGCAACCCCGTGGGCTCGGTGAGGGGCTTCACGGGGCACCTCGGCGATCTGGACTTCAACGCCAAGGACGGCCGGGTGTACGGCTCCCTCGAGTACAAGGAGCAGGAGTCGTTCTACATCGCGATCTTCGACGTCGACCGCATCACCAGCATGGGCATGGACGCCCAGACCAGTGACGTCGTCAAGACGGTCTACCTCAAGGAGGTCGTCGCCGACTACACCGCCGACATGAACGGCGACGGCAAGTTCGACGGCAACGTGGGCAACACCCCGGATCACCGGTACGGGTGCAGCGGCATCGACGGCGTGTCCTTCGGCCCCGAGTTCGGGAAGAAGCACGGCAAGCAGCTGCTGACCGTGGCGTACGGGATCTACTCCAACACCACCCGGGCCGACAACGACTACCAGGTCCTCCTCCAGTACGACATCGAGCGGTGGAAGAAGTACGAGAAGCCGCTCACCGAGAGCGACCCGCACAAGAGCGGCCCCGAGCAGGTCGACGGCAAGTACTTCGCGTACACCGGCAACACCACCTACGGCGTGCAGAACCTCGAGTACGACGACTTCACGGGCAACTGGATGATGGCCGTCTACAAGGGCAAGAAGCCGCAGTTCCCCAACTACTCGTTCTTCATGGTGGACGGCCGCGTGCGGCCCAAGGAGGGTGACATCGTCGGGCAGCCGCAGCCCGAGCGGGGCCGGCTGCTCACGCTGGCGCCGGGCGGGCTCCAGCACGAGGCCACCGGCGTCAGGGGCTGGGAGTTCGGCGGCGAGTACGGCCTGATCTCGCTCGGCGGGGGACGCTACTACGTGTCCAAGTCCGGGACCGTCACGGAAGGCGGGGTCAGCAAGTACACCGGCCACGCCCAGCTCTTCCGCTGGACGGGCCAGACGCCGACCCCGTTCGAGAAGGTCGGCTGATCGGAGCTGCCAGCGGGTGGTCAGTTAAGGCTGTTATGGTCGGTCCGAAATCCCCATGAACGCGTAAAAGCACGGGAGGGTCATGCGGACCACGAGCAAGATCGCGGCATTACTGATCGGGATGACGGCCCCGGTGGCCGTGGTGGCGCCCCCGGCCGGCGCGCAGGCGCGTCCGGCCTGGGTCGCCTACCACGGCCTCACCGCCGAGCAGAGCGTGGCGCGGGTCAAGCAGCTCAGGGACCAGGGCTTGCGGCCGGTCACGGTGAACGTCTCCGACGGGGAGCGGTACGCGGCCGTGTGGGTCAAGGGCGGCTCACCGGCCAATTGGGGCATCTGGCAGGGCATGTCGGCCGAGGAGTACCAGCAGCGGTTCGACCAGGGGCTGAAGGAGGGGGCGCAGCCGGTCTCCGTCTCCGCCACCGGGCCGGGTGACGCGCCGGTGTTCACGGCCGTCTTCGAGAAGCGGCGCGGGAAGTTCTTCGCCAGGTCCAACCTCACCCCCGCCCAGTTCGCCGCCGCCAACAAGCGGGCCACCGCCCAGGGGCTCGCGCTGACCTCGGTCGACGTGTACGGCACCCCGGACGACCTGCGGTACGTGGGAGTGTGGACGGTCAACACGGGCGGGGCCTGGTACTACACGTACGGGAAGTCCCGGCAGCAGCACGAGGCCGCGTTCTACGCCAAGAAGAAGCAGGGGTTCCGGCCGGTCAAGGTGGCCGTGGCGCCCGACGGGACGTACACGGCGGTGTGGCGCAAGGACGGCGTCAGGTCCTGGGCCCACTACGTGGACATGACCTCCTCCGGCTACCAGAAGCGGTTCGACGACCTCAAGGCCAAGGGGCTGGCCCCGGTCCAGGTGAACGCCGAGAACGGGCTGTACGCCGCCATCTGGCAGTGAACGCGGTGAACGAGGTCACCGGGCCCGGAGGATGCGGACGTCTCCGGTGCCGCTCACGGCCTTGATGGTGTTGGGGCTCTTGGCGTCGTCCTCGAGCTCCGAGCGCTCGGTGCCGTCCGTGCTGCGGGCCGTGATCGCGTAGGCCGCCCTGGGCACGGTCGCGATCACCCGGCCGTCGCTGGAGCGCAGGTCGAGGGCGGTGGGCGGGCTGGCGAACGACACGTCGATCGCGCCGTCCGACGTCCGGCACCGGACGCTCGGCGACTTCAGCCCCTCGCCCGTGATCGGGCCCTCGCTGCGCAGCCGCAGTTTGCCCGCGGCGCCCGAGACCTGGATGCGGTCCCGGCTGACCACGTCGACGTCCTGGGCGAGGCCGTTCAGGATGACGCCGTCGTCGGCCTCGATCGACAGCGGTACGCCGGGCGGGACCTTGACGTGGTAGCGGGCGCCGCAGTCGCCGAAGACCATGGTGCAGTTCGCGCTCAGGCGTAGGGTGCCGTCCCGCAGGGACCAGGTGGCGTTGCCGTCGTCGGCGGCCTTGCCGCGTACCCACCGCTCCACCTCGACGCGGCCCCCGGTGCCCTGGAGGACGCGCACGCCGCCCAGGGAGGCATTGATCTTCAGCGCGGTGCCCGTGAACGGGAACGCCTGCGCGGTGTGGACGTCATCGGCGTCCAGGTCCACCTTGCACCCGGTCAACGTCAGCGCCGCCGCCAACGTCACCCCTGTCGCCACGACTCGCCTCATGGAGATGCTCATGCCGCCATGGTGGCCGAGCGCCGCCCGCCCGCCATCGACCGTCCGGCCGAACACGGGCGGGCCGCCATCGGCCTTTCGGCCAGAACGCGCGTCAGGCCCGGAGCCCGCGCGTCAAGCCCGGAGATCGAGCGTCAGGCCAGGAGACCGCGCGTCAAGCCTGGAGAACGCGCGTCAAGCCTGGAGAACGCAGGGAACGCGCGTCAGAGGGCCGACAGCAGGGCCGTGACGTGCCGCAGCGGGTCCGGCCCCAGCGGCCGCACGGCCACCGTGGCGGCCCCGGCCGCCCACAGCTCCTTGACGTGCTCGGCCGCGGCCTCAGGAGACCCCGACGCCATCGCCACCTCCTCGGGCGCGACCCCGAGGAAGCCGGCCTGCCCCGCCACCAGGGCCCGGGCGCTCTCCGGGACCTCGGCCTCGGTGTTGAGGAAGGAGAAGACCACGAGCTCGTGATCCGCGGGGCCCCCGATCTGGTCCAGGATCCCGGGCAGCTGCGCGGGCCCGACGCCCTCCGGGATGATCGTCCCCTGGGCGACCCGGCCCGACAGGGCCAGCGAGCGCGGCCCCTTCACCCCGGCCAGCACGGGCGGGGGCGTGGCGGGCGGGTGCACCAGGGTGACCCCGTCCAGGTGGACGGACCTGCCGTGCAGGGTGACCGTCTCGCCGCGCAGCAGCGCGCTAACGGACGTGATCGTCTCCTCCAGGAGCGCCAGCGGCGACGACGGGGCGGCGCCCACCTGGCGCATCCAGTCGCCCACGCCGTGCCCGATCCCGGCGGCCAGCCGCCCGGGGTGCACCCTGGCCAGGTTGGCCAGCTCCATCGCCAGCAGCATCGGGTTGCGCAGGGGAGCGGGCGTGATGCCGATGCCGACCCGCAGCCGGGACGTGACGGCGAGCGCGGTGGCGGCCGACGAGACTCCCCCGGTCCAGCCCAGGTCCTCCACCACCCAGAGGTCGTCCACGGACGTCTCGTCGAGCGCCTTGGCGAACGGGATCAACTGCTCGGGAGGAAGGTCCCGGTCGAACATGACTCCGAGTCTCACTATGCCCTCCAGTAATAGCGGAACAACCGGCCGACCTCCGAGTATTCAGCACGCAGGAAGGCGTCGGCAGTCGGGACGTTCGCGACGTCCGTGACGGCGACGATGCGCCGCACGCCCGCCTCGGCCAGCGTGCGGGTGCCCCTGGCCAGCAGGTCGTCGACGTAGCCGTGGCCGCGATGCTCGGGCACCACACCGATGTACGCGATCGAGTGGTCGTCGGGGGCCACCAGGCCCACGGGGGAGTCGCCCAGGTGGCCGATCACGAACCAGTCGGGCTTGCCCTTGCGGTTGATCAGGTCGTCGTACATCCATCGGGCCTCGTGCTCGGCCCCCGACGTGGCCACCTCGATCCGCGTGTCGTAGTCGAGCGAGCCCTCCGAGATGCGTACGAGGACGTCGATCACCTCGTCGGCGGCCATGCGGCGCGCGGGGCGGTACGTCAGGCGGCCGGGGTCGACCGGGACGTCGTTGCCCGCCACCCATTCGAGCACCAGCCGCTCGACCTCCATGACGAACCCCGCGAGGGTCAGGGCCTCGTGCTCCACGGCGCGGTCGACCATGGGGTCGAGCCCCGGCTTGAGCGAGATGTCGTGGATTATCTTGCTCGGCCCCATCGTGCGCAGGCTGCCGCTCAGCAACTCCGCGGCGGCGACCGGGTCGGGGCCCGGGTCGAACTGCCAGATGGTCACCGGCTCCGAGCCCGGGAAGGGCGCCCAGAACGCCAGGCGGGCCTGCCCCTTCACGAAGCACCACTCAGGCCGGGTCCTGCCCTCGTCGAAGGCGGCCGCGAGCTGGGAGCGCCCCGGCTCGGGGAACTGGTCGAACAACGCGAAGGCCTCCACACCTGAAGGGCTCTCCCCGGCCGCGGCCGCCGTGGCGAGGGGTGCCCGTGATGACATGACCATGTTCTCGCACGGAAGAGATCACTCAGACCGTCCCCATCAAGGCCCGATCGAGGTCAGGCGGCGCTGCCGAAGGCCGAACACGCCTCGCCGAGCGATTCGCGCGTCTCGAAGTGCCGGTCGAGGTTGGTGATCGTCAGCAGGTGCCGGATCATGCCGGGGGCCAGCACCAGGATCAGGCGGCCCTTCACGCGCCGGACGTGGTTGAGCGTGGCCACCAGCACCCCGAGTCCCACCGAGTCGCAGAACGGGACCTCGGTCAGGTCGACGACGAGGTTGAGCGGGCCGGCGGCGGCGATGGCCTGTTCGAGCTCGTCCCGCAGCCGGGGGGCGCCTGCCACGTCGAGGTCGCCCACGACGTGCAGCACCGTACAGGGGTCCTCCCGCCACGACCTGACCACCATGAGGGCTTCACCTGCCGAACCGCCGACTGTTATTACTGTTTCTTACATATGTTCTGCATTGCCGTTTTGGTGGTCGGTGTAACACTCGGTTTCGCTGACGGTATGGAAGCCGACTTGGATTTCGCGATCTTCGGCTGATCGCCGCCGATGATCACCTCGATGCCCTTGATGTCGGCCTTGTCGATTTCGGCGCCCGGGATGGCGGCGGCCACGACCTTCGCCTCGTCCTCCTGCCCCGGGCCGTAATGGACGACCGTCTTCTTGTAGTCCTTCTTGGTCGTGTTGCCGGGCTGGCCGGGGACCTTGAAGCCGTACGCGACCAGCCCCTCCTTGGTGCGGGCACCGAGACCGGTGACGAGCGTGCCGTTCTTGACCTTGACCGTGATGCTGCCGGGCGGAATGGCCGACGGCTTGACCGAAGGGGTGGGCGAGGGGGAGGCGGCGGGTTTGGTCAGGTCCTGGTCGGCGTTGATCCGCGCGAACATGTCGCGGGCGGCCGGTTTGTCCCACAGGACCGCGGACTCGCCCGTGGGCGCCTTGAAGTCGACGTTGGACAGCGGCACCTCGGCGAAGCGCACGTCGTCGAGCGAGACGTCGCGCATCTGGGTGGCCAGGCCGAGGAGCCCGTCGTCGGGGTCGACCTTGACCGTGCTCAGCGTGGAGTTGACGAACGAGGCCAGCTTGGCCGGGTTGGCCAGGGTGTCGGCGCTGAGCGCCCGGTTGAGCAGGGCCGAGATGACCTGCTGCTGGCGGTCGATGCGGTCGAGGTCGGAGCGCGCGGTGGCGCGGGTGCGGGCGTAGCCGAGCGCCTGCACACCCTGGAGCTGGTGGGTGCCGGCGGGCAGGTTGAGCCCGGTCTTGGGGTCGTTGATCGGCACGGGCGTGCAGACGGTGACGCCGCCGAGGGAGTCGACGACGTCGATGAAGCCGAGGATGTTGACCTCGATGTAGCGGTTGATCTGCAGCCCGGTGGCGGCCTCGACGGCCTCCTTGGTGAGCTTGGGCCCGCCGAGCTGGTACGCCGAATTGATCTTGTGCTCGCCCTTGCCGGGGATCGTCGTCCAGGTGTCGCGCGGCAGGCTCACCACGGTGACCCGCTTGTGGTCCTCCGACAGGTGGATGACCATCATGGTGTCGGTGCGCTGGCCGGACTCGCGGCCCAGCTTGAGCCGGTTCTGCTGCTGGCGGGTGAGGTCGTCGCGCTTGTCGACGCCCACCATCAGGATGTTCTCGGCGCCGCGGGCCGCGGGCACGGTCACCCCGGCGTCGACGGTGCCGATCTGGCGCGGGGTCGCCCACACCACGCCGGTGGCCACCAGGACCCCGGTGGACAGGAACCCGGCGACGAACACGTTGCGACGGCGGGCCTTGGCGCTCCTGAGCGGCCTGCGAGGACGCGGGTTCGCGAGCTTGACGCCGCCGTAGGCGTCACCGCCCACGAGCACACCGCCGTCCTCCTCGCCCGGGTCGCGCATCCCGTCCCCCTTTTGTCACCCGGGGGATCAGGCTTTCGATTGCCCGACTCCCCTGGTCGTACAGTAGCGTGAGCCCCGCCATGAAGCAGTTCCCCGACTCGCCGCAGGCCCCCGCGGAGACGCGTGCCTGGCCCCCCATCTCCGTCGTCATGCCGGTCCTCAACGAGGAGCGGCACCTTCGCGAGGCCGTCGACCAGGTCCTCGCCCAGAGCTACCCAGGTGAGATTGAAGTCGTGCTCGCCGTGGGTCCGTCCCAGGACCGCACCCAGGAGGTCGCCGACGCCATATCGGCGGCCGATCCACGGGTGACGGTCGTGCCCAATCCGACGGGCCGCACCCCCAACGCGCTCAACGCCGCCATCGCCGCCTCGCGCAACGGCATCATCGCCCGGGTCGACGGGCACGCCATGCTGCCCCCCGACTACCTGCGCGTCGCCGTCGAGACGCTGGCCGAGACCGGCGCCGACAACGTGGGCGGCGTCATGGCGGCCGAGGGCATCACGCCGTTCGAGCAGGCCGTCGCCTGCGCCATGACGTCCAAGATCGGCGTGGGCGCCGCCGCCTTCCACGTGGGCGGCACCGCGGGCCCCGCCGACACCGTCTACCTGGGCGTCTTCCGCCGCTCGGCGCTCGACCGGGTGGGCGGCTACGACGAGCACTTCCAGCGGGCGCAGGACTGGGAGATGAACCACCGCATCCGCCAGAGCGGCGGCCTGGTCTGGTTCCAGCCGCGCATGCGGGTCTCCTACCGTCCCCGCCCCAACGTCAAGGCCCTGGCCAAGCAGTACTTCCACTACGGCAGGTGGCGGCGCGTGGTCGCGCGCACCCACGAGGGCACGATCAACCTGCGCTATCTGGCGCCGCCCGCCGCGGTGCTGGCCATGCTGCTGGGGCTGGTCGTCTCGCCGTTCTTCCCCTGGGCGCTCATCGTCCCCGGCGGCTACGCCGTCGCCATCGCGGCGGGCTCCGCGCTGACGGGCAGCGGGCTGTCCCCGGGGACGCGGCTGCGGCTGCCGATCGTGTACGCCGCCATGCACTGCTCCTGGGGCTGGGGCTTCCTCACCAGCCCGAAGAAGCTGGCCAGGCCGCCCGGTTCATGACCCGGCGAAGACCCGCTCGACGGCGGCGTCGAAGCGGGTCAGCGCGTCCGGATATTCCGCCCCGAACAGGTAGCTCCTGAGCTTGATCCTGGCCCGGGCCAGCGAGTCCTCCCCGTCGAGGAACTCCGCGAGCCCGGCCAGGTCCTTCCCGATCAGCACGCCCGCCTCGGTGCTCGGGTAGCGCTCGTGGAAGGCGCGCTCGTCCAGGCCGGCGACGTTGGTCACCGCGTACGGCTTCTCGCTGGCCAGGAAGTCGGCCACGACGCTGGAGATGTCGCTGATCAGCAGGTCGCACCGGTTGAAGCAGTCGTACAGGTGCGGCTCGGGGCCGGTGACGATCAGGTGCTCGATCCGCGGCGTCTCCCCGGTCGCCCGCGACGGGTGCCGGGCCTTCGACTTGGCCAGCTCGGCCGCCTCGATCATGGCCACGATCTTCCGGTGCGCGCGGCCGGCGCTGCGGTCGCGGTGGCCGGTCAGCGGGTGCGGCTTGTAGATCACGCGCACCCGCGGCCGGTGGTCCAGCAGCGCCCGCACGATGCGCGGGCCCATGGTGATCAGCGACGTGTGGAACAGGTCGTCGTTCCAGCCCTCCCAGGTGGGGGCGTACAGGACGGTGCGGTACGGCAGCTCCGGCCCCTCCGTCGAGATGCCTTCGAGCTGCGGCCGGCCGACCTCGTGGATGCTCTCGTCCCTGACGCCCACCCTGGCCCGGCGGTAGCGGTCGCGGCCCGCGGGACCGGCCACCCACACCTCGTCGTACACCCGGGAGAACGGGTTGAACGACGCCTCCTTGTCGCTGTCGCCGTGGTTGAGGAACGCGCTGCGCAGGGTCGGGATGCGCAGCATGTGGACGTTCCTGCCGACGTTGGAGACGTACAGGCAGAGCTTGGCGCTGGACAGGGCGCGGAAGCTCATCAGGTCGGCCGCCGACGGGATGCACAGCATCGGCAGCGTGGTCGCGTCGAGGTGGTTGGCCATGCCGCGCTCGCGCAGCACGACGATGGCGCGCCGGCCGATGCGCTCCAGCGTGGGCAGCCACATCCTGGCCTGGTAGGCGGCCGCGGTGGCGCCGGAGAAGTAGAGGATGACCTCGGGCCGGTACTTCTCGACCTGCTCGCCCACGACCGCCAGCACCCTGGCCTTGTCGGTGAGCGGCGTGGCGCGGCGCACGTACGGGAGGAGCGCGAGCGCTCCCGCGATGCCCAGCAGGACCGCCAGACCGGCGCCGATCGCGGCGGGCACGGCGCCGACGGCCGCGCCGACCACCGGCAGCGCGTCGAGGTAGAGGAAACGCATGCTGCGGCTGTCACGCAGGGACGGCGGCGGCATCTTTGGGATGCGCAGCGCCGAGACGTCGAGGTTGCGGGTGGTCACCGGCATCCGGCTGAGCGTCCCCTTGAGCCGCAGCGCCAGCGCCGTGTGCCCGGCCCGCACCACGTGGATCGCGAAGATGCCCGACGCCAGCGCCACGAACCACGGCGAGTCGACCCCCGCCATCCGCGCGACCAGCAGCAGCGCCATGGTCTCCCTGGCGGCGAAGCGCAGCGTGACCCCGAGGTGCACCCTGCCGAGCAGCTCGGGCAGCGGCCTGGCGGCGCGCGAGGCCGCGTACTCCATCGCGTAGGAGAGCACGGCGATCGCCCCGAACACCACCGGAGCGGGCCAGAGGGCCGACCACAACAGCGTGGGGTAGCAGCCGAGCAGAGCCGCGATCACGATGAGTCTCCTCATGTGATCGCACAGTAACAACTCTCAGGTCAAACGTCTGCGACCTATCTGGGCAAGTCGGAGATCGGCGGGGTTGCGGCGAGCTGGAAGAGCAGCTCGGCGATCCGCAGGTCGAGGGGGTGGGTGACCTTGATGTTGTGCTCGCTGCCCGGCACGAGGTGGATCGGCACGTCGGGCAGGTAACGCAGCACCACGCCGCAGTCGTCGGTGGCCTGGCGGCCGGCGAACCCGGGGTCGGCCAGCGCCCGCTCGTACGCCTCGCGGATCACCGAGAGCCGGAAGCACTGCGGCGTCTGGCTGCGCCGCAGCACCGACCTGTCCAGCACGTCGCCGATCACCTCGCCGCCGGGGCCCGGCACGGCCACGAGGACCGTGTCGGAGCTCGGGATCGCCACGTTGACGGCCGAACGGGTCTCCAGCGCCTTGACGCACTCGGTGATGATCCGGGGCTCCACGAGCGGGCGTACGGCGTCGTGCAGCAGCACGTTGCACTCCTCGGCGCCCAGCGCCCCCAGGGCCAGCCACGTGCTCTCGGTACGGCTCGCGCCGCCCTCCACGACCTTGCTGACCTTGTCGTAGCCGCCCTTGTCCACGATCTCGCGGATCCGGTCGGTGTAGCCGGGCGTCATCAGCACCACGATCTCGTCGATCTCCGGCGCGTTCTGGAACACCGCCAGCGAATGCTCGATGATCGGCTTTCCCGCGACCTCGATGAGCTGTTTGGGGGTGTCCATCCCGATCCGCTGCCCCACGCCGCCCGCGAGAAGCACCCCGACCGACCGCAACCGTGAATCCATATCGGCAGCGTAACGGTCCTGTTCCGTGATTCCGCCTTGACCTGTCGCTACGCTGTGCCTACGCACCCCCAAGCCACGCGGCTCCCGCGCGACCGGGAGGAGACCTGCGCTTTGCCCGACTCATTGACCCGCGAGACCACGGCCACATCGGTCGTCGTGCTCGCCACGACCCCGGCATGCAAGCTCTCCAGCTTCGACGTCACCCTGCTCGACCGCGTCACCGACCAGCTCGCCACGCTGCCCGTCCGGGAGATCCAGGTGGTGACGCCGGGTGGCGGCCTCGGAGCCGACCTCAGAGGCGTCGCCAAGATCGCCCGGATCTCCACGGGAGCGGTGGCCGTGCTCCCCGCGGACCTGGTGGCCCACACCGAGGCGCTGGCGCTGCTGCTCGACCACCCCGCGCGCGGCAGCGGGGCCCTGATCTCCCATGACGCCGCCGCGGCGCCCATGCGGCCGCCCGTCCGCGTCGAAGGAGGCAAGATCGTCGCCGCGGGCAGTTCGTTCCACGTGGTTCCCGAGGCCAACGCCACGTTCAGAGGCGTGCTGAAGGCGGGCGAGGCCGACCTGGGCGCGCTGGCGGACATCGCGGAGGAGCTGGCCGAGCTGGCCGACACCGGCAAGCTCGGCCCGGTCACCCCCGTCGAGGCCGTCGACCTGCTCCTGGTCGGGCTGGTCAGATCGGGCGTGTCGGTGCGGGCGGCCGCGATCGGGCCGCTGCACGCCGACCGGGTGACCGGCCAGCACGCCGCCGACACCGCCGTCGCCAGGCTGGCCGAGGTGGACGAGGCCAAGGTCAGGCTCGACCTGTCCATCAAGGCGGACGACGGCTTCTTCGCCACCTTCTTCGTCTCCACCTGGACGCGCCACCTGCTCAAACCGGCGGTCCGGCTCAACCTGGCCCCCAACACCGTCACCGGCGCCTCGATCGGGATGGCCGCGCTGGCGGCCCTCTGGTTCTCGGAGGGCGGCCAGGCCGGCCGGCTGGCGGGGGCGCTGCTGTTCTACCTGTCGTTCGCGCTCGACTGCCTCGACGGGCAGTTGGCCCGCTACACGCGCACGTTCTCGCCGCTGGGGGCGTGGGCCGACGGCATGGCCGACCGGCTGAAGGAGTACGCCGTCTACGTCGGCCTGGCCCTGGGCTTCGCCGGCGCCGGCATCTGGCAGCTCGCCGTGGCCGCCATGATCCTCCAGGTCGTAAGGCACGCCATCGACCAGACGTACGCCGGGGCCCGCACCGACGCCGCCCGCGTCGGCGCGCAGTGGGGGCGCCCCGCGCGCTCCCTCCTGGAGTCGGCCGACGGAAGCCGGGCACGGGGCGTGCTCGGGATCGCCCAGCGCCTGGAGCGCGACGCGATCGCCCGCTGGCTCAAGAAGAGCGTCGTGCTGCCCATCGGCGAGCGCACCGCGCTGATCGCCGTCACCGCCGCGGGCTGGAACGCCAGAGTGACGTTCCTGTCCCTGCTCTGCTGGGGCGGCGTGGCGGCCCTCTATCAGCTCGCCGGACGGATCGCGAGGTCGGCACGGTGATTTCGGTCCACATGACTCCCGTCCCCCGCAGCACGGTCGTGGCCTACCGCGACGACGGCCCGCTCTCGCGCGCCATGGGCCTGCTCGTGGCCGGGCAGCTCCCGCCGCTGCCGCCGGTGATCGCGGGCACGTTCGTCACGGGCGTGCTGCTGCTGCTCGGCGTGGCGGGCACGGACGGGCTCGCGGTGTTCGCGCCCGCCGTGACGCTGCTGCTGGCCGGGCCGGGCAGCACGCACGCGCACGACGGCAGGTTCGACTGGCTCGTCCCGCCGATCCTGCGGCTCATCGAGTACACCTTCGTCGCGGCGTGCGGGTTCGCCCACGAGGTGCACCCCGTGGTGATCTTCCTGCTGCTCGGCGCGCTGGCGTTCCACCACTATGATCTTGTTTACCGGCTGCGGCAGCACGTGTACGCACCGGCGTGGCTGTCCACGTTCGGCCTCGGCTGGGACGGCCGGATGATGGTGGTCTCGCTGGTCGCCCTCACGGGCTGGCTGACCAGCGGCTATCTGCTGCTCGCGCTCTATCTGTGGGCGTTCTTCGGCTGGGAGAGCCTCACGTGCTGGCTCGCCGCGCCCCGTTCCGGGGTGGAAACACCCGATACGGGAACGCAAGACTAACGCCGGATTACCCGCTCAGGGCCCAAAGACGAATACTCTTTGGGCTCACGAAGACATGCTCGACTGAGGAGTGCACGTTGCTGGGAATGGTTCTGGCCGCTGGAGCCGGACGACGTCTGCGGCCGTACACCGACACGTTGCCGAAGGCGCTCGTGCCGGTCGACGGCGAAACCACGATCATGGACATCTCCCTGCGCAACCTCGCGGCGGTGGACCTGCGGGAGGTCGTGGTCGTCGTCGGTTACGCGGCGCAGGCCGTCCACGACCGCAAGGAGGCCCTGGAGCAGCGGCACGGCGTCAAGCTCACCCTCGTCCACAACGACAAGGCCGAGGAGTGGAACAACGCCTACTCCCTGTGGTGCGCCCGCGACTACTTCTCCCAGGGCGTGCTGCTGGTCAACGGCGACACCGTGCACCCGGTCTCGGTCGAGAAGACGCTGCTGGCCGCCCCAGAGACGAGCGGCATCCTGCTGGCCGTCGACAACGTCAAGAAGCTCGCCGACGAGGAGATGAAGGTCACGCTCTCGCCGGAGGGCTCGCTGCGCCGCATCACCAAGCTGATGGACCCGGCCGAGGCGTACGGCGAGTACATCGGCGCCACCCTCATCCGGCCCGGCGCGGCCGACCTGCTGGCCGACGCGCTCAAGACGACCTTCGAGCGTGACCCCCAGCTCTACTACGAGGACGGCTACCAGGAGATGGTCGAGCGCGGCGAGGTCATCCACGCCGCGCCCATCGGCGAGGTCGACTGGGTCGAGGTGGACAACCACGACGACCTGGCGAAGGCTCGTACCATAGCCGTCCGCTACTGAGGGGGCGCGCATGCCGCTTCTAGCGAGGATGCTGCCGGCGCCGCTGACCATGCAGGTCAGGCGGGGCGCGGTGGCCGAGCTCGGCGCCCTGCTGGCCGACAGCAGGGTGGCCACCTCCGGCCGGGTCGCGGTGGCCGTCGGCCGCGGGCAGGGCGACCACATCGAGAGCTTGATCACACCCCAGCTGGGCGAGGCCGAGGTGTTCCGGGTGGCCGACGGCTCGGTCGACGCGGCCGTCTCGCTCGGCGCCGACCTGCGCAAGGCCGCCTACGAGGTGGTGGTGGGCGTCGGCGGCGGCAAGACCATCGACGCCACCAAGTACGCCGCCTCGCTCGCCGGCATCCCGATGGTCGCGGTGGCCACCAACCTCTCCCACGACGGCATCTGCTCGCCCACGGCCTCCCTGGTCTACGAGGGCGGCAAGGGCTCGTTCGGGGTGCCGATGCCGCTGGCCATCCTGGTCGACCTCGACTTCGTGCACAACGCGCCGGAGTCGCTGGTCAGGGCGGGCGTGGGCGACGTGGTGAGCAACCTGTCGGCCATCGAGGACTGGCAGCTCGGCAACGTCGAGCGCGGCGAGCCCATCGACGGGCTGGCCTGCTCGATGTCCCGCACCGCCGCCGAGGCGCTCGTCGGCCGCGGCGACTCCATCGAGTCCGACGCGTTCCTGACCGTGCTGGCCGAGTCCCTCATCCTGTCCGGCATGTCCATGGTGATCGCGGGGTCGTCCCGGCCCGCGAGCGGTGGAGATCATGAGATCCTTCATGCCGTGGATCAGCTCTTCCCCGGCACCTCCAACCACGGCGAGCTCGCCGGGATCGGTGCCGCCTTCTGCTTCTTCCTGAGGGAGGACGAGGCCCGGGTCACGCAGGTGGTCGACTGTCTGCGCCGGCACAAGCTGCCCGTCGTGCCCGCCGACATCGGGCTGACCGGCCAGCAGTTCGCCGAGGCCGTCGCCCTGGCACCGTCCACCCGCCCCGGCCGCTACACGATCCTGGAGCACCTGCGCATGCAGGACTCCGAGATCCACGATCGGGTGGGGGACTATGTCCGGGCCTTCGGTAGCTGAGATCCGGCGGGTCGCCCAGCCCGCCGGCCACCTCGAGCGCAGGAACGGCGAGCACTGGGCCGGCGTGCTCTACATGCGCCAGTTGTCCATCTACGTCACCTGGCTGTTCGCCAAGACCTCCGTCACGCCCAACCAGCTCACCTGGGTGATGACGGTGGCCGGGGCCCTGGCCGGGGTCGTGCTCGCCCTGCCGGGCCTGTGGGCCGCCGTGGGCGCCGCCCTGCTGGTGCAGGTCTACCTGCTGCTCGACTGCTCCGACGGCGAGCTGGCCCGCTGGACGGGGAAGACCTCGCTGGTCGGGGTCTACCTCGACCGGGTCGGGGCCTACTTCTGCGAGGCCGCGGTGCTGGCCGGGCTGGGCTGGCGGGCGTCGGCCGTACTGCCCGACTGGTACACCGTGCTGGGCTTCGCCGCGGCGCTCGGCGCGATCCTCATCAAGGCCGAGACGGACCTGGTGGAGGTGGCGCGGGCCAAGGGCGGTCTGGAGGCCGCCACGGAGGCTTCCGCGGTGCAGTTCCGCTCCGGGCTCCTGGGCCTGGGCCGGCGGGTGCTCTCGGCGACGAAGTTCCACCGGATCGTGCAGCCGATCGAGCTGTCGCTGCTGGCGCTGGCAGCCGCCGTCGTCGATCTGACCCTCGGTGACCTGACGGCCTCGCGGGTCCTGATCGTGGCCTGCTTCGTAGCGGCATGCCTACAGGTTGTCCTGCATTTGGTAAGCATCATCGCCTCGAAGAGACTGGCGTGATCTGATGTCGGAACCGGAGGAGCTCCCCGTCCGTCGTATAGATCGGACGTCCGCCGTTCGGTGGGGGTTCATCCTCGGTTCCGATACGCTTAGCCCCAGCCTTTCCAAAACATGCAGACCAGCAGACTCGGTGATCATGAAAGAATGCTCCGCCCGTGTTCTCAACGCGTCAGGACAGTGATTCGTTGAAGATCTCGTGCGTCATCCTCACCATGGGTAACCGGGTCGCGGAGCTGAATCGGGCGGTCGAGTCCGCGCTCAACCAGGTCGACGGCGACGTCGAGGTGGTGATCGTGGGCAACGGTGCAGATGTGCCCGAATTGTCGGCGACGCCACCCGAAGGGTCGTCCGCGGTCGTGAAAGCGATCCGGCTCGACCAGAACACGGGCATCCCCGCGGGCCGCAACCGCGGCGTGGAGGAGTGCTCGGGAGACGTCGTGCTGTTCCTCGACGACGACGGCTGGTATGCCAACCAGAAGGTCGTCGCGCACGTACGCGACCGCTTCGCCACCGAGCCGGACCTCGCGGTGATCTCCTTCCGCGTGATGGACCCCGACGGCGGCATCGGCCAGCGGCGCCACGTGCCCCGGCTGCGCGCCGGCGACCCGCAGCGCTCGTCGCCGGTCACGACGTTCCTCGGCGGCGCCTCGGCCATCAGGCGCTCGGCCTTCCTCCAGGTGGGCGGGCTGCCCGAGCGGTTCTTCTACGCTCACGAGGAGACCGACCTGGCCTGGCGGCTGCTGGGCGAGGGCTACCGGATCGAGTACGACGCCGAGACGGTGATGTACCATCCGCAGGTCCCGCCGACCCGGCACGTCGAGTTCTACCGGCTCAACGCGCGTAACCGGGTCTGGCTGGCGCGGCGCAACCTGCCGTGGCCGCTGGCGTTCCTCTACCTCACCAACTGGGTCGTGCTCACCCTCGTGCGGGAGCGCGGGGGCGGTCCGGCGCTCAAGGCGTGGTTCAGCGGGTTCTTCGAGGGCCTGCGCACCCCGGCGGGCGAACGGCGGCCCATGGCGTGGCGTACGGCGTGGCGCATGGTCAAGCTGGGCCGTCCGCCGATCGTCTGACCGCGGCGGGCCATCGGGGCGTCAGACCTCGACGGCCTCGCCGAAGGACATCGCGGCCCGTGAGATCGTGCTGGTGAACATCGCCCGCCTGGGCAGCCCCAGCTCGCTCAGCTCCTTGGCGATGGGATGGTTGCCCAGGCGGATCAGCGCCCCGCCGGGGCGGATCCGGGCGCCGCGGGCCCGTACGGACCAGGGCACGCGCCGCGTGATCCCGTCCCGGTGCGTGTAGGCGTCGAGCGGCGCCATCACCGTCGCGCCCGGCGCGGGCACGCCCGGCTTGATCAGGATGTCCAGCACGAGCCGGCCGTCCCTGCGCAGGACACACCGTTTGTACGGCGTGCCCAGCCGCAGCTCGATGTCCGCCAGCTCCTTCGGGAACCCCCACAGCGTGCGCCCGGCCTCCAGCGTGAACGGCTGGTCCACGGGCAGCCAGTGCACGAACACCCCGGCCTGGCGCAGGTCCCGCAGCCCTCCGGCCCCGGACACGCCCGGGGGACGCACCAGGAACGCCATGCCGAACTCGTGGTACGGGTCCAGATCGCCGTCGCGATAGTCCACGAACAGCAGGACGCAGACGGCCTTGCCGGGCAGGAACTCGGCCACGTCGAGTCCGGAGTACGCGATCACCGCCCTGGCGGCGTCGGCGCGCACCGCGTAGAAGGCGCTGCACACCTCCGCGTCCCGCACCCGCACCGGCATGGCCACCGTCCGGCCCTGGATCAGATGCGTTGCCATGGCCCCAGTACATCAACCCGTCAGTCGTGTCGCCATTCCCACCCCCGATGTCCTTCCGTGGTGCCGCACCCGCCGCCCGGCCTCCGGCGTGTCGCCCGTGCTCCCGGAAGGCCGGCCGTTCCGGTCAGACGGCCAGGGCGTGGGTGGGGACACCGGCCCAGGACTCGGCGCGGTTGACGAAGGCCGCCGCGTGGTCCGGCCAGTGGTGGTGCAGCCGCGCCTCCGCGTGCCCCAGGGCGCCCAGCCGGGCCCGCCGCACCGGGTCCTCCTTGAGGTCCAGTACGGCGTTCAGCACGGCTTCCACGTCCAGCGGCACCACGAGCCCGCACCCGGTCCGCTCGACCAGCGCCGAGCCCTGGGGAGTCGTGACGACGGGCAGCCCGCGCCCCATGTAGTCCATGATCTTCGTCGGCACCGTCCGCACCGTGTCGTCCGCCAGCGAAAGACCCGCCAGCGCGCCCTCGGCCATGCGCAGCGCGTGCCGGTTGGGCACGTACCCGAACCAGTCGAGCAGCCCGACCCGCTGCGCGTCGCGCAGCAGCGGACGGACGTCCCGGGCCGCCGCGCCGATGAGGTCGAGCCTGACGCCGTACGGGACCAGCCGTTCGGCCAGCCCGATCAGCTCCGACACGCCGCGCTCGGACGAGAGGCGGCCGATGTGCACGACCCTGGTGTCGCCGGGAGGAGGCGGGCTGGGGGACACCAGGGTCGCCTCGGGAACCACCGCGGGCGTGATCACGCGGTGGCGCCGCCCCGCGCGGGCCAGCCGCCTGGGGGAGACCTCTTCGCGTATGTCCCAGACGACCGGAGGACGCCTGTAGGGCAGCGCGCCCAGCAGCCGGTGCTCGTGCACGATCAGCAGATCCGCGTCCTTCACGCCGCGTTTCAGCGCCGCGCGCGCTCTGCCGTACGAGGCGTGCCGCGCCACGTCGATCGCGGTGAGCCCCATGGTGGGGGTCACGTTGAAGTACGTGAACGGTGCGACGTAGGTGACCTCGTGGCCCGCGTCGAGCAGCGCCCTGATCTGCCGGTGCATGATCCGGGCGTCCTCGGGATGATGGACGGTCGTGGCGACACATGTCCGCATGTGTCGATGCTCCGCGCCTACCAGGTCAAAGGCGTAAATGTGGGTAGAACTGTCGCTTAACTTCGTGAGGGGCGGCGATAGAGCCAGGTCAGGCGAGGCTCGAGCACCCACTTGAAGACCGTACGGGTCTCAGGCAGGCACAACACGATCGCCAGCGCGAAGGCGCTGGAGGCGATCGCCAGCACGCCGAGCGGCCCGAACAGCCACGGGAGCTCCAGCCAGCCCATCTCCTTGGCGACCAGCACGGGGATGCCGTGCAGCAGGTAGCAGTAGAGCGTGCGGGTGCCGAGGTCGGAGAACCACGTCTCGCCCCGGGGCACCAGCGCCAGGACGGCGAAGCACATGGCCAGCGCGCACACCAGCAGCCCGGCGCGCATGCCGAGGCCCATGTACCACGACAGGTGGAGGTCCTGGAAGCTGGCCTTGAAGTAGAACGGGGAGAGCTTCGCCTGCGGCGCGAGGAGGATCGCCACCCCCGCCGCACCCAGGATCGTGAGGACCCCCAGGATCTTGATCCACCGCCGGTTGAGCATCTCGAAGTGCTCCGGCTGCATCACCAGGCCGATCACGAAGAACGGCATGAGACCGAAGAAGCGGTCCATGCTGAAGTCGCCCTCGATCTGCGAGAACCCGGAGAGCAGGTAGACGACGATCGCGACCGGCACCGGATATTTCATCCGCTTCCACACCGGGGTGGACAGCCGCCAGAACAGCAGCGCCAGCAGGTACCAGTTGAGCCACGCCGGGTCGATGATCGTCAGGCTCCACTTCTGGCCCACCGAGACGCGGAGCAGGGCGTAGCCGACCTCGACGATCACGTACGGGACCAGGAACGTGTCGACCAGTTTGTTGGTCTTGGCGTTCGAGTTCCAGAAATTTCTGGACAAATAGCCACTGATCAGCACGAACAGCGGCATGTGGAACGTGTAGATGAAGATGTACAGGGCCCTGGAGGAGTCCGCCGACAGCGTCGGCACCAGCGAGTGGCCGACGACCACCAGCGCGATCAGCACGAACTTGACGTTGTCGAGGTACGGGTCGCGCTTGCGCTTGGCCGGCTGGGCCTCCTGCTTCGGCTCCGGCTGCGGCTGGGCCGTGTCGTCCGCCGCGGCCTTCGCCCGCTTCCGCGGACGCCGCTCCTGCGCCGCCTGCGAGGGCTCCTCCGCCGCGGCCGGAGCCTTCGCGGGAGCCTTCGCCGGGGACTTCCCTGGACCCTTCGCCGGAGCCTTTGCGGGGCCCTTCACCGGGTTCTTCGCCGGGTTCTTCGTCGGGGGCTCGTCGTCCTTGACGGCGGGCTGCGGCTCGGTCAGCTCACCCGGCGCCATCCAGTGCGGATCGGCTTCCTCGCTCCAGAACGCCTCCTCCGGCAGCGGCCAGCGGGCTCCCGTCTGGGCGGGGCCGCCGGTCTCCTCCTCGGGGCTCCGCGGAGTCGTGACCGGTGGGGAGAATCTGGTGTCAGACACAGGGGAGTCGCTCAGCTTCGCTCGGGGCCGGGGAACACGACGGCAGCACGACCAACGGATGGCCTCTCGGCTCCGGGTCGCGCTGCGTCGCCGACCCGCAACAGACTATCCCGCCCACGCGCCTCCTGTCCCTCGCGTGAGGCGAGAACGCCCGATTCCACAGGGAACTTGGAGGCTCGTCAGGTGCAGGTGTTCTTCTGCTCGGAGGCCGTGATCGTGCTGTTGTTGACGCTGTCGGGCAGCTTGGTGACCTTGACCGACTCGAAGTCCTCGCCCACCACCAGCTGGATCACCGGAGTGCCCTTCGGCGGGGTGCTCGTGGGGGCCGTCGCCGGCGTGTACGGCTGCGGGTTGGTGACCGCGACCTTGCCCGACGCCGGGGCGGGCTTGGGCACGAGGGCCCCGGCCAGCGTGCCGGCGTGGTCGGGCGCCGACTCGATGGCCTTGGCGTAGTGGACCTCGGTCTTCGGCAGGCTCTTGCCGTCGGCGGCCTCGTAGTTGCCGACGCCGACGACGTTGAAGCCTTCCTTGGCGAGCTGGTCGGCGACCTCGCGGGCCTTGCCGAAGGTCTTGGTGCCGTTGAGCACCTGGATCTTCACCTGCTCGGGCTTGAGCGTAACCTTGGGCTTGGTGCCGGTGGCGGTGCCGGGGCTGGCGCTCGCGGACGGCGCCGGGGTGGCGACCTCGGTGTCGGTCTTGATCGAGGTGAACAGCGCGTTGGCGTCGGGCTGCTTCCAGACCACGCGGTTCTTGTCCTCGGGGTCGGGCCCCCACGGGATCGTCGTGAACTTGACGCCGCCGGCCGTCATCTCCTTGGCGCTCAGCGCGATGTTGATGAGCTGCTCGGTGTCGTTGGCCAGCTCCGGGTCCATGGTGACCGACCCGGCCGCGGCCGCGATGAAGTCCCTGAGCTTGCCGACGTCGGTGAGCAGTTCGCTGCTGGTGGCCTTGGCGACGACCTTGCTCAGGAAGATCTGCTGCCGCTTGATGCGCTGGATGTCGCTGCCGTCGCCGTAGTGGCGCAGGCGCACGTAGCCCAGGGCCTTCTCACCGTTGAGCAGGCTCTTGCCGGGCGGCAGGACCAGCTTGGAGTTCTTGTCGTTGACACCGGACTTCAGGCAGATCTCGATGCCGCCGAGCGCGTCCACGATGTTCTTGAAGCCGCTGAAGTCGACCTCGACGAAGTGGTTGACGCGGATGCCGGTGAGGGTCTCGATCGTGGAGATCGTGCAGGCGATGCCGCCGGAGTTGTACGCCGAGTTGATCATGTCCCGGCGCGGCGCCATCTCCTGCTTGGTGGTCTCGTTCTTGCACTTGGGGATCTGCACCATCGAGTCACGCGGGAAGCTGATCAGCCGCGCCTTGTCCCGGTTGGGCGAGATGTGCATGAGGATGATCGTGTCGGTGCGCTTGCCGCCCGCGTCCGCCTCTCTGGCGAGCTTCTGGCCGTATCGCGCGTTGCCCTTGCCCGCGCGGGTGTCGGAGCCGACGAGCAGGACGTTGAGGGCGCCGGTGTCCACGGGGCGGGGGTTGATGATGTCGCTGTTGACGCTCTTCTTCTTGATGTTGCCGAAGGCGTCGCGGTAGACCGTGTAGCCGGTCAGCGCGCCGGCCACCATGAGCGAGGTGACACCGATGCTGACCCAGGCCAGGATGCGCATCTTGTTCTGGCCGCCGCCGTTGCCGCCGCCGCGGTGGCCGTGTGGCGGCCGGTCGTCGGGCGGGGGCGGCGGACCCGCGGCGGCCGCCGCTCTACGCGCCATCCTGCTGCCGGGCTGAGTGGGGGCAGCCCGGTAGTCCTGCCCGGAGGTGACTACGGGCACGCTCCTGTAGTCAGTCATACGTCCCCTAGCCTCACTTCTCGCGCCTGACGCGCTGGCTTCGTCGCCTCGCGCCACGAGACGAGGTCACGTACGGCGTGCCAGGTGCCATGACCGCGGGGAACGACCGTGACCCGGGCGTGATGTTTCCGCGGCAAAGCATACTCAGAGCTGGACATTACGTGGAATATCATCGCCAAACTCTTTCTTGCTCACGCAGTGTTTTCGCACGTCAGGTCTGAGGCTCAGGGCCGCCGCCAAACAGGCCAGGGGCACGGCCGGCAACACGTATCGGTAGTCGAACTCCGCCGCCGCGGCCGGTGTGACCAGCAGCACCACGGCCGCTGACCAGGGCACCAGCCAGGGCGCGGGACGCCTGCGCCCGCTCCGGCGGATGGCGGCGGCCACCGGGGGCACCAGCAGCACCCCCAGGAGCACCGGGCCGGGCAGCCGCACCATGTTCTGGTAGGCCCTCAGCCAGCCGGCGTAGGGCTCGACGATCTCCGTGCCGATCTCGCCCCGCTCGTAGAGCTTGGCATAGTCGGCGCCGACCTGTGCGGGATAGCGGCCAGGCGGCCCCGGCTCCGTCACCGGGAACTGGTAGTAGCCGTAGATCTCCGGATCGGGGTAGACCGGGCGGCCCCACGTGAACGTGCGGCCCAGCTCGGTCAGCACCGAGGCGGCGTAGTCGAGCGGCTGCCTGGTGATCGCCAGCGTCGCGAACCGGCCCGCCAGGTCGTCGGTCTCCTTCGTGAACGTGATCCCGGGCAGCAGCACGAGCGGGGAGTCCTTCGCCCAGATGTACTCCTGCGACGGCGGCCGCCGCTCCGGGGGGCGCGGGTCGCACAGGACCCGCAGGTCCGGCGGCGGGTCCATCCTGGCGCAGTCGGCGAACGACATCGTGCGGGCGTACATGAAGACGCCGTTCGCGCCCACGAGCCCGACCCGCTGGTACGTGGCGTAGAACCAGGCGCCGTACGCGATGACCGGCACGAGGGCGGCGGCCAGCAGCAGCCCGGCCAGGCGCAGGCGCCCGCGCAGCACGTACCAGGCGGCCAGCAGCAGGATGAGGGGCTGGCCGACGGTCCTGGTGAGGGTGGCGGCGGCCAGCAGCAGACCGATGGCGGCCACCGTGCGCCGCCGCTCCGACCCGCACAGCGCCACCGCCGCAACGACCAGGAACATGAAGAGCGTGTCCGAGACGAGCAGGTGCTCCAGCTCGATCTGGTACGCGTCGAGCAGCACCGGCACCGTGGCCAGTGTCGCCACCCACCTCGGCGCCCGCCGCGCGACCCGGTAGATCAGCACGCCGGTGGCCAGGCCGAGCAGGTGCTGCGCGGCCGTGACCATCCCGAAGGCGTGGAAGGGCTCCAGCAGCTTCAGGAACATCGAGTAGCCCGCCGGGCGGACCAGGTCGGGGCGGGGTTTGAAGACGGTGACGACGTAGGTGTAGGAGTCGGGGAACCACAGGGCCGGCCGGTAGCCCAGCATCGCCAGCGCGCGCAGGGCCGTGCCGAGGGCGAGGACCGCCAGGAACCACCCGTGCCGCCTCCACCGGGACGGATCCCCGACCCACGCCAGGCCGCCGCGAGGGGGCACGTCGGCGCGAGTCTCCGGCATCACCCGCACGCCCTCCCGCTGTCTCTCCGGCATGTCCCGTAGTGCCCACGTACGCTACCCGCCATTCAGTGAACCCCGTGCCAACCGGCCGATAAGGGATACGCACGCCAGGTCTCCCCGGTTGAGATGAAGATCGCCCGCCGTGTGGCGGAACCCACCGGGACCTCCAGGTTGGATACGCTCGCTCACCGATGGGACTCGACCGATCCGGGCGGATGCTCGCCGTGCTCTCGGTGGCGCCCGCGCTCGCCGTGGCGGGCTGGCTGGTGGCGGGGCTGCCGCTGCTGCTGCTCGGCCACTTCGCGCCGCTGCCCGCGGCGCTGCTCGGGCTGCCCGCCGCCGCCCTGCTCTGCCGGGCCGGCACCCGCGGGCTGGGCAAGGTGGCCGAGGCCACGTCCCGGCAGGTCATGGGCGTCGTGGCGGTGGCCGTGGCGTCCGGCGTGTTCAACACGCTCATGCACACCGAGCAGATCGTCGTCAGGCGCGACCCGGCCACGTACGCGCAGTACGCGGCCTGGATCGCGGGCCACGGCTCGCTGCCCATTCCCACGCAGGCCTGGGCGTTCGGCGGCCCGGACCCGTCGTTGATCTTCAAGAGCGTCGGGTTCTACGCGTTCGACGGGGCGGTGGTGCCGCAGTTCATGCCGGGGCCGCCGATCCTGTTCGCGGTCGGCGACTGGCTGGGGATGCCCTTCGCGATCCCGGCGGTGCTGGGCGGGCTGGCCGTGCTCACGGTGGCCGGGGTGGTGGCGCGGCTGGCGGGGGCGCGGTGGGCGGTGCTGGGCGCGGCGGTGTTCGCGGTCAGCCTGCCGATCCTCTACACCTCGCGCAGCACGTTCAGCGAGATCCCGTCGCTGATCCTGCTGTTCGGCGGGCTGGCGCTGGCCCACGACGCGCTCACCCGGCCGGGCCGGGTGAGCGGGCTGCTGGCCGGGCTGGTGTTCGGGCTGGCCGTGCTGGTCCGGGTCGACGGGCTGCGGGATGTGCTGCCGGTGCTGGCGTTCGCGGGGCTGCTGATCGCGATGCGCCGCTTCGCCAGGCCGCAGGGGGCGCTGGGCCTGCCGCTGCTGGCCGGGCTGGTGGCGGGCGCCGGGGCCGGGATGCTCGCGGCGTACCTGCTCTCCCGGCCCTACCTGTCGTACCTGTCGGGGTCGGTCAAGCCGCTGCTGGCCATCTGCGCCGCCGTCCTCGTGCTCACCGCGGTGGGCACGGCCGCGGCGCCGCTGCTGGCCGGGATCCGGCCGCCGGCGTGGGTCCCCGCGGCCGGGGCCGGGCTGGTCGTGCTGCTCATGGCCGGCCTGTACGCGCGCCCGTGGTTCCAGACCGTGACCCGCGTGCCCGTGACGGAGGACGACCGGCGCACGGCCCTGATGATCGCCCAGACCCAGCAGGCCAACGGCCTGCCCGTGGACGACACCCGGCTCTACTTCGAGAACTCCCTGCACTGGGTGACCTGGTACGTCGGCATCCCCGTGGTGGTGCTGGCCACGGTCGCGGCGGCGGTGCTGGTGCGCAGGCTGCTGCGGGACGGCGGGCCGTTCGAGTGGCTGCTGCCCCTCGCGGTGATCGGCTGGACCACCGTCACCACGCTCCTGCGCCCCGAGATCACCCCCGACCACCCGTGGGCCGCCCGCCGCCTGGTCCCCATCGTGATCCCGGGCCTGATCCTGCTCGCCATGTACGGCCTGGCACGGCTGCGCGACCTGCTCCGGGCGCACCCGCCGTCCTGGCCGCGCGGGCCCCGGGCACGGCGGTGGGGGATGGCGCTCGCCGTCCTGATCGTCCTCGCGCCGCCGGCCGTCACCTCCATCGGGACGGCGTTCACGCCGGTCGAGCGGGGCGAGGCGGCTGCGGTGGCGGGGATGTGCGCGAAGTTCCCGCCCGACGCGTCGGTGCTGATCGTGGAGCGGGTGACCGGCGATCGGTTCACCCAGCTCGTACGCGGCATGTGCGACCGCCCGGCGGCGATCGTGGCCCGCGAGGGCTCGGTGGACACCGCCCCCGAGGCGGAGGTGCACCGGCTGATCGCCCGGGTGCGCGCCGCGGGCCGCGTGCCCGTCGTGCTGGCCGCCGACAAGGTCCAGGTGGCGCCGTACGGAACTCCGACCCAGGTCTTCGCGCTGGCCTCTCTCCAGGACGAACGCTCTCTCGTGGACGCCCCGAACGGCACCTGGGGCCTGCAGATCGGCGCCTGGATGGCACTCCCTTGAGAGGGCTGATGATCTTGGAAGTGGGAGCCCCCAGTGGGCGCGCGTGGACTCGGCTTTGAGTTGGGCAGAGTACCCTCAAGGCCCGTGAGCACGCTAGAGACCCCGAAGAGTGGACCTGCCGTGGAAGAAGCGCCGTACGTCACCATCGTTCTTCCCTGCTACAACGAGCAGGATCACGTCATCGATGAAGTCGAGCGCATCACCAGGTCCATGGACTCGAGCGGCTACACCTACGAGCTCGTGGCCGTGGACGACTGCTCGACCGACGAGACGCTGGCCAGGCTGAAGCAGGCCGCTCCCGACTACCCCAACCTGCGCATCCGCGCCTTCCACCGCAACGGCGGCGCGGGCACCGTGCGGCGCATCGGCACGCAGGAGGCCAAGGGCGAGATCGTCGTCTGGACCGACGCCGACATGACCTACCCCAACGACCGCATCCCCGAGCTGGTGCAGATCCTGGAGAAGGATCCGATGATCGACCAGGTGGTCGGCGCGCGCACCAGCGAGGAGGGCTCGCACAAGCTGCTGCGGGTCCCCGCCAAATGGGTGATCCGCAAGGTGGCGGAGCAGCTGGCCGGGCAGAAGATCCCCGACCTCAACTCGGGGCTGCGGGCCTTCCGCAGGACGGTGGCCAAGCCCTATCTGCGGCTGCTCCCGCCCGGGTTCTCGTGTGTGACGACGATCACGCTGTCGTTCCTGTCCAACCAGCACGACATCTACTACCTGCCGATCGACTACGCCAAGCGGGCCGGGAAGTCGAAGTTCAGCTTCGTGTCCGACGCGTACCGCTACATCCTGCAGGTGCTGCGGATGATCATGTACTTCAACCCGCTCAAGGTGCTCATGCCGCCCGCGCTGTGGCTGGTGGGCATCGGGTTCGTGAAGGGTCTGTGGGACATGGTCATGCACCCGTTCTACTTCCCGGCCAACACCGTGATGATCTTCCTGTCCGGGCTGCTGATCGGGTCCGTGGCGCTGCTCGCCGACCTGATCGTGCGGTCGCGGGGGGAGTAGCGCGTGCGGATCGCGATCGTCGGCCCCACCTATCCGTACAAGGGGGGCGGGGCCCAGCACACCACCGAGCTGGCGCACCGCCTCGCGGCCCAGGGCCACGACGTGGTGATCGAGTCGTGGCGGGCGCAGTATCCGTCGTTCCTCTACCCGGGGCAGCAGACGATCTCCGCGCCGGAGGGCACGCCTTTCCCGAAGACCCTGCGCAGGCTCGACTGGCGGCGTCCCGACGGGTGGGTGGCCGCAGGGAGGCGGCTCAGGTCGGCGGATCTGGTGGTGCTGGCCGTGCTGAGTCCGGTGCAGGTCCCCGCATATTTGGGGATTTTGTACGGGATAAGGCGAAAAGTCAGGACTATTGCCCTCTGCCACAACGTGCTGCCCCACGAGCGCAAGCCGTACGACGAACCGCTCATGAAGGCGCTGCTCAAGCGGGTCGACGGGGTGCTGACCCACTCCGAGCAGCAGGCCGGGCTGGCCAGGGGGCTGACGGGCAGCCCGGTCAGCGTGGCGGCGCTGCCGCCGCACCTGCCCTCCACCAATGCCGAGAAGTCCACCCAGGTCCACCGCCGGTTGCTGTTCTTCGGCATCGTGCGGCCGTACAAGGGGCTGGATCTGCTGCTCAGGGCGCTGCCCGACGGGATCTCGCTGACCGTCGCGGGGGAGTTCTGGGGCGGGCTCGACGAGACGCGGGCGCTGATCGCCGAGCTGGGCCTCGGTGACCGGGTCGAGCTGCGGCCCGGCTACGTGGCCGCCGAGGACGTGCCGGGGCTGTTCGCGCGGGCGGACGCGCTCGTGCTCCCGTACCGGAACGCGACCGCCAGCCAGAACGTCTGGCTCGGCCACGAGCACGGCGTGCCGGTGATCGCCACCCGCGTCGGCGCGCTCGCCGACCACGTCACCGACGGCGTGGACGGGCTGCTGGTCGAGCCGGGTGACGCCGGGGCGCTGCGCGCGGCCCTCGAACGCTTCTACGCCTCGGGCGAGCCCGAGAGGTTGCGGTCGGGCGTCAAGGCCGTCGATCCCGAGCCGTTCTGGTCGGCGTACGCGGGGACGCTGCTGGCCGCCTGACGGCCGAGCACGAACGAGATGCCCGCGGCCGTCGCGTCCGCCAGCGTGAACGCCAGCCGCGACACGATCGCCACCGCGAGCGCCGCCGGGGTGCCGATGAGCGGCGCGAGCACCAGCACCAGCGCGCCCTCCCTGACCCCGACCCCCGCGGGCACGACGATGGTGAGGATCCCGGTGGCCCACGCGAACGCGTACGCTCCGGTCGCGACGAGGTAGAGGTCGGAGCGGCCGGAGAGCAACCAGATGTGCAGGCCGTACACGAACCAGCCGAGCGCGGTCCACGCCACCGCGACGACCACGGTGCGGCCGGGCAGCACGCTCTCCAGCGGCTCCTTGCGCGCGATCCGCAGCGCCAGGTTGAGACCCCAGGTGAGCACCTTGGGATGCAGGCACACGATGATCACCGGCACGAGCAGCACCAGGTACCAGGCCTTGCGCACCGCCTCCAGCGAGCCCAGCGTCGCCGCGGCGATCGAGACGGCGACGCCGAGGTTGATCACCAGGCTCAGCGAGATCGTCGCGAACGTGCGCCGCGGCGGGCTCCCGTGATCGCGCCCGAGGTCCATCATCGCCGCGTACGCCCACACGGCGCCCGGGATGTACTTGCCCAGCTGGCCCACGAACATGATCCGCCCGGCGATCCGCAGCGGCACCCGCGTGCCCAGCCCCGCCAGGATCTCCCGCCAGGCCACCAGGATGAAGACCTGGCCGAGCAGCACCGCCGCGAACGCCCCGAGCACCGCCCACGGCGACATCGCCGCCACCGCCCCGGTGGTCTCGTCCCAGTTCGTGGCCAGCCCGTAACCCAGGAAGCCGAGGGCGATCAGGGCGAGGACGACGCGCAGCAGGCGACGGAGCATTCGCTCAGGCTACGCGTGCTCCGCCGGGCAGGCCAGACGGCGGCGCCGGCGACCGCGGGCGCGGCCCGCACCGGCTTCGTACCCATGCCCATTTGGGTACTGTGGGTCCTCGTGGGTAAGCAACGAGTCGCGCAGCTCGAATACTCGGAGTTCCAGTCCGCCATGCTCGACGAGGGCAAACGGCGGCGGAAGGCTGCGAAGATCATCGCGGTGCTCGAGCACTTCCGCGGGCCGCTGAGCGGGCTGACGGTGGGCGACGTGGGCTGCTCCGCGGGGTTCATCGCCGACGAGCTCGCGCAGGCCGGGGCGAAGCACACGCTGGGCATCGACATCGACGTGCCGGGGCTGCGCAAGGCCGCCGACCGGTTCGGCGAGCGGGTGGCGTTCGTGTGCGGCGACGGCACCGCGCTGCCGTTCCCCGACGGGTCGATCGACGTGCTGGTCTTCAACCACATCTACGAGCACGTGGTCGACCCCGACTCCGTGGTGGCCGAGATGCACCGGGTGCTGTCCGACGACGGGGTCCTCTACCTGGGGCTGGGCAACCGGCTCGGCGTCATGGAGCCCCACTACAAGCTGCCGTTCCTGTCCTACCTGCCGCCCGCGCTGGCCGACCGCTACGTGCGGGCGTCCGGGCGGGCCGACCACTACTACGAGCGGTTCAGGACGCGGCGCGGGCTGCGCAAGATGCTGCGGGCCTTCCACGTGTGGGACTACACCTTCCCCGTGCTGGCCACGCCGGGCCGGTTCGCGGGGGGCGAGCTGTTCCCCGGCGCGCTGGGGCGGATCGCGCAGACCGTGCTGGCCCGCACTCCCCGCGAGCTGCTCAGGCTGCTGCTACCCCTGGTGCCCACGTACCTGTGGGTGGCCACCAAGACGCCGCGGCGGCCCGCGGGCGCGACGCTGCCGCAGCCGCCCGAGCGGGTCCGCCCGCTGTGACGACAGTGAAAGAGGAGGCCGTCCCGCGGCGCTCGCCGGTCCGCAGGCTCGTCCGGTACGGCTTCCTGGCCGTCGCGCTCGGCTTCGGCGCCTACGCCGTGGCCAAGCAGTGGGACACCGTGGTGGCCGGGTTCGCCAGGCTGTCGTGGGCCGCGCTGGCCGGGTCGCTGGTCGCCGTGGTCGCCGCGCTGCTCGGCGCCATGCTCACCTGGCGCACCCTCCTGGCCGACCTCGGCTCCCCGCTGCCGCTGAGGCCCGCCGCCAAGGTCTTCTTCGTCGGCCAGCTCGGCAAGTACATCCCCGGCGCCGTCTGGCCGGTGATCGCCCAGATGGAGATGGGCCGCGACCTCGGCGTGCCGCGCTCGCGCAGCGCGGCGGCGTTCTTCCTGATGATGCCCATCCAGCTGGCGACCGGCCTGCTCGTCTCGCTGGTCACGCTCGGCTGGGACCGCTACGGCTGGCTGCTGCTGTTCATCCCGCTGCTGCTGGTCCTGCTGGAGCCCAAGGTCATCAACGCCGTGATCGGGTACGCCCTGCGCAAGCTCAAGCGGGAGCCGCTCGAACGCCCGCTCACCCGGCGCGGCATGCTCGCCGCCCTCGGCTGGGCGCTGGCCGGTTGGCTCTGCTACGGCGTGCACCTCTACTTCGTCGCCCCCCAGGGCGGCCTGCTCTTCGCCGTCGGGGCCTTCGCGCTGTCGTGGTGCCTGGGCATCCTGACCTTCGTCGTCCCGGCGGGCGCGGGCGTGCGGGAGGTCGCGATGGTCGCGGTGCTGGCGCCTCACGTGGACGGCGGCGCGGCGATCGCGGTGGCTCTTTCGTCCCGCATTGTCATTATTTTGGGGGACCTGATCTGCGCCGGTATGGCGGGAATCGCAGCGCGTCGCAACTCCGTGTGATTTGACCGGCGATTTAGGGGAGGCTGGTCATAAGCTGAACTTCAGAGGGGGACACCAGTCCCACGTTGATCTTGAGGGGAGAAGATCTACGTAATGCCTCGAGTGCTCGTCGACGCGGCGGCGGTCCCCGCGGACCGTGGCGCGTTGATCAGATATGTGGACGGGCTCGTGGCCGCGCTCGACCGGGCCGGCGCAGACCTCGCGGTGGTCTGCCAGCGCTCAGAGGCCGAACGCTACCGGCGCCTCGCGCCCTCGGCCCTGGTGCTCCCGGGGCCCGTGGCGATCTCCAACAGGGCCGCCCGGCTCGCCTGGGAACAGACCGGCCTGCCGCTGCTCGCCCGACAGGCGGGGGCGGACGTGATCCACGCCCCCTACTACTCCATCCCGCTCGGTTCGGGCCTGCCGACCGTGGTGACGATCCACGACGCCACCTGGTTCACCGAGCCCGACCAGCACAGTCCGCGGGCGTCGTTCTTCCGCTCCGCGACCCGCACCGCCGTGCGCCACGCCCGGCGGGTGATCGTGCCCTCCAAGGCGACCAGGGACGAGCTCGCCCGCGTGCTCGCCGCCGACCCCACCCGCATCGACGTCGCCTACCACGGAGTCGACCTGGGGCAGTTCCACCCGCCGAGCGACGACGAGATCCGCCGGGTCGCGCTGCGGTGCGGGCTGCACGGCCAGCCCTATGTGGCGTTCCTGGGCGCGCTCGACCCCCGTAAGAACGTTCCCAACCTCATCCGCGGCTTCGCCGCCGCCGCGAAGCACCTGGACGCGCCGCCCGCGCTGGTGATCGGCGGCGGGGTCCACGAGGACGACGTCGACGCCGCCTGCCGGGAGGTGGAGGCCACCGTCAGGGTCATCCGGCCCGGCTACCTGCGCGCGCCCGATCTGCCCGGGTTCCTGGGCGGGGCGCTCGTGGTGGCCTTCCCGTCGCGCGGCGAGGGGTTCGGCCTGCCGGTGCTGGAGGCCATGGCCTGCGGCGCGCCGGTCCTGACGACGCATCGCTCGTCTCTGCCAGAGGTCGGCGGCGACGCCGTGGCCTACACCGAGCCGGACTCCGACAGCATCGCCGTGGCGCTCGGACACCTGCTGGGCTCCTCCGCCCGCAGGGGGCGGCTGCGGGAGGCGGGGCTGGCAAGAGCACGCGAGTTCACCTGGGATGCCTCGGCCGAGGCGCATCTCAGCTCTTATCAACGCGCGATCGAATAGTTCGGTAACCTCACGGAGTGATGGAGAGCTCTTTGCCAGACCTCGAGGCGATCCTCCTGGTCGGGGGGCAGGGCACGCGCCTGCGTCCGCTGACACTGGGCACGCCCAAACCGCTGCTGCCGACCGCCGGAGTGCCGTTCCTGGCCCACCAGCTCGCCCGTGCGCGATCTTTCGGGGTCCGCCGGATCGTGTTCGCCACCTCCTACAAGGCGTCGATGTTCGAGCCCGCCTTCGGCGACGGGTCGGCGTTCGGGCTCTCCCTCGAATACATCACCGAGGAGACGCCGCTGGGCACTGGCGGCGCGATCCGCAACGCCGCCGAAGCCCTCACGGCGGGGCCGTCCGACCCGGTCCTCATCCTCAACGGGGACATCCTCTCCGGCCACGACATCGGCGATCAGGTGCGCACCCACCTGGCACGACATGCCGCTGTAACGCTCCATTTGACAGAAGTCGACGATCCCTCCCGGTTCGGGTGCGTCCCGACCGACGAGACCGGGCGGGTGACGGCCTTCCTGGAGAAGACGCCCAACCCGGTCACCAACCGGATCAACGCCGGCTGCTACGTGTTCACCCGGTCGGTGATCGACTCGATCCCCCGCGATGAGATCGTGTCCGTGGAGCGGGAGACGTTCCCCGGGCTGATCGAGGCGGGCGAGCTGGTGCTGGGCTACGCCGACCGCACCTACTGGCTCGACGTCGGCACGCCGGCGGCCTTCGTACGGGGGTCGCGCGACCTGGTGCTGGGGCGGCTCGACTCGCCCGCGCTGCCGGGGCCGACCGGGGAGTTCCTCGCGCTGGAAGGGGCTCAGGTCTCGCCTGAGGCCAAGGTGCAGGGCGGCACGGCGGTCGGCGCGCGGGTCGTGGTCGAGGCCGGGGCGACGGTGGTGGGCTCGGTGCTGACCGACGACTGCGTCATCGAGGCGGGCGCCTCCGTGACGGACTCCGTGGTGGGGCGGGGCGCGCGGGTCTGCGCGGGCACGGTGGTGTGCGACGCGGTGATCGGCGACGGCGCCATCGTGGGGCCGGGCAACGAGCTGCAGAACGGCGTGCGCATCTGGCCGGGCGTGGAGCTGCCCGAGCGCGCGATGCGCTATTCGAGCGACGTCTGAGCCTCTGCCCTTGCTCCTGCGGCCCGGTCACGGGCAGCGCGGCGGTGGGGGCAGACTGGACGGGTGAGAGAGCGCAGGTGGGTGCCCGAGGGGCCGCTGGACGTGGGGCTGGCGTTGCAGCCGCACAAGCGCGGCGGCGGGGATCCCACCTGGCGGCAGGGCGCTGACGGGTCCGTGTGGCGCACGTCCAGGACGCCCGACGGGCCGTGCACGCTGCGGGTGAGCGTCAAGGCCGGGTGCGTGCACGGGCAGGCGTGGGGGCCGGGCGCGGAGTGGGCGCTGGAGGCGCTGCCGGCGCTGTTGGGGGCATTTGACGACGCTTCCGGATTTGTCGCCAAACATGATGTTTTGGCGGAGGCTGTCAGGAAAAATCCGGGTTTGCGGATCGGGCGTACCGGGCGGGTCATGGAGGCCCTCGTACCGGCCGTGCTCGAGCAGAAGGTGGTCGGGCAGGAGGCGTGGCGGGCCTGGCGGTGGCTGCTCGGCCGGTACGGCGAGCCCGCGCCCGGACCCGCGCCCGAGGGGATGCGGGTCGTGCCCGAGACCGTGGTGTGGCGGCAGATCCCCAGCTGGCACTGGCACCGCGCGGGGGCGGAGGCCGTCCGCGCCCGGACGATCGCGAACGCAGCCTGGCACGCCGACAAGCTGGAGGCCGCCGCGACCACCGAGGAGCTCGACCGGCTGCTGCGGGCGCTGCCCGGGATCGGGGTGTGGACCTCGGCCGAGGTGCGCCAGCGCGCGCTGGGCGACCCGGACGCGGTGAGCGTCGGCGACTACCACCTGGCCAAGCTCGTCGGCTACGCGCTGACCGGGGAGAAGACCGACGACCCGGGGATGTTGCGGCTGCTGGAGCCGTACCAGGGGCATCGGCACCGCGCCGCGGTGCTGGTCTGGCTCACCGGCCTGCGCCCGCCGGCGCGCGGGCCCCGGATGTCCGTGCGCGACTACCGGTCCTTCTGACGCGCCGGGCCCCTGGGTGCGTGCGGCGAACTCAGCCGTCGTACTGTGCCCGTATGAGTCTCGTCAGTGATTCCGCACTCCGCCGGGCCCTCGCACGTGCCCGCGACGGCAAGGCCCTCGACGTCACGGAGGTGTCCGTCCTCCTGCAGGCCAGGGGTGAGCACCTCGACGCCCTGCTCGAACATGCCTCCCGCGTACGTGACGCCGGGCTGCGGGCGGTCGGCCGCGAAGGGATCATCACGTACAGCAAGAAAGTGTTCATCCCGTTGACCCGGCTCTGCCGGGACCGTTGTGGTTACTGCACCTTCGCGACCGCGCCGCACAAGCTGCCCGCGCCGTTCCTGAGCCCTGACGAGGTGCTGGAGATCGCCCGGCAGGGGGCGGCCATGGGGTGCAAGGAAGCGCTGTTCACGCTGGGGGACCGGCCTGAGGACCGCTGGCACCAGGCGCGCTCCTGGCTCGACGCGCACGGCTATGACGACACCCTTTCTTATGTGCGGGCCATGGCGATCGGAGTGCTGGAGGAGACCGGGTTGCTGCCGCACCTCAACCCGGGGGTGCTGACCTGGCGTGACCTGCAGCGGCTCAAGCCCGTCGCGCCGTCCATGGGGATGATGCTGGAGACGACGTCGCGGCGGCTGTTCGAGGAGAAGGGGGAGGCCCACTACGGGTCGCCGGACAAGGACCCGGCCGTACGCCTGCGCGTCCTGGAGGACGCCGGCCGGACGAACGTGCCCTTCACCACCGGCATCTTGATCGGCATCGGCGAGACCATCGAGGATCGGGCCGAGTCGATCTTCGCGATCCGGCGGGTGGCGCGCGAGTACGGCGGGATCCAGGAGGTCATCGTCCAGAACTTCCGCGCCAAGCCCGACACGGCGATGCGGGGGCTGCCCGACGCGTCCCTGGAGGAGCTGGCGGCCACGATCGCGGTCGCGCGGCTCGTGCTCGGGCCCCGGGTCCGCATCCAGGCGCCGCCCAACCTGGTGGACTCCGAGTACGCGCTGATGATCCGGGCGGGGATCGACGACTGGGGTGGGGTGTCGCCGCTCACCCCCGACCACGTGAACCCCGAGCGGCCCTGGCCGCAGATCTCCCTCCTGGAGGCTCGGACCGCCGAGTCCGGGTTCCAGCTCCGGGAGCGGCTCACGATCTATCCCGAGTACGTGGCGGCCGGGGAGCCGTGGCTGGACCCCCGGCTCTTCGCCCACGTGGCCGCCCTGGCCGACCCCGCCACGGGGCTCGCCCGCCCTGACGCCGAGCTGCGGGGGTTGCCGTGGCAGGAGCCGGACGGCGGGTTCGCGTCGTCGGGGCGGGTGGATCTGCACGTGGAGGTGGACACGGCGGGGCGCACGCACGATCGGCGGGACGACTTCGACCACGTCTACGGCGACTGGACCGCCCTCCGCGACCGCCTCCCCTCACCTTCCCCATCCACCGCACCGTCGTCCACCGCGCCATCGGACGATGTGGCGGAGGACGGCGTCTCGGCCGCCATGCCAGTGGACGCCGCTACGGAGGGCGTGTCGGTGGACGGCGTGACGGCGGGTGGTGCTTCGGGCGGGGCCTCGCTCGCCGGCGCCCCTGCGGGTGGTGGGACGCCTGGGGAGGTGTGGCGGGCGTTGCGGCGGGCGGCGGCCGATCCCGGTGGGCTGAGTGACGCCGAGGCCGTGGCGTTGCTGGCCGCCGAAGGCGAGGCGCTGGACGAGCTGGCCGCCATCGCCGACGACCTCCGCCGGCAGGCCGTGGGCGACGAGGTCACCTACGTCGTCAACAGGAACATCAACTTCACCAACGTGTGCTACACCGGATGCCGCTTCTGCGCCTTCGCCCAGCGCAGGACCGACGCCGACGCGTACACCCTGAGCCTGGACCAGGTGGCCGACCGGGCGCAGGAGGCGTGGGACGCGGGCGCGACCGAGGTGTGCATGCAGGGCGGCATCCACCCCGACCTCCCCGGCACCGCGTACTTCGACCTGGCCAGGGCGGTCAAGGAGCGGACGCCCGGGATGCACGTGCACGCGTTCTCCCCCATGGAGGTCATCAACGGGGCCAGCCGCACCGACATGTCCATCCAGGCGTGGCTGGAGGCGGCCAAGGAGGCCGGGGTCGACTCGCTGCCCGGGACGGCGGCCGAGATCCTGGACGACGACGTCAGGTGGGTGCTGACCAAGGGGAAGCTGCCCGCGAAGGAGTGGGTCGAGGTCATCACGACGGCCCACAAAGTGGGCATCCCGACCACGTCCACCATGATGTACGGGCACGTCGACAACCACCTGCACTGGGTCAGGCACATCAAGCTGATCCGCAGCCTCCAGGAGCGGACCGGCGGGTTCTCCGAGTTCGTGCTGCTGCCGTTCGTGCACACCAGCGCCCCCATCTACCTGGCCGGGATCGCCCGCCCGGGCCCCACGGCGGCAGAGAACAGGGCCGTGCACGCGCTCGCCAGGATCCTCCTGCACGGCTCGATCAAGAACATCCAGTGCTCCTGGGTGAAGCTCCGCGACGACCTGTGCCGCCAGGTGCTCCAGGGCGGCGTGAACGACCTCGGCGGCACCCTCATGGAGGAGACCATCAGCCGCATGGCGGGCTCGGAGAACGGCTCGTACAAGACGATCAGCGAGCTGCGCGAGATGGTCGAGGTCACCGGCAGGCCGGTCAGGCAGCGCACCACCGAGTACGGCGTCCCTGCGGACGAACGGCTCGCGGCGTCCGAGGCCAGCGACGGCGTGTGCAAGAGCGTCCGGAGGGTCCTGCCGATGGCGTAGTTGTAACATGTTCTAACAAGGCTTGCGCCCGCCATGGGAGGCGCTGGAAGAATCGTCACTCCCCTGGGAGAGAGGTTCACCGTGCGGTTAGGTCGGCACCGCGCTCCGCTGCCCGCTGAGCTGCGACGCAGGAAGGCTTTCCGGCGCGGCATGCTGGCGGGCCTGACCGCGGTGGCCATCGTGGCCGCCGGCCTCGTGGTGGTGTTCGGCAGTGGCGGCCTGCTGTGCAGCACACGAGAGCCTGTTCTGGTCAGCGTCGCGGCGGCCGTCGACGTGGCCCCGGCGGCCATGGAGGCGGCCGAGCGGTTCAACGAGACGAAGACGTCCGTGGGTGGCCGGTGCGTGCTGGTCCAGGTGACCGAGCAGTCGCCGGCCACCGTCCTGCGTACGCTGATCGGCGACCGCGCGGGCGTCCTGCGCGAGCGGCCCGACGGGTGGATCGCGGACTCGTCGGCCTGGATCAGGCTGGCCCGCCAGCAGGGCGCGAGCGCGCTGCCCGCCGGTGAGAGCGTGGTGGCGACCTCGCCGCTGGTTTTCGCCACTCGCTCGTCGCTGGCCCAGCGCTTCTCCGTGGGCAGGACCGAGATGAACTGGCGGATGGTCTTCCCCGCCACCGTGCGCGGGCGGCTGACGCCCAACTCGGACGAGCCGGACATCGTACGCGTACCAGACCCGTCGCTGGCCGGGGCGGGCATCGCGACCGTGGCCGCCGCCAGGGACGTCGTCGGCACGGGGCCGGGGGCGGACAAGGCGCTGACCGCGTTCGTACGGTGGGCGCAGGCCGGCTCCGCCCCCGACTACCGCAGCATGCTGGCGGCGGTCGACGACCACACGTTCTGGCAGCGTCCGGTCGTCATCGTCCCCGAGCAGTCGGTCTGGAACCACAACCAGCGCCCCTCCGCCGACCCGGTCGTCGCGCTACACCCGCGTGAGGGCACGATCAACCTCGACTACCCGTACGTCGTCACCGCGACCGACCCCACGGTGGCCGAGGCGTCCACGGTCTTCGCCGACTGGCTGAAGGGCCCGCAGGCGCAGGAGATCGTCCGGCGGGCCGGGTTCAGGTCGGGTGACGGCACCCTGGGCCCGATCTCGCCGGGGCCGCAGATCCCCTCGGAGACCCCGAGGACCAGGTCGTCGGTGTCGTCGCAGGACATCGACGAGGCGCTGCGGGCCTGGAGCCGGCTGGCCCCGCCGACGAACATCCTCGTCCTGGCCGACACCTCCAAGCACATGGCCGAGTCGCTGAACGGCACCACCAGGATCAGCATCGCGCTGGACGCGGCCAAGATCGGGCTGCAGCTCTTCCCGGACTCGACGCACATGGGCCTGTGGGAGTTCGCCGAGGGGCTGGGCGGCCTCAAGCCCTACCGGGAGCGGGTCGGGCTCGGCCCGATCAACGAGCCCCAGACCGGACAGGTGGTACGCAAGAGCCGCCTCGCCGAGCTGACCGGCACGATCACCGCCCATCCCAGCCTGGACAGCTCGCTCTACGACGCGATACTCGGCGGCTTCCGCAAGGTCACCAGCGAGTACCGCGAGGAGATGAACAACGCGCTCCTGGTGATCACGGCCGGCAAGGACGACGGCAAGGGCACGAAGCTGCCGGAGCTCCTCGACAAGCTGCGCCACGAGTGGAACCCCGACAAGCCCGTACAGATCATCATCATCGCCTTCGGCAAGGGCGTCGACCACGACAGCCTGTCGCGGATCACGGCCGCCACGAACGGCTCGCTGCACGAGGCCCAGGAGCCGGGGGAGATCATCGACGTCTTCCTCGCCGCCCTGGCCCGCCGTCTCTGCCACCCCACCTGCAAGCCGACCCCATGAGAAGGGGGCGCTCCTGACGGAACGCCCCCTTCTGGCTGGCTAGACGCGCTGCCAGAGCGCCGGGACGTTGGGCGGCTCCCAGCCGGCCAGCGCCGTGTGGGCCTGGATGCAGCGGTACGTGACGCCGTTGTAGGTGACGGTGTTACCGACCGCGTACGCGGTGCCGGCCTTCCACGTGCCCGACGGCGTCGTGGGAGTGGGCGTGGGCGTCGGGTTGGGGGTCGGCGTGACGGTCGGGGTGGGGGTCGGGTTCGGGTTGCCGCCACCGCCGATCTGCAGGTCGATGCACGAGTAGAAGGCGTTGGCGGTGTCGGAGATGTTCCAGATCGCCAGGACCTTCTGCCGGCCCGAGTAGCCGGACAGGTTGACCGTGTGCGAGACCGTCGCGGGCGGCTGCTGGCCGTTGCCGTTGAAGACGGCGACCCGCGTGTTGCCGATGTAGTACTCGTAGTTGAGCGTGGCGTGCCTGGCGGTGAACGTCCAGTTGAAGGTCACCGTGGTGCCCACCTGGGCGACCGGCCACGGCTTGCTCTCGTCGCTGAGCTGCGCGAACTGCGACAGGTTGGCGTGGCAGCTCCGCAGCCCCTTCGGGCCCTCCACGCTCTGCGGCTCGTAGATGATGTTGCCGCAGTTGGGGACCTTGCCCTGGGCGCAGTTGGCCTGCCGGCTGGGCGGGGAGTTGACGTAGCCGTGCGCGAACGCCGGCGCCGTGTTGAACAGCGTGGTGGCGACGGCGATCACCACCACGGCGACTAACGTGAGCGTCCTTCTCATGAAGTTGCTCCTTCACATGGGGGGATGCCCCAAATGTAAAGGAAACTTTCCTAACGGTAAATGCCTGTCTGACCTATCCTTTCGGGTCGCGGTCAGCGTGTGACGATGAAGTCGTCCGGGTCGCGGGGCGCGCGGTCGCGCGGCGGGGCGGCCGCGTGGCCGACGGCCACGCAGCCCATCGGGTCCCAGGAGCCGGGCAGGTCGAGCACCTCGCGGACCACCGGGCGGCAGAACATCGTGGACGACACCCACGCCGAGCCCAGCCCTTCGACGGCGAGCTGGATGAGGAGGTTCTCCACCCCGGCGCCGGTCGCCGCGACGAACATCTCCCGCTCCGACGCGTTGCGCCGATCGTCGCGGTAGGTGTGGGAGCCCTCCATCACCAGGCACGGCACGATCAGACAGGGCGCGTCGCGCAGCATGTCGCCCCGCTTGATCCGCTTGGCGATCGACTGCTCGCTGAACCCGTCGCCGCGCAGGTCCTCGATCCACGCGTCGCGCATGGCGTCGAGCAGCTTGGTGCGCGTCTCCGGCGACTCCACCAGCACGAACCGCCAGGGGGTCGTGTGGTGCGGCGCCGGCGCGGCGATGCCCGCCGCGACCGCCCTGCGTACCTTCGCCGGATCGACCGGCCGGTCCGAGAACTCCCTGATCGTACGGCGGGCGAACACGACATCCCGCGACCCGTAGCGGAACAGGTCGTCGTCGGCCGGCCGCACCAGCGGCCTGACCCCGGGCCCGTCGTCGTCGGTGACCAGGTGGGACAGCCCGCGCACGATCGCCACCGGGACCCCGCCGAGCTTGCCCTTGACCAGCTCGGCCGCGCCCGCGATCTCGTCGGCCAGCGCGGTGACGGTGGCGTTGAGCTCGTTGCCGTAGCCGTCGGAGGTGCCACGGAAGTCGTCGAGCGGGCGCATGCCCGCCACTCCGATGGCCACGTCGGTGAGCCCTTCGCGCCACGGGCGGCCGAACGTGTCGGAGACGATCACGCCCGCCCGCACGGCCAGGCCCTTCCTGATGCGCCTGGCCGAGGCGTCGGAGTCTTCGGGGAGGAGGAGCACGGTGCCCGGCTCGGTGTTGGAGGCGTCGACCCCGGCGGCGGCCATGACGAAGCCGTGGCGGGTTTGGGAGATCACGGTGTCACCCCGCCTGGCCACCACGCGCTCGGTCTCGTCCTCGATGGCCTGGGTGCGGTCGGGCGCCCGGCGGACGCGGCCCTCGGCCTTGCTGATGATCTTGGACGTGACGACCACGATGTCGCCGTCCCGGAGGCCGGCGTCCTTGAGCAGCTCCGCGACGTCGTCGCCGGGCCGCACCTCGCCGATGCCCTCGACGGCGATCACCTCGAAACGCCGGGGGGCGCTGGTCATCGGGCGAGCTCCAGGGCCAGGTCGAGCGCGGTGCGGGCGATGTCGGCGGCGGCGCCGGCGTCGTGCATGAGGATCGGCCGGGCGATCACCCGTACGCCGTCGAGCGCGACCCCTTCGTCCTCCTCCGCCACCAGCCATCCGTCGATCAGCTTCGGGCCGTACAGGTCGAGCACGGCCTGCGCCGTCGTCTCCACCCCGATGGCGGTCAGGCAGGCGTCGGCCATGCCCCTGACCGGCGCGCCGCCGATGATGGGCGAGACCCCGACCACGGTCTTGGGCAGCAGGGCGTCGCGGATGCCCGGGACCTGCAGGATCGTGCCGATGCTCACGACCGGGTTGGACGGCGGCAGGATCACCACGTCGGCCTGCTCGATCGCGTCGAGCACACCCGGCGCGGGCTTGGCCGTGTCGGCCCCCACCAGCGCGAACGACTGCGCCGGGACCGAGGCGCGCAGGCGCACCCACCACTCCTGGAAGTGGATGGCGCGCTTGCCGTTTTCGTCCTCGATCACCACGTGGGTCTCGCAGCGGTCGTCGGTCATCGGCAGCAGTCGCACGCCGGGCTGCCAGCGCGCGCACAACGCCTGCGTGATCTGGGAGAGCGGGTAGCCGGCCTCCAGCATCTGCGAGCGCACGATGTGGGTGGCGAAATCGCGGTCGCCGAGCCCGAACCACTGCGGCTCCACGCCGTACGCGGCCAGCTCCTCCTTGACGACGTGGGACTCCTTGGCGCGCCCCCAGCCCTGCTCCTCGTCGATGCCGTTGCCCAGGGTGTACATCACGGTGTCGAGGTCGGGGCAGACCCGTAGGCCGAACAGGGTGATGTCGTCACCCGTGTTGCCGATGACGGTGATGGTGGCATCCGGCGCGGTCGCGCGCAGTCCGCGCAGGAAACGGGCGCCGCCGATGCCGCCCGCGAGTGACACGATGTGCATGCCGCCAGTCTTCCATCGGCCCCTGACAACCCCGTCTCGGGTGTGGTTTTACCCCACTTGTTATGAGAGAAGTGCCAGGTGTAGGCCGAATTGGGATGCAGGAGGTTCCTGGGACCCCCGCCACCCGAGTCGGTCATGTGGCAAACTCCCTTCGGGCTAAAGGGTCCGATGGGGGTACTTGTGAGCAAATTTGACGTCGCCCGGCTGAAGGAGCCGGGCGCATGGATCATGCTCGTCCTCGGCTTGCTGACCGTGCTGCTGACGGTCGGCGATGTCCTGGTCGGCTCGTCGTTGTCCCTGACGAGGCGGGCGGCGGCGAACGTCCTGGACCTGGCGAACCCCGTCGTGCCCGCGCTGCTGCTCGGAGCCGTGCTGCTGGTCACCAAGGTCGGCGAACCGTCGCCCAAGGCCAAGCCGATCATGTACGGGTCGGCGGTCGGGCTGGTGCTGGCCACGGTGTTCGGCATGCTGTCGCTGATCCTCGGCCTGTTCTCCGGGCTCGGGGCCTGGCCGACGATGCAGCTGGTGCTCCTTGGCGTGCCTTCCGTCGCGTTGATCGCCGTCGCGCTGGTGTACCTGATCCCGCAGATCCTGCCGGAGCGGCCCGTCGCGCAGGTCTACCACCACCCGAACCTCGGCCAGCAGGCGCCCTGGCAGCAGCAGCAGTTCGGCCAGCCCGACCAGCCGCAGCACTTCGGTCAGCCCGACCAGGCCCAGCAGTTCGGTCAGCCCGAGCAGCCCCAGCAGGGCTTCGGGCAGCCGGAGCAGCCGCAGCAGGCCCCCGGTTTCGGGCAGCCCGAGCAGGCTCCCGGCTACGGCCAGGCTCCTTACGGTCAGCAGCCGCCCTCGGGCGCGTACGGCCCGCAGCCGGGCTTCGCCCAGCAGCCGCCGTCCGGCCAGCAACCCGGCTACGGGCAGCAGCCCCCTTCCGGCCAGTACGGCCAGCAACCCCCGTCGGGCCAGTACGGCCAGCAGCCCCCGAGCTTCGGCGGCCAGCCCGAGCCCCAGGCCGCGCAACCGGAGCCACAGCCCCAGCTGCACGTGATCAGGGGTGCCCTGCCCGCCGCCCCCTCGGACCAGAGCCAGCCCGAGCAGCCCTACCCCGCGCCCAGCTTCGGCCCGCCGGAGCAGAGCCAGCCCGACCAGTCCTACTCCACGCCGAGCTTCAGCTCGTTGGAGCAGGGCCAGCCGGACCAGCCCTACGCGCCGCAGAGCTTCGGGTCGGTCGACCAGAGCCAGCCCGAGCAGTCCTTCGGCCCCCAGGGCTTCGGGTCGGGCCAGCCCGAGCAGCCCTACGCTCCCCAGGGCTTCGGATCGAACCAGCCTGAGCTGCCCTACGCCCCGCAGGGTTTCGGGGCGGGCCAGCCTGAGCCGTCCTTCGCCCCGCAGGGCTTCGGACCGGGGGAGGCCGGCCAGGGCTACTCCTCGCCGAGCTTCCAGCCGGTGGAGCAGAGCCAGCCCGAGCAGTCTTTCGCTCCCCAGGGCTTCGGACCGGGCCAGCCCGACCAGTCCTATGCCCCGCCGAGCTTCGGCTCGCCGGACCAGGGCCAGGCGGACCAGGCCTACGCCCCGCAGGGCTTCGCCCCGTCGGCCTACGCCCCCGCCGACACGGCCCCCTCGGCCCAGGAGTACTCCACCCCGCCGGCCGTCGAGTACCAGCCCGCCCCGTACGTACCGGCCGACAGCCAGCCGAGCGCCTACGGCCAGCCCAGCCCGAACCCGTACGCGCCGCCCGGGACCGACCAGCCCAGCCCGTACGCCCCGTCCGCGGACCAGCAGCCCAATCCCTACGCCCCGCCCGCGGACCGCCCGAACCCGTACGCGCCCCCGGAGGCCGCGCCCAACGCGTTCGCGGACCAGGCCTTCCCGACGCCGGCCGGCGACACCGCGCCGAGCGTCCCCTACCCGCCGGCCGCCGAACAGCAGCAGCAGCCGTACTTCGGCCAGAGCGCCTTCGACCAGCAGGGCGGCCAGCCGTTCACCGGCTACTCGGGCCGCGAGTACGCCACCCCGTCCGCGTACCAGGAGCCCGACCCGCCCGTGGACCCGCGCTCCCAGCAGCTCATGGACGCCTACCAGCAGGCGGAGACGTACCAGCACTCGACCGGCCAGCACTCGACGGCCCAGCACTCCACCGCGGGCACCCAGCCGGAGCTGCGCGTGCCCGACTACTCCAGCCAGGCGCCCAGGTCGTACGAGGACCCGCTCGGCCACCCGCAGCACCTCCAGCAGGGTGGTTACGAGCCCCAGCAGGGCCAGTACCGGCCCACCCACCAGGCGCCCCAACAGCAGCAGCCCTGGCCCCACCAGGCGGAGCCTGTCGGCGACGCGACGATGCGGCTCGACTCCACCCCCTACGGCGCACGCCCGGGAGACGACCCCATCGACCCTACGGCCATATACACGCCCAACGAGCCCCGCAGGTAACGGACCGGTAATGAACGACTAGAGAGAAGGTGGGGCCTGGGCGGGTGTCTATCCCGCCCTGGTACGGTTCGGACCGCTGACAGGTTGAACGAGCCTTACGACGCCGCGCGCAAAAGGGTGTCGGCCGGGCGTGAACATCACATGCCAAGCACACCGGGGCGAGCTCTGGTCTTTCCCCGGATAGCTGCATGCCGCTTGACGTCAGCTACAGCACACGCGTGTAATTACAACCATGTTGTTACGCCTTCCGATGGGTGGGTAATAAGGAAGGCGTCCATGGGGGGCTCCATTGCGGGCGGGCGGCAGGGAGGTGTGCAGTGACCGATCCGGTCATCGCACAGGATCAGCTTGACGCTGAAGAACTCGGCTGGCAGGAGCGCGCGTTGTGCGCGCAGACGGATCCGGAGGCGTTCTTCCCGGAGAAGGGCGGCTCCACCAGAGAGGCCAAGAAGGTCTGCCGATCGTGCGAGGTCCGTGCAGAGTGTCTGGAATACGCACTCGAGCACGATGAGCGGTTCGGCATCTGGGGAGGGCTGTCCGAGCGGGAGCGCAGACGGATCAAGCGCCAGGCCGTTTAGGTATATGGGCGGAAGGGTCACGCGGTCGAACGCGTGACCCTTTCCGCATCTGCTGTCCCGGCTGTCACAGGTATATGGTGGGCGCGCCTGCTCTACCCCCCTCAGGAGCATCCGCCCATGTCACGTCCCTATGTCACCGTGATCGTCGTCGCTCACGACGGCGCGCGCTGGCTGGGGGAGACGCTGCGTGCTCTGGTGAACCAGAGTCGCAGGCCGGACCGCGTGGCCGGCGTCGACAACGGCAGCAGGGACGGCTCGGCCGACCTGCTCGCCCAGGCGTTCGGCCGCGGCAACCTGATCTCCCTGCCGCGCTCCACCGGCTTCGGCGAGTCCGTCGCCGAAGTCCTCGCCAAGCTGCCGTCCGCCGGAAGCGACGAGTGGATCTGGCTGCTGCACGACGACTGCGCCCCCGACAGACGCGCGCTGGAGGCGCTGCTCACCGCGGCGGCGCAGGATCCGAAGGCCGCCGTGCTGGGCCCGAAGCTGCTCGACTGGCTCGACCGCCGGCGCCTGCTCGAAGTGGGCGTCACCGTGGGCCGTACCGGGCGCAGGGAGACGGGGCTGGAGCCGCGCGAGTTCGACCAGGGGCAGCACGACGGGACGCGGGACGTGCTGTCGGTGTCCACGGCCGGGATGCTCATCCGGCGCGACGTGTGGGAGCGGGCCGGCGGGCTGGACCCGTTCTTCCCGCTGTTCCGCGACGACCTCGACCTGTGCTGGCGGGTGCGCAACGCCGGACACAAGGTCCTGAACGTGACCTCCGCCGTGGCCTGGCACGCCGAGGCGGCGGCCCGCAGGCGGCGCAGGATCACGGTCAGCGGCGACCATCCCCGCAGGCTGGACAGGCGTAACGCGATCTTCGTGGTGATGGCGAACCTGCCGTTCGGCGCGATGCTCTGGGCGCTGCTGCGGAACGTGCTCGGCTCGGCCTTCCGCACGGCGCTGTTCGTGGTGAGCAAACAGCCCGCGAACGCGCTGGACGAGCTGGCGGCGATGGCGTCGATCCTGCTGCATCCGTTCCGGCTGCTGCGGGCGCGCAGGGCCCGCCGCCCCGCCGGAAACAGGCAGGCCCGCAAGAAGGGATATATCCGCATAAAGCGGTTGATGACCCCTCGGGGCGCGGCCTGGCGGCGGCTCATCGACATGGTGCGGAGCTTCCTCGCCGGCGAGGCGCCCGTGGACTCGACGGGCCGCCACCACCACGCCACCGCCTCCACCTCCGCCGAGGACGAGTACGAGGTCGTGCCGGCGGACACCGGCGCGGTCAAGCGCTTCCTCAGCCGCCCCGGCGTCGTCCTCATGCTCGCGCTGACCGCGGTCGCGCTGGTCGCCGAACGCTCCCTCCTCGGCGGCGAACGGCTCGGCGGCGGCGCCCTCGTCCCGGTCACGGGCGGCGCGGGCGACCTGTGGGCCTTCTACACCGAGGGCTTCCACGACATCGGGCTCGGCTCGAACGCCTGGACGCCCCCGTACGTCGCCGTGCTCGCGGCCCTGTCCACGCTCGCGTTCGGCAAGACGTGGCTGGCCGTGTCCGTGCTGCTGCTCGGCTCGGTGCCGCTGGCGGGCGCGACGGCGTACCTGGCCACCCGGCACGTCATCCCGGCGGTGCCCGCGCGGGCCTGGGCGGCGGGGACGTACGCGCTGCTGCCCGTCGCGACGGGAGCGATCGCGGCCGGACGGCTGGGCACCGCGGTGGTGTTCGTGCTGGTGCCGCTCTACGCCTCGCTCGGGACGGTGGTGCTGTCCGGCGAACGCCGCCGCGCCCGCCGGGCCGCGTGGGCGCTCGGGCTGCTGCTGGCCGTGGGGACGGCGTTCGCGCCCCTGGTCTATCCGCTGTTCGCCGTGCTGGGGGTGCTGGCGGCGGTCGCGTTCCGCGGCGCGGTGACCTCGATGGCCATCGCGCTCGCGGTGCCTCTGGTGCTGCTCTTCCCCTGGCTGGCGGGGCTGGTGACGTCCCCAGGCAAGATCCTGCTGGAAGCGGGGCTGCACGACCCCGCCCTGGTGGACGTCGCGCTCGCCCCCGAGTCGCTGCTGGCGCTCAGCCCGGGAGGGCCGGGGCTGCCGCCGTTCTGGGTGACCGGGGGTCTGGTGGCCACCGCCCTGGCGGCGCTCCTCATGCGCCGCCAGCGGATGATCGTCGCCATCGGCTGGGGCATCACCCTGTACGGGGTGCTGGCGGCGATCCTGGTCAGCCGCGTCACCGTCGAAGGCGCACGGGCCTGGCCAGGGGTCCCGCTGGCGTTCGCGGGGACCGGGCTGGTGGTCCTCGTGGGCCTGACCGCCCACCGGCTGGCCGAGCTCCGTGCCGGAGGCGCGCTGCGCCGGCTGGGGGCGATGGCGGTGGCGGCGGTGGCGTTCAGCACGCCGCTGCTGGCGGCCGGGTACTGGGTCGCCACCGGGGTGCGGGGACCGCTCGTGGGCGACGTGCCGGACGTGCTGCCCGTGCTGGCCGCCGCCCGTACCACGCAGGGGGAGCGCACGCTGGTGATCAAGGGCTCCTCGTTCACCGTGCTGCACGGCCGTACCCCGCTGATCGGCGAGTCGGAGCTCCCGATCGCGTCCGAGGCCCGCACTCGCCTGGGGGCGGCGGTCGAGGGCCTGGTCGGCGGGCGCGGCGGCGACGCGGTCACCCTGGGCAAGCTCGGCGTGGGCATGGTGGCCGTGGCGCCGCCCGTCTCCGCCGAACTGGCCAGAACGCTCGACTCGCAGCCGTCGCTGGCGCGCATGAGCCTGTCGGAGGCGGGCGGGCTGTGGCGGCTGGCCGAGCCGGTCGTCCGCGTACCCGCCCAGCCGGTCAGCGCCCTGCACACGCCCTGGCTGTGGACCCAGGCGGTGCTGGTGCTGGTGATCGCGGTGCTGGCGGCGCCGGGGCGGCGTGAAAGCGCCCCCGAGGCCGTGGAGGCGCCGCCGGCGGTCGCCGCCAGAATGGCCGTGAACGTGGCGGGTGGGCGATGAAGGCATTCGTGGAGAACCGGTTCGGGCTGCCGGCGCTGGTCGTCGTGGCGCTGGCGGTCCTGTACGGCGTCGCGTACGTCACCAGGCCGGCCCCTCCGGCGGCGGCAGCCCCGCAACCGCAACCCAGGAAGGTCGCCGTCGAGTCGGTCACCGCGGTGTGCCCCGGCTCCAAGGGCGAGCGGGTCAGTGTCTACCTGCCCGGCACGCTCACCTACGAGCCGATGCGCGACGCCAAGCCGTACGCGACGAAAGGCCCCGGCGGGCTGGAGGCCGGCTACCTCACCCGCGCCACCCAGGGCGCCGGCCGCGGCCTCGCGGGAGTCCGCTGCACCGAACCCGCCCCCACGACCTGGCTCGTGGGCCCCGGCCCCGCCAACGCCGACGTTCGCCTGCACCTCACGAACGCCGACAAGGCGCCGGCCCTGGCGGACGTACAGGTCTACGCGGCGGAGGGCCCCATCTCGGGCGACAAGGGCATCGGCCTGGAGATCGCGCCCGGCGAGCACCGCGAGATCGACCTCAAGACCATCGCCCCGTCGGCGGACATCATGGCCGTGAGCGTCACCACCGCCTTCGGCCGCCTCGCCGTCGCCGCCAGGACCACCCTCGAAACCGGCGGCGTCGACTGGCTCCCCTCGGCCGCCCCGCCCGCCACCCGCGTCGTCGTACCCGGCCTCCCCGGTGGCGGCGGCCGCCGCGAACTCCTGGTCGCCGCCCCCGGCGAGAACGACGCCCAGGTGCGGATCAAGGCGGTGAGCGAGGACGCCGAGTACGCCATGAAGGGCCGCGAGTCGTTGGACGTGCCCGCCGGCAGCGTGGTCTCCCTGGACGTCACCACGGGCGTGGGCGGCTCCTCGGCGGCCCTTGTCCTCACCTCACCCACCCCGATCGTGGCCGGCCTCGTCATCACGGGCACGGGCGGCCGCTCGGACGTCGCCTTCACCGCCGGCACTCCTGCGCTGGACCTGGGCAGCACGGTGGCCCGCAACGGCCCGGGCTCGAAGCTGATCCTCACGGCCGTCGGCGTCCCCGGCAAGGTACGGATCCAGGTGATACCCGAGAAGGGCCGGCCGGAGGAGCCGTTCGAGGTGTCGATACCGGCGGGCCGCACGAAGAACGTCAAACTGAAACCGAAGGGGGACTACGCGCTGGCGGTCACGCCGGTCGCGGGGGAGGTCTACGGCGCGAGAGTGATCGAGGACCACCTGAAAACCGGCCTCCTCCTCACCACCCAGCCCCTGGCCCCTTCCCGCCTGTGGACCCTGCTCCCACCCTTGACCGACACCCCCAACGTGGTTGCGCCTTAAGCCCCGGGAACTGCATGGACCTCGCGCGTTGCGAGGCGCTTCGCGCGAATCGGCTCCGGGCAGCGCTTCCCAAGGGGGGCTCGCCCCCTTTCGATCCCCCAACGGCGAGGTCCTCGCACGGGGGCGCGCTTCGCGCGATGGAGAGCTCGGGCAGCGCCCTGTGGGGGCAGGCCCCCACACCCCCGGCGAGGGGCTTTCCAGCCCCTCGCGCTCCCCGGGCCCTGGCCCGCTGGAAATACGGGATATCCGTCACCTACGGAGACGGATGATCTCCTGAACAGGCGCTACTCGGCGCCCTTCCTGAGTCCGTTTGTCGCAGAGCGTTCGCTCAGCGCCATGCCCCATCTTCGCGTCGTAGCTCAGGGAGGCTGCCGTCTGCGACGCGACGGGACACCTCCTCCCACTCGCGGATCACCCGCCGTTTGCCGTCAGGGGCAGACTGCCAGTTCGTCCGCGTCACTGGTTTGCCGGCGTAGACAGGTTCCCAAGTGATGGCGTGAAAGGCCCCGATCTCCGGCACGAGGGACTTGAGCATGTGCACGGTGCGAAGGTGGTACCACTTGGACACAGCGGTGATAACCAGCCCCACCCGCAAGGCTTCCTGAAGGAAGGGAAGCGCGAACTCGACGTTCTGCCAGGTGTTGGCGGACCGGTCTTCACAGCGGATGACGGCTTCGGGCACGCCACGCTCGATGAGGAGGCGATGGAAGGTGCGTGCCTCGACGATCCCGTTGTGACGGTTCACTCCGCCAGTAGCGATGATCAGCTGGGCGAGCCCCCTGTGGTACCGGTCGGCCGCGATTTCGGCCGGTTGCGGTTGATTGGTGCCGAAGAGGATGAGCGCCGTGGGGCAATCGTCGGGTGGAGGCGCTTCGACATCCACGAATGCGGTGATCTCGGCGACCTTGTCCGGACTGATGTCGTCGGTCATCCACGCTCCTCAACAGCGCGCGGGAACTGCAGATAATGTGCAGCCGGGGCGTTGATCGCTTCCAGGTGACGGGCACGGTACTCGGTGGTCCGATTAGCATCAGCGAATTGCTGGACCAGCACCTTGTCAAGCTTTTCCGCCAGCACCATGGGGTCGGCTGCCAGACAGAGCGGGGTGGCCGGCAGCCACCGAAGTCCTCCTGCTCTACCCGGCGGGCTGACCATGACGGTCCCGCCGGCGGCTGGTCGGCTGGTACGAACTGCGGAAAGAGTGCGATCATCAAGGTGGCTGCCTTGGGGCTGGCGGCAGCTCTGTGAAGGCCTTCCGCCGGGTCCCCGGTGAGGCCTGGATGAAGGCTCCAGCACACCTCGCACCTGGGGTTGCGTTCCGGTGGTCTTCGAGGCGCCTCAACGCTCTTCCCCGGGCCCTGTACAGCTCAGCGCTCGCGTCGTCATTCCACCTCGACGTCCCGCGATGAGTTTCGGGCGTTCGCGAGTCCAACCAGGTGAACCGAACGACAGGAGGTCCGAAGTGGGCGAGCAAGTGGGTACCGGGGTCACCGGTGTCAGGACCGTCGGCGTTCCCGTCACCGACCAGGACCGTGCCGTCGAGTTCTATGTGGGCACACTGGGACTGGAGAAGCGGCTGGACGCGCCCGTCGAACAGCTCGGCGGGCGATGGATCGAGGTGGCGCCGCCGGGAGCGACGACCACGATCGCGCTGATCCTGACGGCTCCCGGGACGGCGGTCGGCGTCGAGACGGGCATCCGGCTCGGCACGGCGGACGCCGCGTCCCTGCACAAGGAGCTTGTGGAGCGCAAGGCCGACGTGGACGAGCTGCTGCGGTGGGAGGGCGTCCCGCCGATGTTCGCCCTCCGTGACCTGGACGGCAACGGCCTCGAGATCGTCGAATAGCGGAGAGGGGGAACCTGCGATGAGTGGCGCTACGCGAGCGGATGACGTGGTCCAGGAACTGGACAAGGAGTTCACCGCGACGCTGGTGAAGAGCCCGAACAAGGGTGGGTGGACGTACGTCGTGATGCCCGGGTCCGCCGAGTTCCTCGGCACCCGGGGACTGGTGAAGATCCGGGGGACCATCGACGGTCACCCGTTCCGGAGCTCGTTCATGGCTCTGGGGGACGGCACGCACAAGCTGCCGGTGAAGAACGACGTACGGGAGCTGATCGAGAAGGGGCCTGGGGACAGCGTCACCATTCGCCTCCTGGAACGGATCAAGTAACGGGCTGCAGGGAGTGCGAATGCCTGTCGACCTCCTTCGGCCCGGTTGCACCGGGCTGCATCTCCAGCCTTTGCGGTCCAGAGGACGGTAACCAGTCCGGGCCCTTGTCTCCATCCTGGTCCGACCGGTCAACGGGACAGGTGGGAGGTTTCCGCCGAAGTCCCGCAGTCGATTGCGGCCGCCTGACCGGCCAACTTCCATGGGTGTCATGACCGTCACTCGTGAGGAGATCAGTGCCGTTCTGAGGCGCTACCTCGACGCCCACCCCGACCGCGCTGCTGACGTCCACCTCCTGAGCGAGGCCCTGGACACCGAGCGCGACCTGGCGTCGCGCGGCGCCTTCCCGCTCCATGTCACCAAATAGCCGAGACCTTATCCGCCCAGCTCAGCCCATCCCTCGGATGGAGCTGAACCCGTGCTCATCGTCCGGCTGGGCTCCCAGCGGAACCTACACGCCGACATTGGCATCCAACAGCGAATGAAGGTACGTCGCCTCATATATTCGACCGCTCTGGCAGCCCCGGTTCTGTACGCCGCGGTCAACATGACCGCGCTCCAGCTGATCGCCCATCCGACGGGAGAACTCAATCCCTGGTACGAGGAGCCATGGAATGACATGCTGCTGGAACAGCTGGAGCAGGAGGTCACGCATGCGCGGAATGTGACGCTCGGCATCACCCTGGTCCTGGCCGCCGAGGCGGTTCTCATCGCCGTGCTCGACCGGCTGAACCGTCGATCACCCTCCAGGTCCACCGTGCCGACCGGCGTCTGGTTCATCCTGTACGAACTGACTCTGGTCATAGGGGTGCTGCTTTCTCCCCTGACACGGTTTTGGCTGCTCAATGACGATGGCGATCTTGAGATGATGGCTCCCGAGTGGCATTCTCCCGCGTTGATCGCCATTCCCGTCCTCACTCTTATAGGCCTGATCGCTTGGATGTCCGGCCCGCCGGATGCCGTACCTGGTCCGCGCGATGAGCGGTGAGGAGGTCAGCGTGCCTTGGGGAAGGCGGCGCGCAGGCTGGATCCGTTGACGATGAAGGCGACCGCGGTGCACAAGCTGCCTTCCGCGCGCCTCGCGGACAGCGTCGCCGCGATATGACCGAGGGAGAATGGCAGCCATGACCGTCATGGAGCCTTCGTTAGCGAGCGACTTCGGGGTCGTGCGCGGAGTGGTGCCGTCATGCTTCGAGGTGTGAAGCGGCGCGCTGTTTTGGCGACTCTGATCCTGGTCGTCGTGGGTGTCCTGGTGGTCGCATGCGTCTTCTTTCTTCCCGCCTGGATCGTCCGGCACGACCTTGGGAGCGGTTCGTCAGGGTTTTCGGCCGGTGACCGGCTCAAAGCCATCAACGACGTACGGGTGACCCTGTTGCAGGGGTTGGCCGCGCTGGTGGCGCTGGGGAGTGTTGCGCTGGGCGCCGTGATGACGCTGCGCCAGATCCGGGTGAGCAGAGAGGGGCAGTTCATCGATCTGTTCACCAAAGCCATCGAGCAGTTGGCGAGCGATCACGTCGGAACGCGGATGGGCGGTGTCTACGCGATGGAGCAGATCGCGAGTGCCGCGCCGCACTACCGCGGTCACGCCGCCGCCCTGCTGGCCTCCTTCGTCCGGTTAAACGCGCCCTGGCCGCCGAGTCGCCCGACGCAGGAGGTCGACCTTGAACGGAAGCGTTATCACGGAGGGCTGCGCGACGATATCGGCGCGGCGATGGCGGTGCTCAGCCGACGAACGATGGTCCTTCCAGGCGACAGCATCGAGCTGGAGAAGATCGATTTACGGGCGGCCGATCTGGCCGGGTGCGATCTGAGCCGATTCTGCTTCGCCGGATCCAACCTCGAGGGCGCGATCCTGACCGGATGCAACCTCACGGAGGCCACCTTCGCCGGCGCCATCCTGCGGAACGCCGACCTGACCGGCGCCGGTCTTTCTGGAGCGGATCTGAGCGATGCCGATCTCGCAGGGGCTGTCGGCGTCGATTCTGGTGGGGTGGAGCCGACTCCGGCTGATGGTGGTGGTGCGGCTGGAGGGCCTGACGGAGCCGAAACTCGTCCCTAGAGCGGGGCGCATGGCGGCTGGTGAAACCTGGGGAGCCAACGACGCCCGGGCTCTCCGTCCCTCACCCCGACGGCGCGGGCGATCCCCTGAAGCCGACCTCTATGCGGAGCGCCTGCGTACCGATTCTTTGTCCTCTGGCGGCAGGGCCTCGGCGACCAGCAGCCGCGGCAGTAGTTCCGGCTCCAAGGTCATCGCACGGAAGACCAGCGCGACGGTCACATCATGATCGGGCCGGTGCACGATCTCGACCGGATCACCGGCGCGGATATCACCGGGCTCGATCACGCGCAGATACGCGCCCGGCCGTGCGGCCTGCGTGAAACGCTTGATCCAGCCGTCACGTTCCAGCCAGCCCTGGAAGGTCCCACACGGGATCCGCGCGCACGACACCTCCAGGACGACGTCCGGCCCGATCCGCCAACGCTCACCGATCAGGGCGCCGTTGACGTCCAGACCCAGACTTGTGAGGTTCTCGCCGAAGACGCCGTTTGTGAGCGGCCTGCCCAGCTCGGCCTCCCAGGTGTCGAGATCCTCGCGGGCGTACGCGTAGACAGCCTGGTGAACGCCGCCATGGTGCTTCACGTCGTACACCCGATCGCCGGCGAGACCGACCTCACCGGTGCCCTTCGGGCCCGGGGCTCGCACAGCGACCGGGCCGTGGACGGGTCGCTTGTCGATGCCCGTCGCGCTCAGGCCCTTCCAGGGGTTGGGCCGGGGTCTGCCGATGTTGACGGAGAGGAGCCTCATAAGGCGTGACGGTACGGGCCTTATCCACGCTCTCGCGACTGATTTCTCCTGGGCCCCTTGAAGGCTTCTCGTCGCGGGCCCCCACAGGGCGCTGGCCGAGTTCCCCACCGCGCGAGGACCGCGCTTTCAGGAGAGGGGTGGGCCTCCTTGAGAGGCGATCCGCGCGAAGCGTGCCGCTGTGTGAGGATCGCGCCGTTTGTCCGGGGGTCCGTACGGGGCTCAGCGGCGGTCGTCGTAGCCGGGGTCGACGGTTTCGGGGGAGAGGCCCAGGAGGGTGGCCACTTGTTCCACCACCGTGTCGTGGACCATGGCGCCGAGGGTGTCCCGGTCTCTGGCGCGTGCTTCGAGCGGGCGGCGGTAGACCACGATCGACGCCGGGTTCTGGCCGGTTGCGGCGTCGGCGCGGCCGAAGGGGATCGGGTCGGTGCCCAGGCTCGGGCCGTCGCCGAGTTCGCTCAGCGGCGGGACCTCTTCCACCGCGAACTCCACCGCCGACAACTGGCGTTCCCAGCGGGGGCGGAGGCGGTCGACCGCGTCCAGCACGAGGTCGTCGAAGCGCTCGCTCCGGGACTTGGCCATGGGCACGTGGGAGGGAGCGAGCGGGCCGCGGAGGCCACGACCGTGGCGATCGCGCCGTCTGGGACCGCGCTTCTGTGTCACGCAAGCAAGTGTACGGGGATGGCCTGTCGATTCTGAGGAACGGTGTCACCTCTCCGCGCCTCTGGGTGATGTTCCGAGGTTCTGGGTGGTTGCCGGCGCCGTGAGAGGTCGTGGGGCGGTGAGGCGTTGGCCGTAGCCCGGCGTTCGGGTGGGGTGTCGGGGTGTCGGTCGTGCTTCGGCGTTCGGGTGGGCCGGGGTGTGTGATCTCTGGGGGCGGGGTGCGGCGTTGCCGCTCCCCACCGTGCGTTGATCCCCTTAGGCTCTGAGGAAGCGTCACCGCTCACCACCTCTACGTGATCCCCCAAGGTCCGGAGGGCCGGTGTCTTCGGGGCATGTGGGTGGAAAGGCTGCGACAGGTGTCCGAATTGTGGCGACACGCTCGTTAAGAGCGCTCAGATAGTGGCGCCCCGCACACTTACCAGATACGGTCCCTCCGTGAGCCCCGTCCGCCGCTGTTCCCGCACCGCCTGCAGTCAGCCTGCCGTCTTCACGCTCACGTACGTATACGCCGACTCGACCGCTGTTCTCGGCCCCCTGGCGACGTACGCGGAGCCACACTGTTACGACCTGTGCGCCGAACATGCCGAGCGGTTGACCGCTCCCCGAGGCTGGGAAGTGGTACGGCTGCCGACGGACGGCGCCTCCCCGAGTTCCGACGACCTCGAGGCGCTGGCCAACGCGGTCAGGGAGGCCGCGCGGCCCACGCCGTCCGGCGGCGGTGAGCCGGTCGGTCAGGGCGTCGAGGTCGGTCGCAGGGGGCACCTGCGCGTTCTGAGGTCGGCTCAGCAGCACCGCGACCGGTAGGCTCGATTACGCCGGAGAATCGACCCAAGGGCGGAGCTGGAGAGTGGGCGACCTCGCCAAGATCTTCAAAGCGTACGACGTTCGCGGAGTGGTGCCCGAGGAGCTCGACGAGCCGACCGCCGAGGCCGTGGGGGCCGCCTTCGTCGAAGTGACCGGGGCCGAGTCGATCGTGGTCGCGCACGACATGCGCGAGTCCTCGGTTCCGCTGGCAGAGGCGTTCATCAGGGGCGCCCGTTCGCGTGGCGCCGACGTGGTGCACGCCGGGCTGGGCTCCACCGATCTGCTCTACTACGCCAGCGGCAGCCTGGGGCTGCCCGGGGTGATGTTCACCGCCAGCCACAACCCCGCCCGCTACAACGGCATGAAGATGTGCCGGGCCGGCGCGGTGCCGATCGGCGGCGACACGGGGCTCATCGACATCCGTGACCGGGCCGCCGAGCTGGTGGGCGTCACGGCCGCCCCCGGCGGGTCGGTGATCGAGAAGGACCTGTTGCAGGGCTACGCCGACCACCTGCGCACGCTCGTCGACCTGTCGCGCATCCGGCCGCTCAAGGTGGTCGTCGACGCGGGCAACGGCATGGGCGGGCACACCGTCCCGGCCGTGTTCGAGGGGCTGCCGATCGAGCTGACGCCGCTCTACTTCGAGCTGGACGGCGACTTCCCCAACCACGAGGCCAACCCCATCGAGCCGCAGAACCTCGTCGATCTCCAGCGGGCCGTGGTCGAGAGCGGGGCGGACCTGGGGCTGGCGTTCGACGGTGACGCCGACCGGTGCTGGGTGATCGACGAGCAAGGGCGGTCGGTCTCGCCGTCGGCCGTCACGGCGCTGGTCGCGACGCGGGAGCTGGCCAAACATCCCGGCTCGACGATCATTCACAACCTGATCACGTCGCTGGCCGTCCCCGAGATCGTGCGCGAGCAGGGCGGGGTGCCCGTGCGCACGCGCGTCGGGCACTCGTTCATCAAGGCCGAGATGGCCCGTACGGGAGCCGTCTTCGGCGGTGAGCACTCGGCCCACTACTATTTCCGCGACTTCTGGTTCGCCGACTCCGGGATGCTGGCGGCGCTGCACGTGCTGGCCGCGCTGGGCGAGCAGGAGCGCCCGCTGTCGGAAGTGGTGGGGGTCTACTCGCGCTACCACGCCTCCGGCGAGGTCAACAGCACCGTGGCGGACCAGGGCGACGCGTTGCGGCGGGTGCGGGAGGCGTTCGCGGCGCGGGGGGAGTTCGACGAGCTCGACGGGCTGACCGTGACCGGGCCGGGCTGGTGGTTCAATGTGCGGGCGTCCAACACCGAGCCGCTGCTCAGGCTGAACGCCGAGGCGGCCGACGAGAGCACAATGAGGGCGATCAGGGACGAGGTCCTCGCCATCGTGGGAAGGGTGTCAGAGTGAAGATCGACGACTGGCTGCTGGAGATCCTGGCCTGTCCGGCGTGCAAGGCTGCCTTGCGTGCCGAGAACGAGGCCGAGGAGCTGGTCTGCACGGGCTGCGGCCTGATCTATCCGGTACGGGATGACATCCCCGTCCTGCTCGTCGACGAGGCCAGGAAGCCGTGACCTGGGAGCCGGAGCGGCTCGACGACCAGCGTCACCTCAGCGAGGCGGATCCCGGCGGGATGCTGCCGGCGGTCGCCACCTCGGCGGCGCACGTACGCACCGGCTACCGCACCGCGGTCGAGGCCCGCGTCGGCCGCCTGGCCGACCACGGGCGCCCGCGCGCCATCGTGGTCGCGGGCATGGGCGGCTCGGGCATCGTCGGCGACATCCTGGCGGCGATCGTCGGCAACGGCGCGCCGCTGCCGATCGTCACGCTGCGCTCCTACCAGCTCCCCGGCTGGGTGGGCGCCACCGACCTGGTCGTGGCCGTGTCCGGCTCCGGCGACGCCGAGGAGACGGTGTCCGTCGCCACCCAGGCGGTCCGGCGCGGATGCGCGCTGCTCGGCGTGGGCGCCCCCGGCTCCCCGCTGGAGGCCGTCGCCACCCAGGCCTCGGCGATCTACGTGCCGGTGCCGGTCACCGGCCCGTCCAGGGCGAGCCTGTGGCTGCTGGCCGCCCCGGTCATCGTGGCCGCCGCCGCGCTGCGGCTCGTCCAGGCCGACGCCGACCTGTTCGAACGGGTGGCCAAGACGCTGGAGGACATGGCGCACCGGTGCCGGCCGTCCAGCGAGTCGTTCATCAACCCCGGCAAGTCGCTCGCCATGGATCTGGCCGAGAGCGTGCCGATGATCTGGGGGTCGTCGCCCGTCGCGTCGGTGGCGGCGTACCGGCTGGCCTGCCAGCTCAACACCAACGCGAAATACCCCGCCGTCCACGGCGAGCTGCCCGAGGCCGGCCACAACCAGGTCGAGGTCTTCGACGGGCCGCTGGCCGAGCGCGACATCTTCGCCGACACCGCCGGGCGCACGCTCCGGCTCGTGGTGCTGCGCGACGTCGAGGAGCATCCCCAGGTGATGCGGCGGCGCGAGACGTCGGTACGGCTGGCGCGGGAGCGCGACGTGCCGGTGACGGAGCTGTCGGCGGAGGGCGAACATCCGCTGGAACGGATGGCCACGCTGATCGCGCTCGGCGACTACGCGAGCACGTATCTGGCGCTCGGATATGCCATCGATCCGACCCCTGTGTCAGCGATCACTGAGCTGAAGGCCAGAATTTCGCAATAGGATCCCTTTTCAGGCCTTTGTACGTGATCTTTATGAGTGGAGAAGACCGGTGAGCGCGAGCGGCGGTACTAAAGCGATCATTGCGGCCTTGACCGCGAACCTGGCAATCGCCGTGTCCAAATTCGTGGCCGCGTTCTTCACCGGGTCGTCCTCGATGCTGGCGGAGGGCATTCACTCGGTCGCCGACTCGGGCAACCAGGTGCTGCTGCTGGTGGGCGGCAAGCGGGCGGCCAGGGCCAGCACGAAGGAGCACCCGTTCGGCTACGGCCGCGAACGTTACTTCTACGCCTTCGTGGTGGCCGTCGTGCTGTTCACGATCGGCGCGGCGTTCTCGATTTACGAGGGCATCCACAAGCTCTCCGCTCCGGAGCCGGTGGAGGCGCCGATCTGGGCGTTCGCGGTGCTGATCTTCGCGATCATCGCCGAGGGTTTCTCGTTCCGCACGGCCATCAAGGAGTCGAACGCCGTACGCGGCAAGCTGTCGTGGGTCGCGTTCGTTCGCCGGTCCAAGTCGCCCGAGCTGCCGGTCATCCTCCTGGAGGACCTGGGCGCGCTGCTCGGTCTGATCTTCGCGCTGTTCGGCGTGACGATGGCGGTCGTCACCGGTGACGGCACCTGGGACGGCATCGGCACCCTGATGATCGGCGTGCTGCTGGCCGTGATCGCGGTGGTGCTGGCCATGGAGACCAAGTCGCTGCTGGTCGGCGAGGGCGCCACCCCCGAGATGGAGGCCCAGATCCGGTCCGCGCTGGAGGGCTCGCCCGAGGTGGCCAGGGTCATCCACATGCGCACGCTGCACCTCGGCCCCGAGGAGTTGCTGGTGGCGGCCAAGATCGCGGTGGCGTACAACGACACGGCGGCCGAGGTCGCGAAGGGCATCGACGAGGCCGAGCGGCGCATCCGCGAGGCCGTGCCGATCGCTCGCGTGATCTACCTGGAGCCCGACCTGGACCGCCTCCGCAGCAGCACCTCCGCCTCCTGACGTTCACGACGTGAGCTGGGCCGGGCGGAGGCGCGGGAGGCGCAGCCGGGGCCTGCGGGGCCGGCCCAGAGTGATGAACGCCTCGGCCTGCAACGCCGAGACACCGATGCGGGGCAGGTCGCGGGCGTTCGGATAGACCACGAAGCGGGGCTCCCAGATCGGCCGGAACTTGGCGTTGAACCGGTACAGCGACTCGATCTGGAACCAGTGCGACAGGAAGATCAGCAACGCCCGCCACGCCCGCAGCACCGGTCCGGCCCCGAGGCGCTCCCCGCGGGCCAGGACGGCGCGGAACATGGCGAAGTTCAGTGAGACCTGCGTGATGCCCAGGGCCGGCGCGGCCTGGAGGGTCTTGACGATCAGGAACTCGTTGAGCCCCGGATCGGCGCCGCGGTCGCGCCGCATCAGGTCGAGCGAGATGCCGTGCGGCCCCCACGGCACGAAATGCAGCACGGCCTTGAGCTCGCCGTCCTTGTGGGCGGTGGCCACCAGGCACTGGGAGTCGGCCGGGTCGCCGAAGCGGCCAAGCGCCATGGAGTAGCCGCGCTCGGTCTCGGTGCCGCGCCAGGAGTCGGCCGCCTGCCGGACGTCTTCGCGCTCCTGGCCGGTCAGGTCGGCGCTGCGGCGCACGTGGCACGTGTAGCCGTTCCGCTCGGTCCTGTTGACCATCTGGCGGACGTTGCGCATGGCGCGGCCCTCCAGCGTGAAGTCGGCGACCTCGACGATGGCCTCGTCGCCGATCTCCAGCGCGGACAGCTTGGCCTCGCGCGTCCACACCTCTCCGCCGGTCTCGCCGCAGCCGATGACGGCGGGCACCCAGGCGTGCCGCCTGGCCTCGTTCATGAACACCTTGATCGCCGCCGGCCACGCCTCGCGGTCGCCGATCGGGTCGCCGCTGGCCAGCATGACCCCGGACACGACGCGATAGGCGATGGCCGCCTTCCCCGAAGGGGAGAACAGCACGCTCTTGTCCCGCCGCAGCGCGAAGTAGCCGAGCGAGTCGCGTTCGCCGTGCTGGGCGAGCAGGGCGCGCAGGCGCCGCTCGTCGTCCTCGGTGAGCTCGGCGGCCGGGCGCTCGGGGCGCAGCGCCAGGTAGAGCGTGGAGACGGCGGTGAGCGTGCCGAGCGCGACCAGGGAGAAGTAGACCAGGTCGGAGATCCGCTCGACGGTGAACGTGACCGGTCCCTCGATCCCGACCAGGCCGAGCAGGACGTGTTCGAGGCGTTCGAGCACGCTCGGACGGCCCACGATCACGTGCGGGCGGGCGCTGATGATGAGGTAGCCGAGGCCCACGTCGATGGCGCCGAGCACGAGCAGGTTCCCCAGGGCGCGCCAGCGCGAGCGCGGGTCGGGCAGCGCGGAGAACTCGCCCCTGCCCCACACGAGCAGGACCAGCAGGGCGAGGCTGATCACGGCCGAGGCCGGACGCAGGTGGATGAAGCTCACGACGGCGCTCACCGGGAGCAGCAGCACGACCGCGCGCCAGGCGCGCACCTTCCCGCGGCGCAGCGCGTGCGCGAGCATGATCAGCATGATGCCGACGACCAGGGAGGACGCTCGGGCGAAGGTCGTGACGATGCCCGGCAGGATGTCCGTCCACACACCCATGCGGCTGTGCTCGAAACGGGGGAACACCGCCTTGCTGATGTCCAGCAGGCCGACCACCAGCGACGCATAGGCGGCGACGGCACGAATCCAGGAGCGCTTCACACTCCGAGATTGAAGACCCGGCCGGGTAATCTCCATGTTAACTCCCTGCTTACGGCCCTCCCTGTATTCCATGCCTCATGGGACTGAACTCAATCGGCCTGCTGGCCACCTTCTCGGTGCTGGCGGTGGCGGCGCTGGCGGCGACGGTGTGGCTGTGGCCACGGCTGAGCGCGGCGCGCCTGAGCGCCGTGCTGGGCCGGGTGGGCGCGCTGGCCGTCTGCCAAGGGTTCACGCTGGCCGCCCTGGGTCTGGCGGTGAACCAGTACTTCGCCTTCTACAGTTCCTGGAACGATCTCCTGGGCACCGACACGGGGACGGCGCCGATCACGGTCGCCGCCTCGGGGCTGCAGGTGCTGAGCACCCGCTCGGTGCCGGGCGGGCGGATCGAACAGGTGATCATGCCGGGGCCGTCCACGCGCCTGAGCGAGGAGGCGTACGTGTTCCTGCCCACGGCGTACCTGAAGCACACCACGGAGCGCTTCCCCGCGATCATCGCGCTCACCGGCTACCCGGGGGATCCGCGCAACCTCATGACCCGGCTCGACCTGCCCGGCCGGATGGCGAAGGCGATCGCCCAGCACCAGGTCAAGCCCACGGTCCTGGTCATGATGCGGCCCAGCGTGGTGCTGCCGCGCGACACCGAGTGCGTGGACGTGCCGGACGGGCCGCAGATCCAGGCGTACTTCGCGAACGACGTCAAACATGACATGACCACTCACTACCGGGTGGCGGAGGGCCGGGACTCGTGGGGCATCCTGGGCGGCTCGACCGGCGGCTACTGCGCGCTCAAGATCGTCATGAGCCATCCCGACCAGTTCTCCGCGGCGGTCTCGCAGTCGGGCTACTTCAAGACGATCGTCGACAACACCACCGGCGACCTGTTCCACGGGGACAAGTCGGTCGAACAGCGCAACGATCTGATGTGGCGGCTGGCCAACCTGCCCGCGCCCCCCGTGAACGTGCTCGTCACCAGCAGCAGGAAGGGGGAGAGCGACTATCCGGCGACCATGAGGTTCCTGAGCGCGGTGAAGCCGCCGATGCGGGCGTCCTCGCTGATCCTGCCCAGCGGCGGGCACAACTTCAACACCTGGAACCGCGAGCTCCCGCAGGCCCTCCCGTGGCTGGCCCAGCAACTCGTCACCCCCGCCACCTGAATGGTCAGCGGCCGGAGGGGCGCAGGAGGCGCAGCGCCTTCTCCTTCTCGAAGTCCAGCGCCCGGCGTGGCACCTGGATCCGCCCGATCCGGATCCCGAGGTCGCGGACGGCCGCCGCCACCGTGGGCTCGCTGAGCACCCGCAGCGCGAAGGCCAGCTCCGCGGGTGAGACGTCGAACTGCTTCTCCAGCTCCACCCCCTGCGCCACCGCCGCCAGCTCGTCAGGCCCGAACCGCCGGTGCGCCCCCTGCTCCCGCACGGGCGGCAGCAGACCGAGTGCCTCCCGATATCGGAGCATTCGAGGGGACATGCCGAGCCGCTTCGCGGCCTCCGTGATACGCATTCTTACATTCTTACGTCAGTTTCGGCCGCCCCGAGATGCGCACCCCTCGTAGAGCCACCTAAACTCGTCGGGACAACCATCAGTGACGCGAGGGGAAACCCGATGGACTTCAAGGTCGCAGACCTTTCACTTGCCGACTTCGGCCGCAAGGAGATCCGGCTCGCCGAGCACGAGATGCCCGGCCTCATGGCGATTCGCAAGGAGTACGCGGCCTCCCAGCCCCTTCGCGGTGCGAAGATCATGGGCTCCCTGCACATGACGATCCAGACGGCCGTCCTCATCGAGACGCTCGTCGCGCTCGGCGCCGAAGTCCGCTGGGTCAGCTGCAACATCTTCTCCACGCAGGACCACGCCGCCGCCGCGGTGGTCGTCGGCCCCAATGGCACCACGGACGACCCGCAGGGCGTGCCGGTGTTCGCCTGGAAGGGCGAGACGCTGGAGGAGTACTGGTGGTGCACCGAGCAGGCCCTCACCTGGCCCGGCGGTGACGCGCCCAACATGATCCTCGACGACGGCGGCGACGCCACGCTGCTGGTGCACAAGGGCGCCGAGTACGAGAAGGCGGGCGCCGTGCCGGCCGCCACGGCCGACGACCCGGAGGAGTGGCACGTCATCATCGACCTGCTCACCCGCACGGTCGGCGACGACAAGCGGTGGACCAAGATCGCCGAGAGCATCAAGGGTGTCACCGAGGAGACCACGACCGGCGTGCACCGCCTCTACGAGATGCACAAGAACGGCCAGCTCCTCTTCCCGGCCATCAACGTCAACGACTCGGTCACCAAGTCGAAGTTCGACAACAAGTACGGCTGCCGCCACTCCGTCATCGACGGCCTCAACCGCGCCACCGACGTGCTCATCGGCGGCAAGGTGGCCGTGGTGTGCGGCTACGGCGACGTCGGCAAGGGCTGCGCCGACGCGCTGCGCGGCCAGGGCGCCCGCGTCATCGTCACCGAGATCGACCCGATCTGCGCGCTCCAGGCGGCCATGGACGGCTTCCAGGTGACCACGCTGGACGAGGTCGTCGGCATCGCCGACATCTTCGTATCCTCCACCGGCAACTTCAACATCATCACCGCCGACCACATGGCGAAGATGAAGCACCAGGCGATCGTCTCCAACATCGGCCACTTCGACAACGAGATCGACATGGCCGGCCTCGCCAAGCAGCCCGGCATCACGAAGAACAACATCAAGCCGCAGGTCGACGAGTGGGTCTTCGCCGACGGCCACTCGATCATCGTCCTCGCCGAGGGCCGCCTGATGAACCTCGGCTGCGCCACCGGCCACCCGAGCTTCGTCATGTCCAACTCGTTCACCAACCAGGTGATCGCGCAGATCGAGCTGTTCGCGAAGACGGCCGAGTACCCGATCGGGGTCTACACGCTGCCCAAGCACCTGGACGAGAAGGTCGCCCGCCTGCACCTCGACGCCCTGGGCGTCAAGCTCACCGAGCTCACCAAGGAGCAGGCCGCCTACATCGGCGTCCACGTCGAGGGCCCCTACAAGCCCGACCACTACCGGTACTGATCTTTTTCCTTGGCTCCGGGAGGGTTTCTCGCCTCCCGGAGCTTTCCGCTATACCCCGTTTTTTACGGCTGAGCACGGTGGGCCGCACGCGCCGACGTCAGTGGCCGTCCGTCATGGCCGGTCGTGAAGGCTCACGGGTCGCTCGCCGTGACGACGCGTGTTCTTGGCCGTCTTCTTCGCTCAAAGGGCTGGCATGGATCTCTGGGAAAGTGGCGAGCGGCAGATCTCCTGGGCCGCTCGTTCGATGCCGGTGTTGACCGCGATCGGAGAGCGGTTCGGCATCGAACGGCCCCTGGACGGGCTGAAGATCGCCGCCTGCCTGCACGTCACCGCCGAGACGGCCGTTCTGATGGGGGCCTTGAAGGCGGGCGGGGCCGAGATCGCGCTCGCCGCGTCCAACCCCCTGTCCACGCAGGACGACGTGGCCGAGGCGCTGCGTGTTTACGGAATCTCCGTGCACGCGCGGGCCGGCGTCGATCGGGCCACCTACTACCGGCACATCCACCAGGCGCTCGACCTTGAGCCCGACCTCGTGCTCGACGACGGCTGCGACCTGGTGAACATTCTCCACACCGAACGCACCGACCTGCTCGAACACGTCACGGGCGGGTGCGAGGAGACCACCACCGGGATCATTCGGCTGCGGCAGATGGCCGCCGAGGGCGCGTTGAGGTTCCCCGTCGTGGCGGTGAACGACACCCGGACCAAGCGCATGTTCGACAACCGCTACGGCACCGGGCAGTCCACGCTGGACGGCATCATGCGCGCCACCAACGCCATGCTGGCCGGGCGCACGGTGGTCGTGGCCGGGTTCGGGTTCTGCGGGCGGGGTGTGGCCGAGCGGGCCAAGGGGTTCGGCGCGCGGGTGATCGTGACCGAGATCGACGCCGTGAAGGCGCTCGACGCGACCCTCCAGGGGTATGAGGTCCGGCCCATGGCGCAGGCGGCGATGCTCGGCGACCTCTTCGTCACCGTGACCGGCAACCGCGACGTGATCAGGGCCGAGCACCTGTCGGTCATGAGGGACGGCGCGATCCTGGCCAACGCCGGGCACTTCGACGTGGAGATCGACGTGCGCGCGCTGGACGAGCTGGCCACCGAGGTGCACCGCGGGGTGCGGCCGAACACCGACGAGTACGTGCTGCCCGACGGCCGGCGGCTGCTGCTGCTCGCCGAGGGCCGGCTGGTCAACCTCACCGCCGCCGAAGGCCATCCCGCGGCCGTCATGGACATGTCCTTCTCCGCGCAGGCCCTGGCCGTGGTCTGGCTGGCCGGCGAGCGTTCCCGCCTCGATCCCGGTGTCTACGACGTCCCGGAGGAGATCGACCACGAGGTCGCCAAGCTGAAGCTGGCCGCGGCCGGGATCGGGATCGACGAGCTCACGCCCGAGCAGGAGGAGTATCTCCACTCCTGGAGGGTCGGTTCCTAGAGGGACCCGAGGGGGCTGTGGGGTTGGCGTGGCCGATGGTATTGCAGGATGATCGGATGATCCTGGTATGTCCGGCGGTGGAGAAAGGGTCTGCCACGTGAGTCCATCCCCCAAGTCCCTTCCGATGGGAGGGTTCGCGTTCTCCGCCCTCGGTGTCGGCGCCGTGGTCCTGCAGATGCTGTCCGTCGCCTACCCCGACGGCGACCCGGCCAAGGCGCGCGAGGCCGCGCGTCTGTTGCGGCAGCTGGCCACGCGGGTGGACACGAGCCTGGACGACGTGGAGGACGTCGCGCGAACGGTGTGGCGGCCGCCCAGCTCCGGCGCGGGGGTCGACGCCTTCAGGAAGTACTTCAACGAAGATCTCACGCCCTATCCGCCGCACGTGTCCGCGTACCTCCGCGGGCTGGCCGACGCGGTCGACGACTACGCGGACATGCTGGAGCAGACCCAGCACGCGCTCCACACGATGGCCATGATCCAGTGGCTCGAGCTGCTGATGTTCTTCTGCTGGCCGGCCATCGACAAGAAGGTCCAGGTGCTGATCAACTGGGCGATGCGCAGGAGACAGGCCGGGCTGCTGCTCAAGCTGTTCAACCACGCGGTGGGCAAGCGCTTCATCTACGCCGTGGGCGGCAGCCTCGCCTACACGGCCCTCGACCAGCTGCTCGTCGACGGGATCAAGCTGGGGCGCGGCGAGGACATGGGGTCGTGGGGCGACCGGGGCGAGTACATGGTGAAGAACTTCGCCGCGGCGATGGTCTTCTACCATGTGGATCCCGCCAATTTCGGAAAGGCCGCCAACCTGCTGCCGAAGAACAAGGCGGCGCAGAACGCCATCGTCTTCCTGACCGGGTCGTCCATCTTCACCACCACGGCGAACGCGCTCAACCGGCCCGGCGACGTGATCGACGATCCGGCCAGCCTGCTGCCCACCTGGGAGCAGATGCTCGCCAAGCTGGGGGTCGCCGCGGGCCAGGACCAGTTCAGGCGCTGGCGCGGATACTGACGGCTGGTGACCACGTAGCTAGTCCTGGCCGAAACGCCTGACCTCGTCGGCGAACGGGGTCAGGCCGTCCGTCATCATCCCGGCCATCTGCTTGGCCAGGTCCGCGGCGGCTTCGTTCGCGGCGGCGAGCACCGCCTCCGCCAGCGCGTCCGCGCCGAGCCGCATCGCCCGCGGGTCGATGCGCAGGCCGCCGAGCGCGCCGCTCGGCAGCACCTCGGCCTTCACCTGGCCGTTGGCCGCCTGGCCATGGCCTCGGAGGTTGTCGAGGCTTTCGCGCAGCTCCTGCAGCGGCCGGAGATCGGCCTGGAACTGGGCGAGCAGGCGCTGCATCTCCTCGTCGAGGAAGGGGGCGCCGTCGTCTGGTGCGGTCATCGGGTCTCCGAACAACGTCAGGGGTTGAGCTTTCCGTCCGACTTCGAGTACTTGGGCGGGTCGGACACTTTCGGCAGGGACTGGATGCTGGCCCAGTGTGCGACGTCGAAGCCGGTCTTCATGCCGGCCAGCCGTTCGGCGATCCCGGGATAGACGTCGCGTAACGCGTTGACGTAGGTCTCGGCCTTCTTCAACCCGGTGGAATAGCCCTGTTTGAAGGTGTTCGCCGTCTCGTCCGTGCCGGCGAAGTCGCCCAGCGCGGTGATGGCGTCGAGGATCCGGCGGGCGTCCCTGGCCAGCTCGTCGTGCTCGGTGATGAAGCCGCCGGCCGCCCCCGTGAAGGCGCTCCCGCGGACATCGATGTTCGGCACGCCCGGGCGGCCGAGGCCGGGTGAGCTCGGCGAAGGGGTGGGGACGGGATACGTGGGGGCAGTCGTGGGAGTCGGCGACGCCACAGGCGCTTTGGTTGGCGACGGCGATGGCGTGGGCGTCGGGGTGGGTGTGGGGGAAGGGCTTGGCGACGTCGGACTCTGGCTGGGCGTCGGGGATGGGGAGCTTGGGGTGGGCGTGGGGCTGGACGTGGGTGTCCCCGTGGGTGTTCCTGTGGGGCTCGGTGTGGGTGACCCCGTGGGGGTGACCGACGGCGTGGGCGATGCGGATGGAGCGTTTGAATCTGCCATGGACGTGACATCCTCCTCGCACATTGCCTGCACTACCGGCAGGGATAGTGTACTTTAGCGCCGGGACGAGGCCCCCGTCCTCGAAGTTCCGGCCTTTCTAAAGGGCGGCCTGCATCTGCTGCATGCGGCGGATCTCGGCGGCCTGGGTCACGCTGACGTCGCTGGCCAGCTCCTCGACCCGGATGTGCGAGCCGCTCGTCAGCACCTGCTCCGACATCTTGATCGCCCCCAGATGGTGGTTGATCATGAGCTCCAGGAACATCCGGTCGAAGTCCTTGCCCTTGGCCGCCTTCAGGGCCTCCATCTGGGCGGGCGTGGCCATCCCGGGCATGCCCTCGTGCGCGGCGTGGTGCTCGGGCACCGTCTGCTGCTGCTCCCGCAGCCACGTCGTCATGAACTGGATCTCCGGCCCCTGGGCGTCCTTGATTCGGCCCGCCAGGTTCTTCAGCTGGGCCGACTCGGCCCGGGTGGGCGCGAGGAGCGCCATGTCCAGGGCCTGGCGGTGGTGGACGATCATGTCCTGGACGTACTTGATGTCGGACGCGTTGGCCGTGGCCGAGGGGACGGCGGTGGCGGCCTCGCTGGGCGACAGCGTCTTGGCCTGCTCCCCGGGGCGGCCGGGAGCGAGCACGGGCGCGGTCGAGTCGGCCCGTGGCGCCGGCGGCGGAGAGGAGGAGGTGCAGCCGGAGAGGGCAACGACCGTGCCCATGATGACGATGAGCGCGGCGCGCACCCGCAACCTCCCTGACTGACTCGGACGAGAATGCGCACTCTAGGCCATAAGTGGACAAATTAAAAGAGAGTGAACAGGAACAAAATTTGACAAGTTGTCTGCTTGGCCAGTCGAGGGGGGAAACGCGAGGATGGCGTAGATTTATGCTCTCTTTATAGGAGGATCCCTAGTGTTCTCCCTCCGCAGGGCCCTCACCCTGGTCACGGCGGTCGTGGCGATGGCCGGCGTCGTCTTACCGGCTCAGGCCGCGGACATCCCGGCTCCTGGCGAGATCGTCATGAGTCCCAACATCCAGCACATCACCAACGTGCCCAAGCCCGAGGCCCTGGCCGACATCCACACGGACATGGCCTTCCAAGGCGACTACGCGTACGTCGGCAACTACTACGGCTTCTCGATCTACGACATCAAGCGCCCGAAGCGGACCTCGCTGGTGAGCTCGGTCGTCTGCCCCGGTGGCCAGATGGACATGTCCGTCTACGGCAACCTGCTCTTCGGCTCCGTCGACTCCTCCCGCAACGACGACTCGTGCAACAGCACCTCGCAGCCCGCGTCGGTCAAGGAGTCGTGGGAGGGCATCCGCATCTTCGACGTCTCCGACAAGGCCAACCCGAAGTACATCAAGTCGGTCGAGACCAACTGCGGCTCCCACACGAACACGCTGGTGCCCGACCGCAAGGGCGAGAACGTCTACATCTACGTCTCCTCCTACAGTCCGAACGCCTCGTTCCCCGACTGCCAGCCGCCCCATGACCTGATCTCGATCATCAAGGTGCCGCTGCGCGACCCGACGGCCGCCACCGTGATCGGCGCGCCGAACCTCTTCCCCGACGGCGGCTACGGCGGCGTCTCGCAGCCCTACCCGAACGGGAAGTCCGCCACCACCGGCTGCCACGACATCACGGCCTACCCGGAGAAGGGCATCGCCGCCGGCGCCTGCATGGGCGACGGCATCCTGCTCGACATCCGCAACCCCGAGCAGCCCAAGGTCACCGCGACCGTGCGCGACGAGACGAACTTCGCCTTCTGGCACTCGGCGACGTTCAACAACGACGGCACGAAGGTCATCTTCACCGACGAGCTCGGCGGCGGGACCAGGGCGACCTGCAACGAGGCCATCGGCCCGAACCGGGGCGCCAACGCGTACTACGACATCGTGAACGGGCAGCTCCAGTTCAGGAGCTACTTCAAGATCTCGCGCCACCAGGCCGACACCGAGAACTGCGTGGCCCACAACGGCTCGCTGATCCCGGTCAAGGGCCGGGACATCATGGTGCAGGCGTGGTACCAGGGCGGGATCTCGGTGGTGGACTTCACCGACTCGGCCCACCCGCAGGAGATCGCGTTCTTCGAGCGCGGCCCGGACAACACCGCGCCGGCGCTCAGCGGCGGCTTCTGGTCCGCGTACTACTACAACGGCTACATCTACGGGTCCGACTTCAACCTGGGCCTGGACGTGCTGAAGATCAACGACTGGCGTACGAACCGGGCGAACGGCGTCAAGATGCGCTCACTCAACGCGCAGACCCAGACGTCGTATCCCGAATACGGCCACTGATCCCCAGGCGGCGAGGGCCCCGACCGGGTCCTCGCCGTTTTCACTTATCCAGACATATGCGATAAGGAGTCTCGGAGTGTTCAATCCGCGTCGTGCCCTCGTCATGGCCGCGGCCGCCGTCGCGTTAGCGCTGACGAGCGTTCCCGCCCTGGCCACCGACATCCCACCGCCCGACGCCGTGGTCACCAGCCCCAACGTGACCCACGTGCTGAACATCCCCAAGCCCGCCCCGATCGCCGGCACCATCAACACCGACATCACCTTCCAGGGCGACTACGCCTACGTCGGCAACTACGGCGGCTTCTCGATCTACGACATCAGCAACCCCAAGAAGGCCAAGCCCGTCAGCTCGGTCGTCTGCCCCGGCTCCCAGATGGACGTCAGCGTCTACGGCGACCTGCTGTTCACCGCCGTGGACTCCTCGCGCAGCGACGACTCGTGCAACAGCACGGCGCTGACCGCCGATCACAAGGAGGCCTGGGAAGGCGTCCGGATCTTCGACGTCTCCGACAAGGCCAACCCGAAGTACATCAAGTCGGTCGAGACCAACTGCGGCTCCCACACCCTGACCCTGGTGCCGGGCAAGGGCCGCGACCGGAACAAGAACGTCTACATCTACGTCTCGTCCTACAACCCGAACGCCACGTTCCCCGACTGCCAGCCGCCGCACGACAAGCTCTCGATCATCAAGGTGCCGCTCAGGAACCCGACGGCGGCGGCGGTCGCGGCCACCCCGGTGGTCTTCCCCGACGGCGGCAACGAGACCCAGCCCGGCCTGCTCCTGCCGACCAGCGGCTGCCACGACATCACCGCCTACGCCGAGAAGGACATCGCGGCGGGCGCGTGCATGGGTGACGGTGTGCTGTTCGACATCTCGGACCGGCTGAACCCGAAGGTCACGGCCAGGACCACGGACCCGAACTTCGCGTTCTGGCACTCGGCCACCTTCAGCAACGACGCCAAGAAGGTCGTCTTCACCGACGAGCTCGGCGGCGGCGGCGGGGCCACCTGCAACGAGGCCACCGGGCCGAACCGCGGCGCGGACGCGATCTACGACATCTCGAACGGGCAGTTCACGTTCAAGAGCTACTTCAAGATCCCGCGCTACCAGGCCGACAGCGAGAACTGTGTCGCGCACAACGGCTCGCTGATCCCCGTCAAGGGCCGGGACATCATGGTCCAGGCCTGGTACATGGGCGGGCTGTCGGTGTGGGACTTCACCGACTCGGCCTACCCGAGGGAGATCGGCTACTTCGAGCGCGGCCCGCGCTCGGCCGGCGGTGGCGGCGGCATCTGGTCCGCGTACTACTACAACGGCTACATCTACGCGGCCGACTTCCACGAGGGCCTCGACGTCGTCAAGATCACCGATCCGCTCACGAACAACGCCAGGCACGTCCGCACCGACCGGTTGAACGTGCAGACGCAGGAGTCGTACCGCAACTGGTGACCGATCCCGTCCCTGTGCGCCGCTCTCACTGAGGCGGCGCGAACCCGCCCGGAGTCGCCCTCGGCGGCTCCGGCGCGGGGGGCCGGGGCTGCGGCTGGTAGGACGCCGGGGGCTGGGGCTGGTACGGGCCCGGCTGCGCGTAGGGCGGCTGGGGCTGGTACGGCGACGGCTGTGCGTAGGGGGCCTGGGGCGGGCGGCCGTTGGCGGCGCGTTGCGCGAAACGTACCTGCTCCCTCCTGCGGCGCTCGGCCAGGACGGCGCTCAGGTACGCGTGCGGCGGCACCCCCGCGGGCGCCGCGGGCGAGACGAAGGACGCCGTCTGGGTCGCGATCCGCACCCCCATCTCATGCTGGACCTGCGGCGACAGGTCGTGCCACCGCGACAGGTACTGCCGGGCCGCCTGCGCCACCTCGTCGGGGAGCTGGGAGAGCTCCAGCGTCGCCGCCCAGGCCGCCAGCGGCGGCGGCATCACAATGAGCTGCCCGGAGTCGCGCGGAGCCCGGTCGGAGATCACGATGGTGCCGGCGAAGACGTCGCCGAGCCGCTTGCCCCGCTGCGAGACCAGCGACGCGATCAGCGCGGGCGCCCCGGAGAGCATCCAGAACTCCACGACCCCGGCCAGGCCGCGGAACAACGCCTGCCTGAAGCGCTCGGGACTGCCGTCGTCGCTGACCACCCGGAGCCCGAGCGCGAGCTTGCCGAGGCTGCGTCCCCTGGTCAGCGACTCGAAGATCACGGGGTAGCCGACCAGCACCAGCACCATGAACACGATCATCGCGGCCCCGAACATGGCCGAGTCCGAGATGACCGAGAACGCGCCTAAGATCGCATAGGCGGCGATCAGCACCGTGAACTGCACGGCCATGTCGATGACGATCGCCAGCGCGCGCGAGGGCATCTGGGCGATCCGCACTTCGACGACGACCGCGTCGCCGGTCACAACCTCAGACATATGTGGAGCCTAACGGCTGTGTACTGGTGTTTGAGCGGCCAGAATGTTCGGGTGGACATCGATGCGTTCGTCACAGCTCACCGCCCCGTGTGGGACCGGCTCGATCATCTGGTCAAGCGCCGTTCGTCGCTGACGGGTGCCGAGGTGGACGAGCTGGTGGACCTCTATCAACGCGTGTCCACCCATCTTTCCATCGTGCGCTCCTCGTCCGGGGACGCGATGCTGACCGGCCGGCTGTCGGCGCTGGTGGCGCGGGCCAGGTCGGCGGTGACCGGGGCGCACACGCCCGCCTGGCGGGAGCTGGTGAGGTTCTTCACGGTGTCGTTCCCCGTGGTGGCCTACCGGGCGCGGTGGTGGTGGCTGGGGAGCACGGTGGCGTTCATCGCGGTCGCGTGGGTGATGGGCGCGTGGGTGGCGGCCAACCCCGACGTCCAGGCGACGATCGGCTCGCCGGACGAGATCGCCCAGCTCGTCGACCACGACTTCGCCGACTACTACTCCGAGCACCCGGCCGCCTCCTTCGCCAGCCAGGTGTGGGTGAACAACGCGTGGGTCGCGGCGCAGACGATCATCTACTCGGTGCTGCTCGGCCTGCCGATCCCGTACGTGCTCTACTCGAACGCCGCGAACGTCGGCATCTCCGGCGGTCTCATGGCCTCCCGCGACAAGCTGGACATCTTCTTCGGCCTGATCACGCCGCACGGGCTGCTGGAGCTGACCGCCGTGTTCCTGGCGGCGGCGGTCGGGATGCGCCTGGGCTGGACGGTCATCGACCCGGGGCCGCGCCGGCGGACGGAGGCCCTGGCCGAGCAGGGCCGGGCGGTGATGAGCGTGGCGCTGGGGCTGGTCGTGGTGCTGTTCGTGTCGGGCCTGATCGAGGCGTTCGTCACGCCGTCCGGGCTGCCGACGTGGGCGCGCGTGAGCATCGGCGCGCTCGCGGAGGTGGTCTTCCTGCTGTACGTGATCGCCTTCGGCCGCCGTGCCCTGCGCCAGAACGAGACCGGCGACCTCGAACGGGCCCCGGACGTCGCCCCGACGGCCTGACCCCCGGCCCAGGCCCTACAGCCGCCCGGCCGCCTTCAGCGCCAGGTACGCGTCCGCGAGCGCGGGGGCGATGTCCTCCGGGGGCGCGTCCACGACCTCCACCCCGTGCCGCCGCAGCCGGGCCGTGATGCGCCGGCGTTCGAGCTGGGCGTGCTCGGCCGCCGCCGCGTCGTACACCTCCTCGGCCGACGCCCGGCGTCCCGCCATGGCCGCCACCCGGGGGTCCGACACCCCGGCCACCAGCACCAGGTGGCGCGAGGAGAGCTGGGAGAGCACCGGCATGAGCCCTTCGTCCAGGGCCGCCCCGTTGAGGTCGGTGAGCAGCACGACCAGGCAGCGCCGCTTGGCCCGCGACAGGACGGCCGCGACCATGCCCTGCGAGTCGGCCTCGATCAGCTCCGCCTCGATCGGCGCCATCACGTTGACCAGCGACGACAGCAGCTCGGTGCGCGACGCCCCGCTCACCCAGGCGCGCACCGCCCGGTCGTAGGCGAGGAAGTCGACCTGGTCACCGGCCCTGGCGGCCAGCGCGGCCAGCAGCAGCGCGGCGTCCATCGACCAGTCGAGCCGGGGCCAGCCGGGCGCCGGCCGCGGATCCGGCCGTACGAGCAGCCCGGCGCCGCCCGCGGCGGCCCCGGTCATGGGGATGGGCGCGTCGCCCACCCGGCCCGCCGAGGTGCGGCCGGTGTCGAGCACGATCAGCACGCGGCGGTCGCGTTCCGGGCGCCAGGTGCGTACGACCACGTCGTGGCGGCGCGCCGTGGCCCGCCAGTCGATGGAGCGCACGTCGTCGCCCACCACGTACTCCCGCAGCGAGTCGAACTCCGTCCCCTGCCCGCGCACCAGCGCCGGGTGCTGGCCGTCCAGCTCGCGGAGCCGGGCCAGCCGGGACGGCAGGTGCTTGCGCGACAGGAACGGCGGCAGCACGCGTACCGACCACGGCGCCTGGTGGCTGCCCTGGCGGGCGGCCAGGCCCAGCGGCCCGACCGAGCGCACCGTGACCGCCACGGACGAGCGGTCGCCGCGCCTGGTCGGGGCGAGCGTCACGACGATCTTGCGGCGCTCGCCCTTGGGCACGTTCAGGTCGGCGACGCGCGGCGTGGCGCCCGCCGACGGCGGCCAGGCGTCCCTGAGCGCGCCGCGCACCCGCCGGGGGCCCGGGTTCTCGACGATCAGCTCGACCGTGGCCCGCTGGCCGAGCCGTACGAGCGTGTCGCCGGAACGGTGGAACCTCAGCGGGCGCACCGCGCCGGCGAACACCAGGTCCACCACGATCGCGGCGGCCAGCAGCAGGCAGACCCCGGCCAGCGCGGCCCCGGGCTGCGGCGCCAGCAGCACCACGACGATCCCGATCGCCGCGACCAGGCCGGCACGTCCCGTGAGAGCCATCAGCGCGGGACCGGTACGGAGGCCAGGATGCCGTCGAGCAGGCCGTCGGCGGTCGCGCCCTCCAGCTCGGCCTCCGGCCGGAGCTGGATCCGGTGCCGCAGCGCGGGCCTGGCCAGCGCCTTGACGTCGTCAGGAGTCACGTACGGGCGCCCGGACAGCCACGCCCACGCCCGCGAGGCCGCCAGCAGCGCCGTGGCGCCACGTGGTGAGACGCCGAGCTGCAGCGACGGCGAGTTTCTGGTGGCGCGGGCCACGTCCACGATGTAGCCGAGCACCTCGGGCGCCACGTGCACCTTCGAGACCGCCTCCCGCCCGGCCGCCATGTCGTCGGCCGTGGCGACGGGCTTGACCTCGCTCAGGTCGCGCGGGTCGAAGCCGCGGGCGTGCCGTTCGAGCACGGAGATCTCCTGCTCGCGCGGCGGCAGCGGCACGGTCAGCTTGAGCAGGAACCGGTCGAGCTGGGCCTCGGGGAGCTGGTAGGTGCCCTCGTACTCGACGGGGTTCTGCGTCGCGCACACCACGAACGGGTCGGGCAGCGGCCGCGCCGCGCCCTCGACGCTGACCTGCCGCTCCTCCATCGCCTCCAGCAGCGCGGCCTGGGTCTTCGGCGGGGTGCGGTTGATCTCGTCGGCGAGCAGCAGGTTCGTGAACACCGGGCCCTCGCGGAACTCGAACTCCGCGGTCTTCGCGTCATAGATCAGCGAGCCGGTCACGTCACCCGGCATCAGGTCCGGCGTGAACTGCACCCGTTTGAAGTCAAGGGACAGGGCGGCCGACAACGTGCGCACCATCAACGTCTTGGCCACGCCGGGCACGCCTTCGAGCAGCACGTGCCCCCTGCACAGCAGCGCGATGACCAGCCCCGTCACCACCGCGTCCTGGCCGACCACGGCCTTGGACACCTCGGCGCGCAGCGCGCCCAGCGCCTCCCTGGCCGAGTCGCCCGAGCTCGGGACGCGGAACGTCTCCTCAGAGTTCACTGACCTGCCTTTCGATGAAGTCCAAATATCCGGCCAACCCGACGAGCCCGGCGTCGTCCACCGGCGGTGGCCCGTAGAGCGCCGCGCCGACCTGGTGGGCGTCCTGGCCGGTGCGGGCGGCGAGCGCCGCGACGACCTCGTTCGGCCCGGCCCCCGATCCGAGCCCCAGCCTGGGCGTGAGCCGGTCGATCGTGCCCTCGCGCAGCGACTCCGCGGCCCGCTGCCGCGCGCGCCTGGCCCGGTAGAGCCTGCCGCGGCCCTCGACGGTCTCGGCCGCGCGCACGATGACCGGCAGCTTCTCCGTCACCACGGGGCCCAGCCGCCTGCCCCGCCAGAACGCCGTGAGAGCCAGGGCGATGAGGGACATGTAGACGGTCCAGCGGATGCTCTCGGGCATGAGGTCGTACATCGACTTGCCCCGCTCGCCCGGCAGCTCGGCGACGGGTGGCGGGGTCGCGGGGCGGACCAGCCAGGTCACGGGCCTGCCGGTGCCGATCAGGTTGAGCGCGAGCGCGGCGTTGCCGTCCTCGGCCAGGCGCTGGTTGGTCATGAAGCCGCCGTCGCCGACGACCGTGGTCACGCCGCCCGCCTGCGGGAAGCTGACCAGCGTGTATCCGTCGCCGGCCGGGTAGCAGCCGGTGGCCCCGGTGGGGCCGCGGAAGACGGCGCCGCCCAGGTAGGCGCTGCCCGCGGCCCGGGCGGCGGGCAGCGAGCACTCGGGCTCGCGCGAGCGCGTGCGCGCCGGGGCCGGCTCGCTGCGCACGCCGGGGGCGAGGGCGTCGAGACCGGGGAGGTCGCCGACGATCAGCCGGTCGCCCTGGATCTGGGTCAGGCTGTATTCGTCGAAGTACGACATGTCGGTGATCAGCAGCAGCCGGTTGCCGGTCGTGGCCTTGGCGGCGGCGGCTTCCACGGAGTCGACCCGGTCCACCGTGACGCCCCGTGACCTGAGCACCTCGGCCAGCGCCTTGGAGCCCGCCAGAGTGGTGTCGTCGGGGTCCAGGGCCCGCGACGGGCCCCGCTCCGGGCCGAACAGGACGCCCGCGACCGCGATGAGCACGACGATGAGGCCGAGCAGGACGATGATCCGGCTGCCGCGCCAGGTGGAGCGCGCCGTGGGCGAGGTCGAGTAGGACGCGCCGTCGGCGGGGCGCGTGAGGACGCTCATGCGCTCCCGCCCGTCCCGGGCCGCTCGCCGGGGGTCGCGCCGACCGGGGTCCAGGCCGTGGCCGCCGCGCCGGCCCCGACCGGGACCGGGCGGGCCTGGCGGAGCTGCTCGTCCAGGTCGGCCATCTCCTCGTACGCCTCCCGCGTGCCCGCCACACCGCCGTACGTCACGTCGTCGAACGACCGGGCGGCCGCCGCCAGCCTCGTGGCGAAGCCGGGCAGCGAGAGTGCCGCCTCACTGGTCAGCTCGTCGGCCGTGCGCCCCGGCATGCCGTCGACGAGCGCGCGTTCCTCCAGGTCACGGGCGATGGCGCGGAGCCGTTCCTGGACGGCCTCGGTCCAGCGCTGCTCGGCGGCCAGCCCGGCGGCCGCCGTCCGGTGCTCGGCCGCCGTCATCACCCGCTCCCCGAACAGCCCGCCCACGGTGAGCGCGTTCTTGCGGCTGGCCTTGCGGAGCTGCCACGAGATCAGCACGATCAGCGCGAGGATGACCAGCACGATGATCACGGAGGCGATGACCCCTCCGGCGGCGCCCCCGCCCGCGGCCGTGTCCACCAGGTCGCCGAGGAACTGCATGACCCGCCGGTAGATCAGGTCGAGCAGGGACTCCTTCTCGTATGCAGGCTTGAGGAGCTCCTCCGCGGCCCGGCGCGCGGCCTCCTCCCTGTCGATCGGGCTCACGGCCTGGCGGAGTTGGAGGGGTGCCAGAGCTCGTCCGCGGAGGAGTGCACCCATCCCTGGCGCTGCTGCTCGATGGCCGCCGTCTGCAGCACGAGGTCGAACGCCTCGCTGCGCATGCGCCGGTCGGCGTAGAGCAGGCCGGCGACCCCGGCCTGGAACGGATAGGTGAGCATCGATCCGAGCGTGCCGCCGAGCGCGATGAGCACGGCCGACACGACGGTGGTGGCCACCGAGCCCGCGCCGAACATGCCGAACAGCGTGCCCGCCAGCGTGAAGGGCACCGACAGGACGCCCGCCACGAGCCCGACCAGCAGGGACGTGAGCAGCAGGATGCCGAAGACGCGCCAGAAGTCGCCGGTCACCAGGTGCCACGAGCGCCGCATGGCCTCGATCGCCCCCCTGCCCTCCAGCACCACGATGGGCGAGGCGAAGGCGAAGCGGGTCGTGAAGAACAGGTAGTAGCCGAGGTAGGCGATCATGAACAGGAAGGTCAGGCCGAGGACCACGCCTGCTCCGCCGGAGGAGACGTTCATCGCGACCACCACGATGAGCAGCACCATCACGACCAGCGGCACCAGCATGATGACGGCCATCAGCGCCACGACGCCGAACAGCGCGGGCACCCTGCCCTTGACGAGCTGCCACGCCTCCCCGGCGGTGATGCTGCCGCCGAAGACGGCCCGGCCGAGGATCCTGGTCAGCACGCCGGTCAGCAGCGTGACCACGACGAACTGGACCATGTACGAGACGAGCGTGCCGCCGTACTGGGCGGCGACGCCGTACACGCTGGTGAGCTGGTCGGAGGAGGTGTACGCGCTCTCGGGATCGGTGAACGCGCCGCTCATGGTGTCGAGCACGAACGCCTGGCCGACGGCCACGGGCACGGAGGCGAGCAGGGCGGCGACGGCCGACAGGCCGAGCACGGCCTTCGGGTTGGACCGGATCAGCTTGATCGTGCCGTCGAGGATGTCACCGAGGCCCAGGGGGCGCAGCGGGATGATGCCCGGCCTCAGCGCCGGTGGTGGCGGCGCGTAGCCGTGACCGGGCTGAGGATGCGGATAGGGCGGATAGGGTGTTTGGGGCCCGGGTCCCAGTGGCTGTTGTTGCTGAAGGGGCTCCCCGTACGGCTGCCCGTAGGGCATCTGCTGTGGCGCGCCTGGCGCGGTCCACGGGGAGGCCGGCGGGGCGCTGTAGGGCGGGGGCTGTTCGGCCGACCAGCCTGATGGCGTCTCGGGCGGGGGACCGTGACCGTCTGACATATCCCAATCCTGGCATGCTGAACGGGGCATTGGTGTCGCTGAGCGCATTCGCCGTCTCCTCCTTGCCGTATTCGACGGAGAATCCGGTCGAGGTTCACGTCCAGGGGATGGCAGAAAGTTGCTCTGTTACCGCAGACTTGAGATTGCGGTCGCGGGGGGCGGACCTAAAATTCGCCTTTTGCATGGCTCATGTCACACTCATGGGCTCACCAAGGGTAACCTTCAGCGATCGTGCGGGTATGTCCCACAATGCGTAGAACGAATGAGGGGCCATGAAAGGTCGCGTGCTGGTCGTCGATGACGACGCCGCTCTCGCCGAGATGCTGGGGATCGTCCTGCGAGGGGAAGGCTTCGAGCCGTCTTTTGTCTCCGACGGCGACAAGGCCCTCGATGCGTTCCGGGATACACGCCCGGATCTGGTCCTGCTCGACCTGATGCTGCCGGGGGCGGACGGCATCGACGTCGCGCGCAGGATCAGGGCCGAGTCGGGGGTTCCGATCGTCATGCTCACGGCCAAGAGCGACACGATCGACGTCGTTCTCGGGCTGGAGTCGGGGGCCGACGACTACATCGTCAAGCCGTTCAAGCCGAAGGAGCTCGTGGCCCGGGTGCGGGCGCGGCTCCGCCGCACCGATGAGCCGACCCCCGAGATCCTCCAGATCGGCGACATCACCATCGACGTGGCCGGGCACTCGGTCAAGCGGGGCGAGGAGACGATCAACCTCACGCCGCTGGAGTTCGACCTGCTGGTCGCGCTGGCCCGCAAGCCGCGCCAGGTGTTCACCCGGGAGGTCCTGCTCGAGCAGGTCTGGGGCTACCGGCACGCGGCCGACACGCGGCTGGTCAACGTGCACGTCCAGCGGCTCAGGGCCAAGATCGAGAAGGACCCCGAGCACCCCGAGATCGTGGTGACGGTCCGCGGCGTCGGCTACAAAGCCGGCCCCGCCTAGTCCACGTCCCGACCTGCCGTGCCCCCGGCGAAGAAAAAGCGTTTCCGCCGACGGACATTCCGCCAGATTCTCGGCGGCGTTCGCCGGCGGGTGCGCCGTGCGGCAGGCAGGACACGGAGCGTGTGGCGGCGCTCGCTCCAGCTCCAGGTGGTCACCAGCACGCTGGTGATCTCCGTGATCGTGGTGGTCGTGCTGGGCACGTTCCTGTCCGAGCAGATCAACCGGTCGGTCGTGCAGAGCAGCCAGCGCTCCTCCGCCAGCGAGGCCTTCGCCGACCGCCTCCAGATCGCCGACGCGCTGGCGCCCGAGACCGACGACCCGACCAAGCCCGCCGACGGCGGCAAGAAGGGCTCGGCCAACCCGCTCGACGACGTCATGGACATCGTCACCGGATCGGGTGAGAACGGCTCCAAGAAGCGCTACGACGTGCTGATACTCAACCAGGCGATCCCCGGCCAGTCGCGGGCGTCCGGGGGAGTCGTGCCGTCCAACGTGCCGGAGAGCCTGCGGCACAACGTGCAGAAGAAGACCGTCGGGTCCATCGAGAAGATCAAGTTCGCCGGCGAGAGCCAGCCCAGGCTCACGTACGTGGTCGGCGGCACCGTGCACGTGCCCTCCAGCGGCCAGAACTACGAGGTCTACCACTTCTTCCCGTTCACGGACGAAGAGGAGCTGCTGTCCAACGTCCGGCTGGCCATCGTCGTGGTCGGCCTCGGGCTCGTGCTGCTGCTCGCCGCCATCGCGTACCTGGTCGCCCGCCAGGTCGTCACTCCCGTACGGCTGGCGCGCCAGGCCGCCGAGCGCCTGGCCTCCGGCAAACTGGACGAACGGCTCAAGGTTCGCGGCGAGGACGACCTGGCCCGCCTGGCGAACTCGTTCAACGAGATGGCCGCCAACCTGGCGCTGAAGATCCACCAGCTGGAGGAGCTCTCGCAGGTCCAGCGGCAGTTCGTCTCCGACGTCTCCCACGAGCTGCGCACGCCGCTGACGACCGTGCGCATGGCCGCCGACCTGCTCTACGACGCCCGCGAGGACTTCGACCCGATGGCCTCCCGCTCGGCGGAGCTCATGCAGGCCCAGCTCGAACGGTTCGAGTCCATGCTGGCCGACCTGCTGGAGATCAGCCGCTACGACGCCGGCGCCGCCACGCTCGACCTCGACCCCGTGGACGTGCGCGACGTGGTGCTGCGGGCCATCGCCGACTCCGAGGCGCTGGCCGAGCGGCACACGACCCGCTTCGAGCTCCGGCTGCCGAACGAGCCGTGCATGGCCGAGATCGACAACCGCAGGGTCGAGCGGATCCTGCGCAACCTGCTGTTCAACGCCATCGAGCACGGCGAGGGCAGGGACATCGTGGTCACCGTCGGCGCCGACCGGGACGCGGTCGCGGTCGCCGTGCGCGACCACGGGATCGGGCTGAAGGGCGGCGAGGACACGATGGTGTTCGACCGGTTCTGGCGGGCCGACCCGTCGCGGGCGCGGACGATCGGCGGCACCGGGCTCGGGCTGGCGATCTCGCGCGAGGACGCCACGCTGCACGGCGGCTGGCTGCAGGCGTGGGGACAGCCGGGGGAGGGCTCGCAGTTCAGGCTGACGCTGCCGAGGACGGCCGGGGCCGATCTGAAGGGCTCGCCGCTGTCGCTGGTGCCGCCGGAGATCGAGATGCGGCGTACGTGGCGCACGGCCATGACGCCGGTGCTGCTGCCGGCCTCGGCGGACGGGGCCGACCATGACGACGACTAGGCGGGTGACCGGGCGGCGTGAGCGGGTGTGGCGGCTCGGCGCGGTGTTCGTGATCGGGGTCGCCGTGGTCTGCGCGGGCTCCGGCTGCACCGTGATCCCCGTGACCGGTCCCCTCACCGTCAACGAGGCCGGCAGCGGCGACCCGCTGAGCAAGCCGTTCCACCGCATGATCGCCTTCCCGCCCGACAAGACCTGGAACGAGGAGCAGACGATCAGGGGTCTGCAGGCGGCCATGGCGGCCTACGCCGACGACCCGACCATCCTGCCCCAGTACCTGACCCAGGAGGCGCGGGCGAAGTGGAGCGCCTCGGGGCCGGTGACGGTCGTCGACGACGCGTTCGAGGTCGTGCCTCCCACCGAGCGCGAGGCGACGGAGCCGGTGGAGAAGGTCACGGTCAAGGGCCGGTGGGTGGCGCGCATCAAGGAGGACGACTCGTACGCCCCCACCGCCGGCCCCTGGGTGGACTCCTTCGAGCTGGTGAAGGCCGAAGGCGGCGGTTACCTGGTCAAGAGCCTGCCCAACGGGCTGCTGCTCACCGACTCCGACGTGAGCCGCGCGTACCGGGCCACGAACCTCTACTACCTGAACGGCAACAGCCCGAACACGCTGGTCGTGGACCGCGTGCGCCTGCGGCTGAAGCCGACGGAGACGTACGCGCAGACCATCCTGCAGCGCCTGCTCAAGAGCCCCACCTCGGCCCTGCAGGGGGCGGTGACGACGAGCTTCCCGCTCGACACCAAGGTCGAGTCGATCAGGTCCGGCGAGGACCGTGTGGTGATCAACCTCTCCGGCCCCCTCGACACCCTTGACCTGGGCGCCGAGGACTCCCTGCGGGCCCAGATCAGGTACAGCCTGAACAAGAACGAGATCGCCAAGGGCCGCGTCATCGAGATCCAGGTGAACGGGGAGTCCTACTCCATCGACCGGCCCGACTCCGACGACGACTGGCTGGACGCCACCAGCGACGCCGCGTACTACATCAGCAAGGGCGCGGTCCACTACATGAGCAAGGACGGGCCCGCGGGCAGCGTGCCGGGTCCGGCGGGGCAGGAGCGCGACGGCTTCCACGGCTTCGCCCTGTCCAAGGACGGTGGGTACGTCGCCGCGCAGACCTCCACCGGCATCTCGGTGGCGGCGTTGACGCAGTCGGGGCGCTGGCAGGAGGTCATCCAGGGCACTCTGACCCCGCCCACGTGGCACCGGGACGGGTCCCTGTGGACCTACGACCAGACGAACGCCGCCCTGCTCCGGTACGACCCGCTCAGCGGGAAGGGACCCCAGCGGATCTCCGCGCCCAAGCTGACCGGGCTGGACGTCACCCGGCTCAGGATCGCCAGGGACGGCGTGCGGGTGGCGGTCACCACCGGTCAGAACACGGTCCAGATCGGCGCGCTCACGGGCGGGGCCGCGGGGATGATGCTGGGCAACTTCCAGGCCCTGACCACCACCGAGGGGGGAAACAAGATCCTCGACGTGGCCTGGGAGGATGACGAGCACCTGCTGGTGCTGGTGGAGGGCCAGGCGGGGCAGGTGCTCAACGAGATCAACGTGGGGGACGGGGAGATCGAGGGAGTGCCACTGAAGGAGCCGCTCGCGGCGGTGGCCGCGGTGAACGACCGCGTGCTGGCGGAGGCGAAGACGGCCAAGGGCAACCAGATCATGGAGCTCGGCCAGGACCGGCAGTCCTGGACCACCAAGATCGAATCCGGCGCCAGCACCCCGCTCTTCCCCCTGGGCTAGCTGTACTGGCGACGGACGGAAATTGTCGGTCGCGGGCGGCATCCTGGCACGCGTGCTGACCGCCGTGCTCGACCTCGTCCTCCCGCAGTCCTGCGCCGGGTGCGCCGCCGGAGGGGCGCGGTGGTGCGCAAGCTGTCAGGCCGAGCTCGTCGGCGCGCCCGCCAGGCGGTTGCCCGAGCCCGTGCCGGACGGCCTGCCCGACTGCTGGTCGGCGGCACCGTATGAGGGCGCGGTGCGCAGGGCGGTCGTGGCGTACAAGGAGCGGGGCGCGGTGGCGTTGGCGGAGGCGCTGGCGGAGGCCGTGGCGTTCACCGTCGTGACGGCGGTCAACGGCGCGAAGGCACCCTGGGCAGGCGGGCGGTTCGCGGTGGTGCCGGTGCCGAGCGCGCGGCGGACGCGCCGGCACCGCGGCCACGACCCGGTCGGGCGGCTGGCGGTGCTGGCCGCGGGCCGGCTGCGGGCGTGGGGCCTGCGGGCCGAGGCCTGGCCGGCGCTGGTACAGGCGCGGCGGGTGGCCGACCAGGCGGGGCTGAGTTCCGCCGAGAGGAGCTCCAACCTCGCGGGGTCACTCCAGGTGCGGCGGGCCGCGAAAGGCCCTCCAGCGGCCTGTGCGGTGCTCCTGGACGACATCGTCACGACCGGGGCCACCCTCGTGGAGGCCGCCAGGGCGCTGAGCTCGGCGGGGGTGCGAGTGCCGCTGGCCGCGACCGTGGCCGCGACACGCCGAAGATCTTGAAAAGGATTACGGTTACAGTGCGTAAAGAAAGATCCACATCGCTATCCTCACCACGAGGCCACATGTCACTTCCCCCAAGGGTGCGGCAGGGCTGCTCAGTGGGCGGGAGCTCCATCCTCATAAGGGTTGCCGATCGGTTAAATAGGGCATTTGGGAGAGCATGGGGACCTCGGGAAAATCACGGTACGTGATCCTTTGGCCGATCCTCCGGCTGACATTCGCGCAGGATGCGGATAGCGTTCTGACATGGCACCCGTTCGGGTCCGTGGTTGCGCAGGGTCGGGGTCCCCGACTCTGCTAGCCGATGCCAGCCGCAGGCAAAACGGTCCACGTAAGGCGACTCTTTGTCGACCGATCACGGTGCGGCTTAGGGGTAAGTCCTGCCTTCCCGAGGGTCCAGATGTCCCTCGCCAGAAGAGAAGGGCGGTAGTGGCAACAGAGCTGCGAAACCCTCAGCAGGCGGATGTGGGGTCGAAGACCAGGTCGGCCGGACGGGTGCCAACCGAGTTCCCGGTGACGCAGAGTCGGAAGAGGGTAACGGTGACAGAAAGGCAGACAGCAGACCCCGTCCGACAGGCACGTCGTCGGGCGCTCTTGCTCAGTCGCTAGACCGAAGGGGGGCTGTTGCATGGACATCATCGTCAAGGGCCGGCACACAGGTGTGAGTGATCGGTTCCGTGACCAAGTGACGACCAAGCTGGCCAGGATCGAACGTCTGGACAACAAACTCATCCGAGTTGATGTGGAGGTGTCGAAAGAACGCAATCCGCGCCTCGCTGACCAGCGCGAGCGCGTCGAGCTCACCATTCACTCTCGAGGACCGGCCATCCGCGCCGAAGCCTCGGCCGACGACCGATTCGCAGCCCTCGACATGGCCCTCGACAAGCTGGAAGGCCGCCTCAGGCGGCTGGCCGACCGGCGCAAGGTCCACCACGGCAACCACTGCCCGCCCTCTGTGGCGGAGATCACCGCGGCACTCCCCGACGTCGCGGACCTGACCCCGCCGGAGGCCACCGCCCCCGCCGAGGCCGAAGAGGACGAGCAGGTTCAGCGCGACCAGCGCTACGACGACATCGTCCCGATCGAGATGGACGGCGAAGGGCCGCTCATCGTCCGAGAGAAGTTCCACAAAGCGGAACCCATGACCATCGACCAGGCCCTCCTCGAGATGGAGCTGGTCGGGCACGACTTCTACCTGTTCCGTGACAAGGAGAGCGGCCAGCCGTGCGTGGTCTACAACAGACGCGGCTACAACTACGGCGTGTTGCGGCTCGTAGAGCCATGATCGCGCGCTAAAAGATCTTCTCGACCACCCGAGAACCGCGGCTCCCATGCCATCATTGCGGTTCAACGGCTCTGGCCCCCCGACGAGGAGGAGACGTGAGCGAGCTCAGTCAGGTTCAGATGAGCGAGCGAAGCGAAGCGAAGGCTGTCGCGAGGCGGATCAAGGAGGCCTCGTGACCGAGTCCGGCGAGGTCCGTACCTCAGCGACCGAGCCGATCCGCGTGCTGATCGTTGACGATCACGAGCTGATCCGGCGGAGCCTGGCTCTCGCTCTGGCCGCTGAGCCCGACATCGAGGTGGTCGGCGAAGCGAGTGACGGGCAGGAGGCGGTCGAATTGGCCAACCGCCTCATGCCCGACATCGCGCTCATGGACGTGCGTATGCCACGGCAGGACGGGATCGAGGCCACGAAGGGCATCAAGGCCTCGGTCCCGAGCACGCGCGTCATCATGCTGACGGTGAGCGACGAGGAAGAAGACCTCTTCGAGGCCATCAAGGCCGGCGCCACCGGTTATCTGCTCAAGGATGTCCAGATCAACGACGTGCCGGCCGCGGTGCGCGGCGTGCACGAGGGCCAGTCCTTAATCAACCCGGCGATGGCCGCCAAGCTCATCAGCGAATTCCAGAGCATGAGCCGCAAGGAGTCCGAGCGCCCTCCCCAGCTCCCCGTCCCCCGCCTGACCGATCGCGAGATGGAGGTCCTGCGGCTGGTGGCCAAGGGGATGAACAACCGCGAGATCGCCAAGCAGCTGTTCATCTCCGAGAACACCGTGAAGAACCACGTACGCAACATCCTCGACAAGCTGCAACTGCACTCGAGGATGGAGGCCGTGGTGTACGCGGTGCGGGAACGCATGCTGGAGATCACCTAGCCGTCCATGCGGGGAGCCTCACCCGGTTCTCACCTGGACGGCTCAGGGGCACCATCGCCGCCCGCGAGGCCGCGCGTCGCCCCGGGCTCCGCCTGGGCGGCCAGGGGCAGGTAGCCATCGCTGCCCGCGAGTCCGTCTTGCTCCCGCCCCCACCTGGGAGGCCTGGAGGCAAGCACCCGCCACCGCCGCCCGCGAGCCGTCTCACTCCCGCCCCACCTGGGCGGCCTGGAGATAGGCAGCCACCCGCGCTCGCCACCGATACCCGCCTGCCTGGCGCCGTTGTGCTGGGGGCTATCGGGCGGTGGCGGCGGCGTTCAGGATCGGGACGAGCTCGGGCGGATCGGCGTGCTCGACCCGTACGGAATCGCAGCCTACCCACTCCGCCGCAGACCACAGGGCGTCCGTCAGGGCGTCGGCCCACCGGGCGGGCGACAGGCCCGGCTCCAGGTGGAGCTGCCGGATCACCAGCGTGCTGCCCTCACGGGCCGGGTCGACGCGGCCGATCAGCCGGCCGCCCGCCAGCACGGGCATCGTGAAGTAGCCGTGGACCCGTTTGTGCTTGGGGACGTACAGCTCGAGCGTGTACTGGAAGCCGAAGACGCGCTCGGTGCGGCCGCGGTGCCAGATGAGGGAGTCGAACGGCGACAGCAGCGTCGTGCGGTGACGCCCGCGCGGCTCGGACTCCAGCGCCGCCGGGTCCGCCCAGGCGTTGGGGGAGCCCTTCTTGCCCGGCCAGCCCGAGACCGTCACGGGCACCAGGCCCGCCGCGCCGCTGCGCAGAGCCGCGTCGAGCATGGCGGCGTACTCGCCCTTCAGGCGCAGGAAGTCGATGAGGTCGGTCCTGTTGGCCACGCCCAGGGACCGGCCCGCCACGGCGGCCAGGCGTACGACGCACTCCTCGTCGGAGAGATCATCGGCCAGGAGCTCCGCGGGGACCACGCGCTCGGCCAGGTCGTAGACGCGCCGCCAGCCGACGCGGCGGCTGCAGACCAGCTCACCGATGTCGAGCAGCCACTCCAGGCCGATCTTGGAGTCGGACCAGTCCCACCACGGGCCGCCGTTCTTGGCCCCGCCGACGTCCGAGGTCGTCAGCGGGCCCTGCTCGCGTACCTGCTCGAGCAGCTTGTCCACCCCGTCGGGGACCTCGTGCCAGCGGTAGCGCCGCTTACGGTACGCCCGGCGCCGGAACGAGTAGAGGGGCCAGTGCTCGACGGGCAGGATGCAGGCGGCGTGGCACCAGTATTCGAAGCTCTGGGCAGGGTTGTGCCAGTAGGCCCGTTCGATGTTGGTCCGTCCCACCGCGCCCAGGCGGGCGTAGGCGACCAGCTCGTGGGAACGGGCGAGCACCGAGATCGTGTCGAGCTGCACGGCGCCCAGCCTGCGCAGCATCGCGTGCGCCCCGCCCTTGCGCGCGTCGGCGCCGATCATGCCCTGGGAACGGAGGATGATCCGGCGCGCCTCGTCGAGGGTCAGGTCGGTGGTGCCGGTCATGGCTGCGATTGCGTATGGCGATGCATGCGAGCAATGTAGCGACGGCCACCGACAAAACATCCCCGCCCGCCCCAACCCCCTGGGCACACCACCCGCCATCCGCGCCCGGCCCACGCCTCGCCAACGCCTGCGGCCTCGCCAACGCCGACCGCCCCCGCCGATGCCTCCCGCGCCGATGTGTTCCGCGCCCGCCTGACGCCTTGTCGACGTCACCCGCGCCCGTCGGCCAGTGGAGGTCGCCCATCGCCCGCTAGCTTGCACCGCCCACACCTGGCCTGCCACCAGCCAACGTCCGGACTACAGCCAGCCAATGTCCGGACTGCCGCCAGCCCACGCCAAGCGCGCCCGGCTCGCCGCCCACTGGCGCCACCCTCGCCCGGCTGGCCGCTCGTCAATATCGCCCGGTCCTCGACCGTCGGCGCCACCACGTCCGGTCGGCGTCACGGCGTCCGGTCGGCGTTATGGCGTCCGGTTGGCGTCACGACGCCACCGCGTCCGGTCTGCCGCCGTCAACGCCAGCCGCCTTGCCTCGCCCGTACCGATCGTGCCCGCCGATACCCGACTGTGCCCGCCGATGCCATCTGAGCGCGGCCGAGTGGCAGGCGACGGCGCCCATAGCGGGCCCAGGGGTCCTCCAGCGCCGCCTGGGGCTGTACGCCCGCGTACGCAACCCCTCATCCCCGCCCGACACGCGCGGCGGGCTCGTCGTTACGGGGATTGTGCTCGCCTATTACGAAAGGCCGCGGCCGACGCCATCGAGGTGCTCGCGGGCGGTGTGGGAGAACCGGTCACCGGCGGCGCACAGAGTGTGGGAGATGGGAGATGGTGGGGCACCCGTGGGTGGGTGCCCCACCCGGTGAAGCGTGCGTCAGCGGTGATCTTCAGCGTGCATGCCCACGCGGGGCGCGTCGATCACGACGTCGGTGAAGATATCGAAGACAAGAGCCAGGACGCCGCCCACGACGAACACTCCGGCGCCGATCCAGACGAGCGTCCAGTTGGCGGCCGTGAGGCCGAAGCCGGCCACCACCGTGCCCACCAGCATCACCGTCACCGCCAGCCACGATGACGCCCGCCCGGCGTGGCTGCCGAGATTCTCCGGATGCGCCGACTTCTTCCCCTCAACCATGATTAATCCTTCCTTTGCCGGTTATCGCGCTTATTGGTGCGAGCCGGCTCTCAACCGGCATACCCTCTGCCTTGACCCATTCTCCCAGATGGGTGTTGCGCCCTCGTCGTCACGGTGGCTGTGTCTGGTTGCGGAACCGCCTACGATGGCAACGGGGAAGTTTGTCTCGGCCTCTCCTCCTGGCGGCGCCGCCGGGGTAGACCTGCGAGGAGCTTTACATAAAGTGGCAGCCATTCTCGACAAGATCCTACGTGCCGGCGAAGGTAAGATCCTGCGCAAGCTCAAGCGGATCGCAGACCAGGTCAACTCCATCGAGGACGACTTCACGAGCCTGTCCGACGCGGAGTTGCGTGCGCTGACGGATGAGTTCAAGCAGCGCCATGCAGACGGTGAAACGCTCGACGATCTGCTTCCCGAGGCGTTCGCGACCGTGCGCGAGGCGGCCCGCCGCGTGCTCGGCCAGCGGCCCTACGACGTGCAGATCATGGGCGGCGCCAACCTCCATCTGGGCAACATCTCGGAGATGAAGACCGGTGAGGGCAAGACCCTCACCTGTACGCTTCCGGCGTACCTCAACGCCATCTCCGGCAAGGGCGTCCACGTCATCACGGTCAACGACTATCTGGCCAAGCGTGACGCCGAGACCATGGGTCGCATCCACCGGTTCCTCGGCCTCGAGGTCGGCTGCATCATCGCCGGCCAGCAGCCAGACGAGCGGCGCAAGCAGTACGAGGCCGACATCACGTACGGCACCAACAACGAGTTCGGCTTCGACTACCTGCGCGACAACATGGCGTGGTCGCTCGAGGAGTGCGCGCAGCGCGGCCACAACTTCGCGATCGTCGACGAGGTCGACTCCATCCTGATCGACGAGGCCCGTACGCCGCTGATCATCTCCGGCCCCGGCGAGCAGTCGGGCAAGTGGTACCAGGAGTTCGCCAAGATCGTGCCCCGCCTGCGCAGGGGCGTCGAGGCGAAGAACCCTGGCGAGGAGAGCACCGGCGACTACATCGTCGACGAGAAGAAGCGCACGGTCGGCATCCTGGAGGCCGGTGTCGAGAAGGTCGAGGACTGGCTCGGCATCGACAACCTCTACAAGCCCGAGCACACCCACCTCGTCGGCTTCCTGAACAACGCGCTCAAGGCCAAGGAGCTGTTCAAGAAGGACAAGGACTACATCGTCGCCGACGGCGAGGTCCTGATCGTCGACGAGTTCACCGGCCGCATCCTGCACGGGCGCCGCTACAACGAGGGCATGCACCAGGCCATCGAGGCCAAGGAGAGCGTGAAGATCAAGGACGAGAACCAGACTCTCGCCACGGTCACCCTGCAGAACTACTTCCGCCTCTACACCAAGCTGAGCGGAATGACCGGTACGGCCGCCACCGAGGCCAACGAGTTCCACCAGACGTACAAGCTGGGTGTCGTCCCGATCCCGACCAACCGGCCGATGGTCCGCAAGGACCAGGCGGACGTGGTCTACAAGACCGAGGACGCCAAGTTCGACGCGGTCGTCCAGGACATCAAGGAGCGCTTCGAGGCCGGGCAGCCGGTGCTCGTCGGCACGACCTCGGTGGCGAAGTCCGAGCGGCTGTCCAAGGCGCTCAAGCGCCGCGGCGTGCAGCACGAGGTGCTCAACGCGAAGAACCACGCGCGTGAGGCGTCGATCATCGCCGAGGCCGGGCGTAAGGGCGCGGTCACCGTCGCCACCAACATGGCCGGCCGAGGCACCGACATCATGCTCGGCGGCAACTCCGAGTTCCGCGCCGACCTCGAGCTGCGCCAGCGCGGCCTCGACCCGGTCGAGACGCCGGAGGAGTACGAGAAGGCCTACCCCGAGGCGCTGGAGAAGGCCAGGGCGGCGGTCAAGGCCGAGCACGACGAGGTCACCTCGCTCGGCGGCCTCTACGTTCTCGGCACCGAGCGCCACGAGTCGCGCCGCATCGACAACCAGCTCCGCGGCCGTTCCGGCCGTCAGGGCGACCCCGGTGAGTCGCGGTTCTACCTGTCGCTCGGCGACGACCTCATGCGCCTGTTCAACTCGGCCAGGGTCGAGATGATCATGACCAGGCTGCAGATCCCCGACGACCAGCCGATCGAGTCGGGCATCGTCTCCAAGGCCATCGCCTCCGCCCAGCACCAGGTCGAGCAGCAGAACTTCGAGATCCGCAAGGAAGTTCTGAAGTACGACGAGGTCATGGACCGCCAGCGCAAGGTCATCTACGCCGAGCGCCACCGCGTGCTGGAGGGCGCCGACCTGCACGAGCAGGTGCGCGGCTTCGTCGGCGAGGTGATCGACGGCTACGTGCAGGGCGCCACGTCCGAGGGCTTCGCCGAGGAGTGGGATCTCGACAAGCTGTGGAAGGCGTTCGGGGAGCTCTATCCGATCTCGATCAGGATCGAGGACCTCGTCGAGGAGGCCGGCTCTCGCGAAGAGCTGTCCGCCGAGTTCATCTCCGAGAAGGTCAAGGCCGACGCGCTCGAGGCGTACGCCAGGCGCGAGGAGGAGTTCGGCCCCGAGACCACGCGCGACCTGGAGCGCCGCGTGATCCTCTCGGTCCTCGACCGGAAGTGGCGCGAGCACCTGTACGAGATGGACTACCTGCGCGAGGGCATCGGCATGCGGGCCTACGCGCAGAAGGACCCCAAGATCGAGTACGCCCGCGAGGGCTTCGAGATGTTCGCCGCGATGCTCGAGGGCATCAAGGAGGACTCGGTCGGGTTCCTGTTCAACCTCGAGGTGGAGGTGCAGGAAAACCCGATCGTCGAGGAGGAGGACGCGGTCATCGCGGAGACCCGCTCGATCATCGCGCGCGGGCTGCGCGGGCCTGAGCGTCCGGCCGAGCTCGAATACTCCGCGCCCGGCGAGCAGGGCGAGGTCGAGCACACCCGCGTCCGCACCACTTCGGCGGAGCGGGCCGCGTACGGAAACGTGGAGCGCAACGCGCCCTGCCCGTGTGGGTCGGGCAAGAAGTACAAGCGCTGCCACGGCGACCCCAAGAACGCGGCCTGACGCTTCTTTTTGAGACCCCCACCTCGTGTGGGGGTCTCTTTTTTTCTGCCGGGTTTTTTCTGGGCTCTTTAAATGCCTTTTTCTACGCCGTCTCGAAGTCCGTGCAGAGCCATTGGGCGCCTCTCCGTTCGAGCCGTATCGCCAGGACGCGGTTGCGGTCGCCGCAGTGCACCAGCATGCACATCTCCACGGCGCCGTCCCTGGGCTCCTTGACGTGCACGCTGCCGGCGAACGGGGGGCGGCTGGTCCTGATCATCTGGCCTGCCTGGACCAGCTCTCGGTAGGCGCGAGCTGTGAGCTTGTCGGCCACGGTCTCCGGCGGGCGGCGGCCCGCGAGCACCTCTGCCAGCGCCTGGCCGAGGTGGCGCAGCTTGCGCTCATCGGGGATGGATCCCGGCGGGCCCCATACGAGGGGGTGGGGGTCCAGGGCCAGGGTGCCGTGGATTTCCGGGGGTGCGATTTCCGATGTCGGCTGCTCTTCGTCGTAGGGGGGTTCGGGGGTGGGGGTGACGCCGATGCGGGGGGTTGTTGACACGCATCCTCCAAATTCTTGGACGAAGAAAGAATCGTTATAAGGAGTTTTCGGTCTTGGCTAGGAATACAAATGCCGCCAACTTCTCCTGGGGGTGGCTGGGTTTGTCTGTCTTTGATGGAGAAGAATTTTGGAAGTTGGATCCCCTTGGGGTGGGGGTGGGTGGCTATTCCGGACGTGATTGGCTGGGTTGCGGGCGCCCTAAACCATTTTGGGCATGCTTGTAGTGGGGTGGTGGTCGTCCCTTTTTTCTGGGCTCCCGCCGTTGATTGGCGCCGGGTGCGGTCGTGGGGCGTCTCGCCGACGCGGCGCTTTGGAGGGCCGGGCGGGGTGAGGGACGTGGGGCGGCGCTGTGGCGGGGTGGCCTGGGGCTTGTGGGGCTCGCCCGCGGGGTGTTTGGCCGGGGCGGTGCTTTGGGGGGCGGGTGTGGCGTGGGTTGGTGGGGCGGGTGTGTTCTGTGGGTGGGTGGTGCGGCCGTGGGCGGGGGGTTAGGTTTCGCCTGAGTCGAGGTCTGGTTCGGGTTCGCGGCCCGGGGTGAGGATGTTGAGTTTGCGGATGAGGAAGGTGAAGACGGCGTAGTAGATGACGCCGTAAATCACCCCCAATATCAGGATCCCGGGCAAATTCTGGGTGTTCGACTTGCTGGCGTTCAGGAGCATGTCGAGCAGGCCGGCGGAGAAGCCGAATCCCAGTTGTCCGCCGATCAAGGTGGTCAGGGCCATGGCCAGGCCGGTCAGGATGGCGTGCACCACCAGGAGCAGGGGGGCCACGAAGATGAAGGCGAACTCGATCGGCTCCGTGATCCCCGTGACGAACGACGCCAGGGCGGCCGAGAGCATGATGCCGCCCACCGTGGCGCGGCGGTGGGGTGGGGCGGCGCGCCACATGGCGAGGGCGGCGGCCGGCAGGGCGAACATCATGATGGGGAAGAAGCCGGCCATGAACTGGCCGGCGTGCGGGGCGCCGCCGAAGTAGCAGTTCCAGTCCCCGCCCAGCACCCGGCCGCCCACCTCGCACTGCGGCACCACGTACCAGACGACGGAGTTGACGAAGTGGTGCAGGCCGAGGGGGATGAGCAGGCGGTTGATGAGGCCGTAGATGCCGGTGCCGATCGGGCCGATGGCGGCCAGGGCCTCGCCGGCGTGGCGGATCCACTCGCCGATCACCGGCCAGAGCCAGCCGAAGACCACGCCGATGAGCAGGGCCACGATGGAGGTGATGATGGGGACGAATCGGCGACCGCCGAAGAAGGCCAGCCAGGACGGCAGCTTGATGCGGTGGAAGCGCTGCCAGAGGAGGGCGGCGACCAGGCCCATGACGATGCCGCCGAGGACCTTGGTCGGGTTCTGCATGCCGTAGTTGATGATCTCCTTGATGCCCTGGGCCTGGGCCTCCTTGATGAGGACGGTGTCGCGGATGTCGGAGCCGAAGAACATCACCTTGGTCACCCGGTCGAAGACCAGGTAGCCGACCACGGCGGCCAGGGCGGTGGAGCCGTCGGCCTTGCGGGCGAAGCCGATCGCCACTCCCACGGCGAACAGCAACGGCAGGTTCTCGAAGAGCGCCGCGCCGGCCGCGGCCAGCACCTCGGCGACCTGGTTCATCCAGGCGAACCCGGCCACGTCCGCCAGGCCGCCCGGCTCGGCGCCGTTGGAGCCGAGCATGTCGGGCTGGCCGAAGCGCAGCAGCAGGGCGGCGGCGGGCAGGGCGGCGATGGGCAGCATGAGGGAGCGGCCCAGCCGCTGGAGCACGGTCATCACGCGAGCGAACGGCGAAGGCCGGGCGGCGGTGGTCTCGTTCACCGGGCGTTCCTCCGAGCCGGGTGAGGCCTCAGCCCCGTCTTACGGGCATTTCCAGGATGGTGCGCAACTGGTAGCGATCCGCACGATACGTGGACACGCCCAGCTCCGCACAGACGCCGCCGGCGAACGACCTGCGCTGCAGCAGCAGCACGGCGCCGCCGCGCGGGAGCTTCAGCAGGTCCGCGTCGCTCGGGTCGGCTATGCCGCCGTCGATGGTGAGCTCGCCGGCGTCCATGACCAGGCCGTAGCGGCTCTCCAGCAGCTCATAAAGTGATTTATCCGACAAGTCGTGGGAACCCAGGTCGGGGGCGAGCTTGACCGGGATGTGCGCCCGTTCGATGGACAGGGGCTCCCCGTCGGCCATCCGCAGCCGCTCGATGAAGTGCACCTCCTCGCCCGGCTGGATCCCCAGCTCCTTGGCGAGGTGCGCGCTGGCCCGCACGATCCGGCGATCGAGGTCGCGCGAGCCCGGGATCATGCCCCGCGCCCTCATGTCGTCGGTGAACGACGTCAGCTGCAGCGCCAGCTCGATCTTGGGCCGGGCGACGAACGTCCCCTTGCCCGGCACCCGGTGCAGGCGGCCCTCGGACACGAGGTGGTCGACGGCCTGCCGTACGGTCATCCTGGACAGGCCGAAGCGCTGGCAGAGCTCGCGCTCGGACGGGATGGCCGCCCCGATGCTCAGCTCGTCGCTGTCGATGAGGTCCAACAGGATCTCGCGGAGCTGGAAATACTTGGGCACCGGGCTGTCCGGATCGATGTGCGCCACGGATCCTCCCCTCGATCGCGACCTTGGCAATGGGTTATGGTTCGTACTGGTCTAGTCCGGACTAGACCACATGTCGCGAAAGACGGTCAAGTCCGCGTCGCAGTCGATCAAGGAAAGAGCCCGAGATGACCACGAAGATGCGCAGCGAGATCGCCGAGCAGCCGGCCGCGCTGCGGGCCACCCTGGACTCCCTGCTGCCGAGGGTCGACGAGGTGAGAGCAGTGGGCGAGCAGACTCGCCAGCTGCTGTTCATCGCGCGCGGTACCTCTGACAATGCTGCAGTTTATGGGCGATACCTGGTCGAATCACACGCGGGCCGCCTGGCCGCGCTGGCCGCGCCCTCGATCGCCACGACGTACAAGCGCAAGCTTGACCTGGACGGGGTGCTGGCCGTCGCGATCTCGCAGTCGGGCCGCACTGAGGAGATCGTCGAGACGCTGGCCTGGGCCAAGGACTGCGGGGCCAGGACAGTCGGCATCACGAACGGCGGCGAGCAGAGCCCCCTCGCGCAGGCCGCCGACGTGGCCCTGTGCACGGTCGCCGGTGAGGAGAAGGCCGTTCCCGCGACCAAGACGTACACGACGCAGCTCGCGGCCCTGGCGGTGCTCGCGCTGGGCCTGGGCGCCGACGTGGACGCGGGGGACCTGCGGCGGGTGCCCGAGGCGGTGGAGAAGCTGATCACCGAGCCGGGCGACCTGGAGGCCGTGGTCGAGGGCCTGCTGGACAAGCCGGGCGTGGTCGTGTCCGGGCGTGGGCTGGCGTTCTCGACGGCCCTGGAGACGGCGCTGAAGCTCAAGGAGGCCTGCTACCTGCACGCCATGGGCCTGTCCTACGCCGACCTGCTGCACGGCCCCATCGCCGTGGTCGACGCCGACACGCCCGCGCTGCTGGTCGCCGCCGAGAACAGCCCGACCCTGTCCGGCACGGTCGCGCTGGCCGAGCGGGTGGTGGCCGCGGGCGCGGCGGCGTACACGATCGGTGGCGGCGACGCGCTCGCACGGGCGGGCACCGCCGCGCTGAACGGCCCCGACCTGCCCGAATGGGTGGCTCCGATGGGATTGATCGTGCCCGGTCAGCTGCTCACCGAGGCGCTGGCCCGCAGGCTCGGCATCGACCCCGACGCGCCGCGCGGGCTGAACAAGGTCACCCAGACCGACTGAAATAGCCTGGTCACAAGAGCTCTAGGGAGGGCCGGATGGCGGCTGACGCGAACGCGATCATCGCCGGTTTGGGCGGGGCCGACAACATCATCGAGATCGAGCCCTGCATCACCCGGTTGCGTACGGAGGTGCACGACGCGTCCAAGGTCGATCAGGCCGCCCTCAGGGCGGCGGGCGCGCACGGCGTGATGGCCGCGGGGAACGTGGTCCAGGTCGTCGTCGGGCCGGAGGCGGACACCATCGCCAGCGACATCGAGGACATCATCGGCTAAGGGCGAGACCATGACGACTGTTCTCGCCCCGGTTGAGGGGGCAGCTGTGGGGTTGGCCGCCGTGCCCGACCCGGTGTTCTCCGCCGGGCTGGTCGGGCCGGGGGCCGCGATCGACCCGCTGCGCGGGCCGGGCAAGGCCGTAGCCCCCATAGCTGGAAAAATCATGAAACTGCATCCGCACGCGTACGTCATCGTCGGAGACGACGGCAGAGGCGTCCTGGTGCACCTGGGCATCGACACGGTCCAGCTCAAAGGCCAGGGGTTCGAGCTCCTGGCCGCCGAGGGCGACCGCGTGAGCGCCGGTCAGCCCGTCGTGGCCTGGGACCCGGCGGTCGTCGAGGCGGGCGGCCGCTCGCCGGTCTGCCCGGTCGTCGCGCTCGACGCCCTCTCCGGGGCCGTGACCGAGGTCGCGGAGGGGGCGGTTCACGCGGGGGACGAGCTCTTCCGATGGGAATAGCTCCGGAACGAGCGTGTCCGCCGAGACGGCAGAATGTACACGCGCTATCGCACGAGGGTCCGGCTGGTCTGGACCGGCACCAGAAGGAGGAGTAATGGGTGAGCGCAAGGTCACCGTGGCGGCGGAAGTGGGGCTGCACGCCCGGCCCGCCGCGACGTTCGTCCAGCGGGCGAAGAAGGCCCCCATGGACATCACGGTGACGAAGTCCCACGGCAGCCAGCAGGTCAACGGCAAGAGCATCCTCGCGATCATGGCCCTGGACGTCAGGCAGGGCGAGACCGTCGTGATCAGCGCGGAGGGCGAGGGGTCGGAAGAGGTCCTCGACGAGCTGGCCGCGATCGCCGCGGCGCCATGAACCTGCGGGGGGTCGGGGTCAGCCCGGGCATCGGGCACGGCCCCGCGTACGTGCTGACCGTCTCCGTGCCCGAACCCCCCGAGGGCGCCACCTACACCGGTGAGGCGGATCAGGAGAAGGAGCGCGCGATGGCCGCGCTCACACAGGTCGCGGGAGAGTTGGAGGCCCGGGGGAACCAGGCGGGCGGCGAGGCCGAGGAGATCCTCAAGGCCCAGGCGCTGATGGCCGAGGATCCCGGGCTGGTCGTCAAGGTGCGAACGTTGATCGACCGCGGCCTGGCCGCCCCGAGGGCGGTTTTTGAAGCTTTCACGAAATATCGGCACGTACTGGCCGGGTCCGGGGGCTACCTGGGCGAGCGGGCCGCCGACCTCGACGACATCAGGGACCGCGTGATCGCGCTGCTCTACGGGCACGCCATGCAGGGGCTCCCGGTCGCGCCCGAGGAGCCGTACGTGCTGGTCGCCAGGGACCTCGCGCCCGCCGACACGGCGATGCTGCGCAAGGAGGACGTCGCCGCGTTCGTCACCCAGGAGGGCGGCCCCACCAGCCACACCGCGATCATGGCCAGGGCGATGGGCGTGCCCGCCGTCGTGGCCTGCCCGGGCGCGCTGGAGATCCCGCCGGGCGTCCGGGTGATGGCCGACGGCACGTCGGGAGACGTACGCGTCGAGCCGGCCGAGTCCGACGTGGCCGAGGCGGTCGGCGCGGACGCGGCGCGGCAGGCGGCGATCGCCGCGGCGAAAGGGCCGGGCAGGACCGCCGACGGGCACCCGGTTCCGCTGCTCGCCAACGTCGGCGGTCCCGCGGACCTCGACGACGCCGTCAACGCCGGGGCCGAGGGGATCGGGCTCTACCGCACCGAGTTCCTCTTCCTCGACAGGACCGGGCCGCCGTCCACGGAGGAGCAGCGGCGGGCCTACCGCGCGGCGCTGGAGGCGTTCCCCGGCGGCAAGGTGGTCGTGCGGACTCTGGACGTGGGCGCGGACAAGCCGCTGGCGTTCCTGCCCGGACCCGCCGAGCCGAACCCGGCGCTCGGTGAGCGGGGGCTGCGCAGGTTCAGGAGATTCCCCGACGTCATGGCGGCGCAGCTCGGCGCGCTCGCGGCCGTCGCCTCCGAGCGGCTCCAGGTGATGGCGCCGATGGTGGCCACGGCCGAGGAGGCCGCGTGGTTCGCGCAGGAGTGCCGGGCCAGGGGCCTGACGAACGTGGGCGCGATGGTCGAGATCCCGTCGGCCGCGCTGCGCGCCCGCGAGTTGCTCACCCGGGTGGACTTCGTCTCGATCGGCACCAACGACCTCGCCCAGTACGCCTACGCCGCGGACCGCCAGGTCGGCGCCGTGAGCGCGCTGCACGACCCGTGGCTGCCCGCGCTGCTGGACCTGGTCGCCATGACCGCGGCCGCCGCCGCGAGAGCGGGCAAGCCGTGCGGCGTCTGCGGCGAGTCGGCCGCCGACCCGGCGCTGGCCTGCGTGCTCGTCGGGCTCGGGGTCTCCTCGCTGTCGATGGGCGCCGCGGCGCTGCCCGCCGTACGCGCCGTGCTGGCCGCGCACACGCTCGAGCAGTGCGAGCGGGCCGCCGAGGCCGCGCGGGCGCAGACGACGGCGGCTCAGGCGCGTGCGGCGGCCCGTGTGCACCTGTCCGGGCTCACCCGGCTGGGGCTGTAACCGGGTCCACATCCGGCCGTCTTGGTAAAGGGACGGTCTGGTGTGGGTTGTCTCATGGATACCTTTGGAGGCATGCTTCGACGGATCGGTACGGCAGGCCTCCTCGCGATCGCTCTGACAGCCTGCGGCGCAGGCGGCAGCCCGGCGGGTGCGACCCCGACCGGAGGAGGCAAGGCCGCACCGCCCGCGCAGACCCCGCAGACGACGCCTCCGCAGACGACGCCGCAGAGCCCGCCGCAGGCGCGCCAGGGCGCCGTGGAGCGCGTCCTGGCGAAGATGAGCGTCGAGGAGAAGGTCGGCCAGCTCTTCATGCCCGTCCTGTACGGCACCGCGGCCGACACGGTGTCGGGCGAGAACCAGGCCAGGTACGGCGCCCAGACCCCGGCCAAGGTGATCGCGAAGTACCACCTCGGCGGCGTGATCCTCTTCCCGCACAACATCAAGGGCGTCGGCCAGGTCGTCGGCCTCACCAACGGCCTGCAGCGCGCGTCCGGGGACGTCCCGCTCCTGATCGGCACCGACCAGGAGAACGGCCTGGTGGCCAGGATGTCCGCGCTCATGACCGACTTCCCCGGAGCCGCCCAGATCGGCGCCACCAGGAACCCCGACCGGGCGCGGGCCGTGGCCAGGGCCACCGGCGAGGAGCTGCGCGCGCTCGGCGTCAACCTCGACTTCGCCCCGGTCGCCGATGTGAACGTGAACCCCAAGAACCCGGTCATCGGCCCCCGGGCCTACGGCAACGACCCGGCGCGGGTGGCGAAGATGGTCGCGGCGGCGGTCAAGGGGTTCGGCGAGGCGAAGGTGGCCGCCACCGCCAAGCACTTCCCCGGCCACGGCGACACCGACGTCGACAGCCACACCGGGCTGCCGGTGATCAAGCACACGAAGGCGCAGTGGGAGAAGATCGACGCGCCGCCGTTCAGGGCGGCGATCGAGGCGGGCGTGGACGCCGTGATGAGCGCCCACCTCGTCTTCCCCAAGCTCGACCCGTCGGGCGACCCGGCCACGCTGTCCAAGCCCATCCTGACCGGCCTGCTGCGGCAGAAGCTCGGCTTCAAGGGCGTGATCTCCACCGACGCGCTCAACATGGAGGGCGTGCGCAAGAAGTACAACGACGGGGAGATCGCGGTGCGGGCCGTGCTGGCCGGGGCCGACCTGCTGCTCATGCCGAACGACCTGCCGAAGGCCTACCAGGCGGTGATGGCGGCGGTGCGGTCGGGCCGGATCTCCAAGGAGCGGCTCGACCAGTCCGTCACCAGGCTGCTCACGCTCAAGCAGGCCAAGGGCTACCTGACCGAGGCCCCCGCCGCCGACGCGGAGAAGGCGGCCGGCGTGCTGCGCTCCGCGGCGCACCGCAAGCTGGCCGCCCAGGTCACGCGCTAGCTAGTGGCCCGTCACGCAACCTTGGCCGGGTAACTGGTCCAGCTTCGGATGGGCGAAGTGGCGGCGAAGCCGGTTTTCGGTTGGGCACGGGCGT